>CAMARB010000055.1 GCA_945860355.1 Chthoniobacter flavus | reverse complement strand
GATGGAATGTCTCCGGGACAACGACCCGGCTTGCTGAGGGAAGGGGGCGCGCGGTTCCGTCAACCTCGATCGCCGGGACGGCGACCCCGGCCCCCAGGGCGCAGAGATGGAAGCCCAAAACCCAAACGCCCGTAGCCGCCCCGAGCGTGGAGGCAAAAAGACTCGCAAGCCGAGAACCGGGGGCACCGGGCCTCTGCGGGTCAAAAATGGGGATCGGGATTCCCATGAGGCTGGCTCGCGGCCCTGAAGCGGAATGTTCCCGCCGCTCGGCGCCGGGAGAACCCGGGTGTTGGCAGGTTAGGGGAGAGGCCGAACCTTGAGATTTTTGTAGTGCACCTCGCTGGCGGGATCATGGCCTTGGATTGCGAAGGTGCCTTCTGAAAGGAGACGTCCGGCAAAGCTTTTGGGGCGCTGGGGGTGTTCTTCCTCCGTGTAATCGGAGATCACTTTGTCGTTCACCTTCGTGACGATGCGTTTGCCCTCCACCTTGATGGAGATCGTAAACCATTCGTCGTCCTTCACCGGGGCCACGAAGTTGTCCTTGATCGCGTAAATTCCGGCCGTTTTCTTCGGGTCTTTGTGGGTGTTGTTGACCTGCACTTCGTAGCCTTTTTCAGGCCATCCCGATGGCTGGAAAGTCGTGTGGAGATAGATTCCGGAATTCGCGCCGGGTTTGGTGAGCACGTCCGCTTGGAACTCGAAATTTTTGAAAACGTGGTTCTGAACGGGGCCGTCGTAGAAGAGATGGGAGCGATCTCCGAATGCGACTAGTTCCCCGTCTTTTACAGAGAAAGTCTGGGGGTTTTCGTTGGTTTTCCAGCCGTCGAGGGTTTTGCCGTCAAAGAGACTGATCCAATCCGCGCTGTCAGCGGCGAGCAACCGCGCGGAGAAAGTGAGCACGGCGCAAAGGGGGAGAAGATGTTTCATGCCCGGGAGGCTAAAAGCTCGCTTGGTGTGGGCGCAAGCAACTTGAGCGGCCCTGCCAGTCTTGCCCCGCTGGGCAACAGGCGGGCCTGGAATTCTTAGGGCGAATTTGAATGGGAATGGGAGGAAAGGAGCGGCGCGCACCCGGCCCGGACGGGGATTGAGATCTGTTAAGCGCATCCCCGCAAAGCGCGCTCGATCGCCTCCGACCGGGAAGGGGATCGACGTCGGTCCCTCGTGCGCGTCAACGAGCCGGCAGCTTCCAGATCCTCACGTCGTCCAGCTCGGCGGACTTTGAAACGAGGAACCGGATCAGCCGTTTGGTGGGATGTGCAAAGCCGATGGAGCGATGCGCGCCGACCGCTTTGCCGTCGAGGCTTACCCGCATCTCGTCTCCTTCGAACACCACCAGAACCGTGTGCCACTGGCCCGGGGTGAGCGCGCAGGGAAACGTCCGTGTTTTCGCGGCCAGCAACGCCTCCAGTTCGGGGGATTTTTCGCCTTTGAGTCGACGCTCGCGGAGGGCCAGATCGAAGATGCCGGTCTTGGCATCGGTCATCGTCACGTCTTTGAGCGTCCATCGCGTCAGGCTCAGATGCCCGGCATGGACGGTGGGAAGCTCCATGTCCGCGAAGTTCATCGTGAAATCGTCTCCGGCTCCCAGCCGGATCCTTGCCTCGATGGCGCCATTGGCGAACTCCAAAGGGTGGCGAACCGAGACGGCGTGATCGGCCACGGGATGCCTCGTGATCTGAAGGAAACCTCCTGAAAGTGCGACCTGTTTGTTGCCTTTTGCGCGCTCGGCGCTGCTCGTCGTCCAGCCCGGGCCGAGATCCTCCCGTTGCGGGTCGGTTTCCTCCCGCTCAAAGCGGTCTTTAAACTGGAGTTGACCCTCTGTGCGGACCCATCGCGGATCGTTCCGGGGTTCTTCCGCCCCGGTCGAAATCAGCGGCAGTGTGAGCGCGGCGAGCATTGCAATCGGGCGAGTGTTGTTCATTGGAGGAATCAGGCGAACGTGGAGCGTTTCAGAGGCGTCATCGGGCGGCAGGCAGGAGCGGTCACCCATCGGCAAACCCAATCCGTCTCCGAGGGCCTTTTCCCAAAATCCCCGCCGTTTGTCGGAGAATTTCCGGGAAACAGCGGGTGGAATCCTTGGGGTGCCGCAAAATGGCCTCATTTTTTCCGGCAAACGGGTGCGCGGGGTGGAAAAAACAAATGCTGGAAGGTTTGTGCCCGAATCGCCTGAAGTCGCACCTTTCCTCCCATTCCATCGGTCGCCGAACCCGCCATAAAAACCAATGACCACTCCCCGCTCCCTCAAAAATATTCTTCGCAGCTGCGTGCTGATTTTTCTCGCTGCGATCTCCAGCGCCAACGCCCAAACCCAGCCCGGAGCTTCGGCCAAGCCGGCCACAGCACCCGAATTCGCCCCCGTCACAGACGATCCGAAGCTCCCCCGGGTGCTCCTCATTGGGGACTCCGTCTCAGTCGCATACACACTCTCGGTGAGAAGGGAGCTGGCGGGGGTGGCCAACGTCCACCGTCCCGTGGCCAACTGCGGCTCCACCAAAACCGCCCTGGGATCCTACGGGGTGGAGCGCTGGCTGGCGGGCGACAACGCGCGCTGGGATGTCATCCACTTCAACCACGGTTTACACGACCTCTCCTACCGGTTCGCCGATGATCGGGACAAAAACGACCAGGGCGAATACGCCTCCCCCGCAAACGGCGGCCGCCCGAACGTTTCCCTCGAGGCCTACGAAAAAAACCTCCGCGTGATCATCGCGCGTCTTCGGCAGACCGGGGCAAAGCTGGTATTCGGGAGCACGACACCCGTGCCTGAGAGCGATGCCGCTAAATACGTGAAAGACTCCGAGTTACCCTACAACGAGGTGGCCCGCCGGGTGATGGCCGAGGAGGGCGTTGTCTGGAACGATCTCTGGGCTGCGGTCAAGCCCGACCAAGCCAAGCTGCAAGGCCCGCGCAACGTGCATTTCATGCCCAGCGGCTCGGAGGTTCTCGCCAAACAGGTCGCAAAAGCCGTTGCCGCGCAGCTCCAGCAAAACGCGCCTGTCGCTCGATAAGCCTCGTCCCGGCTCCTCGGCGTCTTGTCGAGCGAAACGGCCCGGCGTCTGTAACGGGATGGGCAAACGGAGGCGTCGGAAGGGACCAGCTCCCTGAATCAGTCTGCGCCCGGGCGTTCATCAGGGGGGGCGGTGTTCGCCTTTGAAGCGGATTCGGCCCCGTCCTTGGCCCTTTTGCCGGGCCAGCTCACTATGCCCGGTGGACGCTCATTCCACCGCGCGCCAACTCGGCAGGGGAATCGGCGAATTTTCCGCGGTTTCTTTCAGCGCTTCACGATGGGCCTTGAGCCGCCGATCCCTTGAGAGGCCGACGCTGGTGGGTGCAGTGTGGGTTCCTCGCGTTCCCCGGTCCCCGTTAGGGCGTCTGCGGGGCCGTGACCGTGTGAATGTAGGAGACGTTCTTGAACCGGGCGTGATCGGTCAGCTCCCAGACCACCCGCTTGTCGGGTGTTACCTCGAAAGCCTGAGGCTGCTTCCCCATAAAGCTGTGGAGCGAGTTGCACACCAATGTGTTTCCGTTCGGCAGACGTTCCACCCCGAATGGAATCCGCAGCGGGTTGCCGGGTAGTTCGTTCTGGGCGATCTCCCAGACGACCCTGAGTTGCTCGTCGAACTCCGCCACCCGGGCCGGTCCATACATCGTCACCAGCAGGTGGCCGTCCGGGAGCCGAAGCGCCTCGCACGGATGCCCCGGCATGGGGAACTCGCGCAAAACAGCGCCCTCGGAGGAGAGCTCCACAATCTTGGATTCCTCCATCATACACAGCCAATAATGGCCGTCCGCCGTCTTGCGCACCCCGCGGAACTGGTGGCTGTTGATCTTGGCCGGATTTGAGGGAACCGGGATCTCCTTTTTCACCCGGCCATCACGGCCGATCTCCACAAGGCGGCTGAGCATCGTCTCGGCGATCAACACATCGCCGTTGGGCAGGAGCTCGAAGAAATGGCAGAGGCCGGGCGCCTTGGGACGGTATTGCCAGACGATTGTCTTCTCCGGGGTGACTTCCTTCGGGCCTTCGATGTCGCAGAAAAGGACGTTGCCGTTGGGAAGTTGAATACAGTTCCCGGGTTTCTTGGCCGGGAACTCCCAGTCCACGGCGCCGTCTGCGGAGACGCGGGCGATTTTTCCGCCGAAATAGTCTGCGTAGAGCCGACTTGGCCCGGGAGCACTCCAGGCAAGGGAGGTGATGGCGAGCAGGAGGAGTCCGAAAAGTGACGTTGTTTTCATGGGTTACGGGGATTTGTGGGAAGCGGAGCGTGGTCGGCGCCTGCCCCCCCCTGAGGGGGGAAAACACCGGGCCGGTATTCATAACCGTTGAGGCGTTATTCGGGGATGGATGGAGCTGCTGTCTTTGTTTCTATTCCTGCTGCGCCGCAGGCCCTCGCGCCGCGCACGGTCCCCGGTGCGGCGCGGTTGGCCCGTTCCGCAATCGCCGCGCGACGCAGAAGCTAACTGGGCCATTTCCCGCATCCTCGGCGGTGGAAGTCACCGAAAGAGTCGGAGACGTGTCGCTTGACTCCCGGATCGAATGAAGACCAGCTGTCGAGCTCCAGACTTGAAGAATCCATCTCTGCTCGGACGGGTGGCTACCGAATGGATTCAGGGCAATGGGCGGTGGAGGCTGGTGGGCCCCACTGAATAATCGCTGTGACGATGGCTGCCGCGCGACCTGTGGCTTCGGATGTTCAACTACGGCTCGCGCCGAGGCGGGGCTGAGAACGATCTCCGCATCCACTCCAAAGCCCATCGCGGAATCGGGGTTTCGCCCCTCATTGCCCCAAATAAACAAGATCGCTGTTGTAGTTGGCCTGATTCACCTTCCACCAGGCTGCGGCTTGTTTGTAGTTGTCGAATTCCTTGCCCACGAGTTTCCGCACTTCATCGCGAACCTTGCTCCGAAAAGATTTTTCCGAATCATCGAGTCCGGCGAAGAACACCTCCAGCAGAATGGCATTGGGCTGGGTGGCAATCTGATCGAAGGCCGCCTCGCGGACCTCGGGGAAATCGGAGGCCAAAGCCGCTGCGAGCACAGGGGCCATCGTTTCCGGGGGGCGCCCGCCGAGTTGATCGATGGCCGTTTGGCGCACCGCCGGGGCCGGGTCATTCAGCGCCACCGGCGCATACCTTGCATAAGACGCCTCGGAGAGGCGGTGGAGTTCGTTTGCGGCCGCCGCTCGCACTGCGGCGGAACCGTCGGCCTGGGCGGCGGGGAAAATCCAGGCGGCCTCCTCCTCACCTGTGGCCAGCGCCTCGCCGATCAGCTCCGCTTTGGTCTCGGGACTCGCCGATGCCATGCGGGCTTTCCATTGAGTTTGTGTGCCGACGGGGGGCGGCGCTTGGAGTTTCGCGACACGCGGAGGCGGCGGCGGCTGTTTTGATAAGGGCGCGCTGGGGGCGGTGTCCGGCAGGGAGGGCGGCGGCGCCGAGGCGGCCGAACCGAGGGTGATAACCGCCGGTGATTCAGGAATCGGGGGCATTTCCTTGACTGGGCTCTTTCGGTTGCAGGCCATCAGACCCGCGGTGACCAGAATTCCCCCCCAGAAAAGCACTCCCTGCCGAACGGGCCAGCGCCCGAACGCCAGGGAGTGCTGAAGGGTGCGACTGAATGGGCGCACGCGATTCAATGTTTACTGGTCAACGCCATCGAGCGTTCCGATGCCTTGCACCCCGCCCTGGAACGTGAGCACCGTGGCCACTCCTCCGAGATCATCCACCGCGCGGCCCCAGCCATCCGCACCGGCGGAACCGGGCAGGAAGCTCAGGGCCCGGATGTTCAGCAGCGCGGGAATGCCGGGCGCCGGGCTCACGGTGTCTCCCGTGCGGAAGATGATGGTGGGATTCACCGCGGCGGCGTCCGTGCGCAGGATCGCGCTGTCGTTGAAGCGGGAAATCGCTTGCGATGCGGCCGCCGACGTCAGCCGGGAGCCGAACGCCACATGGCTGGCGGGGTTGGCGGCGAAGGTCGTGATTTTGTCGATCAACGCACCATCGCGTGCCCCCTTTGCGACGTCACCTTCCCGGGCGATCATCCTGAGGGTTGTCCCGTTCCAAGAGAACAGCGCCACGTCGTTGTTGGGTTTCACCGAGCTGCCGGCCAGTGAAGCGCTGAAGATCACGAACTGATCGGTGATCAGCGGGCTCGCGCCGCGCATTTCCTTGAAGGTCACCCCCGGTATGGGAGTGCCCGCCGTGTCGGGCGCCTGGGCACCCTCGCGAGCAACCAGTTTCACAGTGCCCGCCAAGTCAGACCAGATTCCCGAGTCATTGGTGGCGTTGACGAGTTTGGTGCCCGGGACTGCGCGGACCACCGCGGCGAGCGCAACTTTGCCTGCTGTGTTCAGGGCCGGACGACCGAACCCCGCAAAGACACCGCTCGTCGCACCGTCTGCCGGGTCATTCTCACGCACCAGCTTGGCCGGGGTTGTGCCGACGAAAAGCGCCGTGTCGTTCGTTGCGTTGAATCCGGAATCCGTCCCCTTCGTGAGCGGAGCAACAAACGCCACCGACCCTCCGGGCGAGACCGATACGCGACCGGCCAGTTGGCCGTAGAGGGCGCCGTTCGCTCCCGGGGCATCTTGGCCTTCGCGGGCCAGGACGAGGTCGTCGCCCGCGACACCCGCTTTAACCAAGGCCGAATCGTTGTTGGCGTTGGTGCCATTTTTGGCGGCAAACGTGGCGGTGAAGTACGCCTTGCCTGACGCGTCGACGGCGCCCGGGTTGACGCTCTTGAGGGAAGCCGAGGCGACCTGATCGTTTGCCTTGGCCAAGATGTCGAGGCCGCCCGCGGCTTGCCTCCAGAAACTGAAGCCTTGTTTGGTCACATTGCCCCGGAAAACCGCCTGGCCGACTTCGGAACTGAAGAGATCCGTGGCGAAAGCGGTGGGTGTGAATGCGGCAAACAAGTTGGGGGTGACGGCCGGGTTGGGCATGTCCTGGCGCGCAAGCAAACGGGGCGAGCCCAAGTTGTCGGACCAAAACCCGGTGAGAGGCTTCCCTTTCCCGAATGCCGGAGCCACCTCCGCGGAGTATGCCAAGCGGCTGCTGCCGCTGGTCACGACGCCGTGGAACTTGTTGTAGAGGTAGCCCAAGGGCAGGTTGTTCGTGTTGCTGCCCGGCGCGCCGTCCACTCCCTGAGCGTAGGTGCCGGTGAGCAGGATCAAGCCCTGCACGGTGTCGATGACAATGGCGCTGTTTTTCCCCAGCGACCCGTCCGCGCCCGGCGCGGGCAAAACGGTGGCCGCGGCCAGGTTGCTGGTCGCGCCCTGGATCGTGCCCCCGGCGAGATCCAGCGAATCCGCGCCGCCATAGTCCAGGTCCGCGACGTTGTCACCTGCCTGCACGATGTAGCGGAAGGTGAGTTTATTGCCCTCCGCGCCCACGTAGGTGGCCGTGCGCGCAACCCCGCCCACGTTCAGAGTGAGGGTGGGACTCCCGGTCACGGTCACGCTCTGGTCAAAATTCACCGCGATGAGGATCTCGTCGCCGGCGGCGTAACGGCCCGCCGCGCTGGCGGCCGCCACGGCGACCACCCGCGGCTGGAGGTCGATGCGGTAAAGGGAGAGCGTTTTGCTGACTTCATTGGCCACGGCGAGACCCGGCACACCGTTGAACGGGCTTGCATCCGCTGGCAGGAAAATCAGGCCTTCCGGGGCCACGTCGCCCACTTGGGATACATACTGCACAAACTCGGCCTCCACCGGATTGGTCACGTCGTACACCATGATGCCGCCTGTCCGCTCCAACCCAATAAACGCGTAGGTGCGTCCGTTGATCACACCCGTCGCGGCGGCTTCGGGTTCGGGTCCTTTGTTGTCGCTGCGGGTGTCATACGAGGCCGCCGTGCCGTCCGAGTTGAATTGGGCGGGAACGAGTTCCGCCGTGATCCTCTCGAAGTCATCGCCGCTGTCGTAAACACGCCTGCCTTGGGCGTTCCAGATGGTGAACGAACGGGTGCCGATAGTGTAAAGGGCGTCAAAGTCGCCATCCAGGTCGTAGTCGCCGTCGATCCGTGTGGTGGTGACACTGGCGCCGCCGAGGTTGAGTTTGCCCTCAATGCTCGAAACATTGAGGCGCCCCAGCACGGCGTTCCCCTTGAGGGTCGCGGCGTTCGGGAAGGCCCCCGGATCGAGTGGGAATATTGCGTTGCTGAGCCGTTCCACTTCGCCGCGGTCATCCCCTTCATTGGCCGTGATGTAGTATGCCTGGCCGCCCGCCGAGAAACTGGCGATGGAGTCCGGCATGGGCAGGCCCAGGACCGGCCGATTGACGATTTGGATCGCGCCGAGGCTCGCGGAGATTTCGCGGTCGCTGGCGTCGAGACCGTTGGATTGGTCAAACGTCACCAAGCCGATCTGGATGGGCTCCGGTGAGGGATTGAGCGGGGCGCTGCCGTTGCCGTTGATCACGCCCGACATGGCGAAATCGTTGTCGTTGATCACAGCCCAGGTGGTTTCGTTGATGAATGTGAACCCTTCGAGCTTGCTGACGCCGGTGTAGCCGACGGAGGCGAGGTTCGCGATGGAGCGTTTCCACGTCGGATAAATCGGCGGAGTGAGAGCCGCCAGCTGGTCGACCGTCAGGTTTTCCACCGTTTGTGCGCCGCTGAGCCCGGCTAGGTTGGCCGTCACGTTGATGTTCGTGGCGCCCTTGAGATCCACCTCGTAAGCCAGTTTGCTCGAAAGGCCGTCCGTACGGTCGTCCCGCTCAATGGCAAGGAAGCGCCCTTTGCCGAGGCTCACGGCATCCGCGATTTTGT
Organism: Chthoniobacter flavus; assembly: GCA_945860355.1. Lineage (GTDB taxonomy): Bacteria > Verrucomicrobiota > Verrucomicrobiia > Chthoniobacterales > Chthoniobacteraceae > CAIURC01. The sequence goes on along the minus strand of CAMARB010000055.1, from coordinate 12,464 downwards.
CGGCCTTGGACGTGCCCGCTCCGCTGACGTTGTCGAGCACGTAGAGGTACTCACCCGTGACGGCTTCGGTGGCAATATCGAGCTCGACGATCCGCAGGTTGCGCGAGGAGGAGGAAGTCGAGTTGGCGGTGGTGTCCGGGTTGTCGAGGGGGCTCTGGATGAATGCGTAGACCTTGCCCAGGGTGGCGTCGAGGGCCACGGCTTCAAACCCGCGGTTCGGCCGGCGCTGGGCGTAAACCGCCGGCAACGCCTCGCTGTCCGCCGTGCTCAGGGGCGCGCCGCCGTTCGCCGCCGCTGTGCCAGCGGGCACGTAACGTTTGATGAGCTTGGCGCCACCGCCCGGCTGCGCCTGGAACTTGAGGATCGCCACGCGGTACTCGTCCACCGCCCAAAAAATGTCGTCGAGTGTGCCGATGACACCGTCTGGCCCCGCCTGGGTCACAATACCTTCCGGGTCGATGCCGAGTGGATCGGTGGGGATGAGGTTCTTGCTGAGGTCGATCGGCGTTTCATCCACGTAGGCCAGATTGGGTGTGCCTCCCGTCATGTTGGGCAGGCCGGTCATCGGCGTGACGCCGTCGGGTTTGAAAAGGAGGATCTGGTTGAGCAGGGTGACCCGCCCCGTCGCCGGATCCAGTTCAAACCGGACCATGCGGGGCTGGAAGGCGGGCAGCGCGAACGGCCGCTCCTGGCCGGGCGTCGAGGGCACGTAATCGGCGGGCTCGCCGTTGGGGCCGCGGTCGGTGATGGTGATCATCCGCAGTTTGCTCCCGTTGTAGCCCTCGAAATGGAGTCCGCTGAAGCCACCCAGTTTGAGTGACTGGCCGGTGGCCGTGCTGCCGATCGTGACGTTCGGGTCCCAAGTGAAGTTCTCAACGCTCGGCAGGCCCTTGCTGAAATCCTTGGCCTGGAGCGGCTGGATTTCGCTGAGGGTTGGACTGGCGGTGTCGAGATTCTTGATCACCGCGAACGCCGAGGCCTCCTGCAGCGTCACCCGGGCTTCCTTGCCGTCGGGCGAAACGGCGATGTACTCCGGCTCAAGATCCTGCGCGGCGGAAACCGTGGGGAAGATCCGGACCCCGCGGCGGCGGAGGTCTTCCTCCTGTCCATTGAATGCGGTGAAGGTGAGCTGCTGCGCGGTGGCGCCGGCCGCGTTGGCCGGGGAGACGGGTGCGTCGTTCGCGAAACGAATCACCGTGATGGAGCCCTCCGGATCCCCCGCGCCACCCCGTGTGCCGCCGGCGATCATTTCGCCTTCGTTGGCCACCAACACCTTTTTGCCGTCCGGCGTGAATGTGAGCATGTCGGGCAGGACGCCGCTGGCCACGTTGCCGAGGTGCTCGCCGGTGGCGGCGTTGAAGAAGAAAACGCGGCCGGGCTGCGTGCCGTCGGAGTTGGCGACCGGGGCGGCCAGCACTCCGTTCTTGATGCTGACGCTGTTGACGTCCGTGTATCCGGCAAGGATCGCCGTGATGGAGATCGTGCCGCCCTGCACTGTGGAAAGCGTCGGCGCGGCGGGGTTGGAGACGTCGATCACGTTGATGCCCCCGTCGGTCCCAGCCGCCGTGTACATCAGTTTGCTCGCAGGATCGTAGGCGACGATTTCCGTGATCTTGGCGCTGGTGTAGGTGCCTGAATGCCGCACCGATAAAGGCTGCGCGTGCCCCGGGAGGACGGTGCTCAATGTGGAGGCGACCGTGAGTATAGAGGCGGCGAGGGGCAGGGATTTTCTTTTCATGGCGAGGTGATGCGGTGGTGAGACGCCCGGGCGTGGGCGCTGGGCGGCACACCTAAGGTTGGCTTTATGTCGAACGCGCGACGCACTCGTGAAACCTCTGTGACAGCCCGCAACACTCTCCGCCGCGCGGATTCGGCGCGCTGTTTCGCACGCTCAGACGCGCCCAGTCCGCCCGCCGCGATGGGATGCACCCTCTTCCCGGACTGGGTGATTGTGGGGCCCTAACCGGGAGGAAAACAGGCCCCGTTCAGGGCCGTGGGTGTGGGGTATACAAGCCGGCGGGGTGTGCCGCGACGGGTTTGTCCCGAATGGCGCCCAGTGAGTCAGGCTCATCGTTGAGGCTTGCTTTGGAAAGAGACCTTCAACGGCTTTCAACCTTTGCCGTTCCGGGAGAAAAACCGCTTGGGTCCCGGCGTCCGTCTGCCCACGGACGACTCCATCCGACAACGCCGGAAACGGGCGTCCTCGGAGCGCCGATCCGGTTTCCTCCCTTGCCTAGTTCTCCCCTCAGCGGTGGGCGTTGCGCGAGGACGCCCGGGCGACGTGCGGGGCGCTTGGGCGTGTCGCGTGGTGACCGCAGGTTTCGCTGCGCTGAGGGCAGGCGACGCTGGAACACCAGGCCTGCAGGCCGAGCCTAATCCAAGGCTTTGACTCGGATGTTGCGGAACTCGGCTTTCATGACGTTGCCGGGATGCACCTGCAGCCCCAAAGGCGCCCGCCCGGGGAAACGTGCGTCGGTGTATTCAGTCACCTGTTTGCCGTTAACCCAAACCTTGTAGAGGTCGCCCCGGGCTTCAAAACGGATGTGGTTCCAATCCTCGAGTTTGAGCACTTCATCGACCCCGGCGCCCCGCGCCTTTTCCGGGTAACGCTCGGAACCTCCCACGTACAGGGAGCCGGTCATGTCGCGTTTGAGGCTCCCGGAAGTGCCGATCTGAACCTGGATCTGGTTGGCCGAATAAAAAGTGCCTTTGCCCTTCCCGTCGTCGGGATTTACCAACGGATCCTTCAATCGGAGCATCACGCCCGTGTCCGCGCCTTTGCTCCATTTGACTTCCGCCTCAAACACCACGTCATGAAACGTCTGCTCCGTGTAGAGCACGCTGCCGTGGCGTTCCGGGTTGTTTTCGCCGACCAGGACGCCATCCACCATCTTCCAGAAGGGGTCCGCGGCTTTTTCAAAGGTGGTCCAGCCCGTGAGATCTTTGCCATTGAGCAGCGGCGTTAATTCCTGGGCCATCAGCGCGCTCAACGGGAGGGTCAACAGGGCGGTGAATACGGCGGGGAGGATGCGGTGGTTCATGGGATTAGGGATGGGAACGGGATGGAGAACGGGTTTGGGTTTGGAAACCGGGGATGACCGAGTGCGCGGAAGAGATGCAGGCTGCGTGGGTGGCAGCGAGCGGGTTTTCCACAAGCTCTTTGTGAGAGAACACCCAGAAAGCGTTTTTCTTAAGCCCAAGTTTCCAATCACAGGTTAGGCGACAGCAAACCAGGTCCCTGGCTCAGGGTGGCGTGTTCGGACGGCCACGGCACCGCTGGAATGGGGAAGAAAAAACCATTTTTCCCGAGTGGGGGCTGTGGGCGTTGTTTCTGCTCTGATTAAAAAATGTCCATGTTTGGCGGCCTCGTCGGACGGGAGGGATGAATGTCCATGCAAACTGATGCCCTTCAAAGCGCAGCGGCAGATTTTATCCGTGAACGGCACGGCTTGGGTGCCTTTGTTAAAGGGCTGCTGCGGGATCCGCACGCTGCCGAGGATGTGATTCAGGAGGTTTGGCTGCGTTTGGCCGTGGAGATTGGGAGGGGAACACCGCTGGAGAATCAGGCCGCGTGGTGCCGGGGTGTGGCCCGCAATCTCGTTCGCAAACATTGGGAGCAGCAGCGCTCGGCCAAGGTTGTGGCAGACAGCTGCGTTGTGGATGCTTTTTTGGAAAAGGTGGATCTGGCCTTTTCAGAGGGGAGCGACGAAAGCGCCTCGGCGCGGCAGCGGGCTCTGGATGACTGCGTAGCCGGTCTGCCGGGGAATGCGCGGCGGCTCCTTCTGCTCCGGTATGAGTCGCGGGTCCCCATGGAGGACGTGGCGGCCGCCATGGGCCAGACTTTTGATGCGGTTACCAAGGCTCTTTATCGGCTGCGGAGAGCCCTGCAGGAATGCGTGGAGCGGAAGATGTCGGAAATTTAGAATCATGAACCAAACACTCGAAGAACTCTTACATCTCTGGCACCAGGGCGAAATTTCCGAGGAGCAGTTGCGTCGTCTGACCCAGCTCCTTGAAACCTGGCAGGGCCGCGAAACTCTGCGCCGGGACTGGTATTTCGAAGCCGGGATCGCGGAGTCCCTGAGGACGCCGCCTCCCCTGGAGTTGCTCGAAGACGCTCGGTGGGAAGCGGGGCTTGTTTCCAGGCGCCGGAATGCCTGGTTTCAGTGGCGGCCGCTCACGGCAGCGGCGGCGGGGCTTGTGGCGGGGCTTTTCTGCGCCTCGGTGGTTTTTGGTTATGTGATTCCTTTGGAGTCCAGGGGCGTTTCCCTGCTCCATGAGAGTTTTGAATCCGGGCCGCCGCTGGAGAGCGCTGGACCCAAACTCGCGCTGGACCATTGGTCGGGCGATTATTCCGAGGTTGTCGGGGCGCAGGAGGGGGTGAAGCCGATTGAGGGCGCGAAGATGTGCCGCATCCTACGGGCCGATCATGAGGGCAAAGTCGAGAGAGGTGGTTATATGGGAGACCTCTTCCATTTGGTGGATGTGCGTCCCTACCGAAAAGAATTCGAGGACGGGAACGTTTTTGTGCAGTTCTCGGCGGCGTTTAATGCCACGTCCTTTTCCCCAAAGGAAAAATACCGGTGCGCCGTTTCAATCCAGGCGCTCGACGCCGAGGCCGTGGCTCATATCCAGAAAACCGGGAGGACGGTTTCCGTGGGCGACCAGCTCGCGGCGGCGCACACGGCAAGGAAGTTTATGGATCGCAACCCGGCGACATGGCAGCGCATGAGCAGTGAGTTGCGGGTGCCGGAGGGCACGGATTACCTGCTGGTGCACGTGTTTGTGATCGGATCGCATCTTGCCCAGGAGACCGTGACTTTTAAAGGTCACTATGTGGATGATGTGGAGTTGTCTCTCGTCCACAGGCTGCCCGGCGCCACAGTGCCGCCGAGATCCGGGGATCGCCCTTGAAACCAGTTCCGCGTTCCGGGGCTGGAGGGGATCGGCTGACCAAAACCAGGGTGCCCGCCCCGGCACCCACCTTCACGACCTGCTGCGGGCGAAAAATTTGCGGATTTCCTCCGCCCAAAGCACCCCGGTTGCGACCCCGATGATGATTGCGATATCCCGCAAGGGAATGGGCACGGTGTGAAAGAGGCGGTTCATCGGCTCCAGATAGATCACCGCCGCGTGGAGAAGAACCGCCAGGGTGAGGCCGCCCAGCAGCCAGCGGTTCTTGAGGACTCCGAGTTTGAGCACGGAGCGTGTGGCGCTTTCGCAGTTGAGCACGTTGAACCACTGGCTCAAGGCCAGCACCGTGAACGTCTCCGTCTGCACCAGCGCAAAAGGCGCTTCCGAGCCGAGGCGCCATTGAAAGAACCCGAACGTGGCGATGACCGACGCCGGAACCATCACGGCCATTCGGCGCCACATCTGAGCACTGATGAGGCTGGCCCCGGGGGGCAGGGGAGAACGCTGCATTTCATGGCCCTCGGGGCCTTCCATCACGAGGTTGACCGTCAGCGTTCCCTCAGTCACGAGGTTGATCCAGAGGATCTGCACGGCGGCCAGTGGAAGGGGCAAACCCAGCGCCAGGGCGAGAAACAGGAGGATGATTTCGTCGATCGATGTGGCGAACAGGAAGAGCAGCAGTTTCTGGATATTCGCATACACCAGGCGACCCTGTTCGATGGCCCGCACCAGCGTGGCGAAATTGTCGTCCGTTAGAACGATCTTGGCCGCCCCTTTGGCCACTTCCGTGCCCGTGACGCCCATCGCAACGCCCACATCCGCCCGGGCCAGGGCGGGCGCGTCGTTGACGCCGTCCCCGGTCATGGCCACCACCCGGCAGCGCGCTTGGAACGCCTCCACAATCCGCAGCTTCTGGGCCGGATGCACCCGGGCGAACACCGCGATGGTGTCCACGGCTTCGCGCAGTTCTTCCTCGCTCAGAAGCTCCAGCTCGCGACCGTCCACGGCCCTGTCTCCCTCCCGGGCAATTCCGAGTGTCCTGGCGATGGCCAGCCCCGTGGCCCGGTGGTCGCCGGTGACCAGCACCGGCCGAATCCCGGCGCCCTGGCAGGCCGCCACGGCGGCGAAGGCTTCCTCCCTTGGCGGGTCCATCTGGCCAATCAATCCCAGAAACGTGGCCCGCCCGGCAAATTGGGCAAACCCCGCATCCGCGTCGATGTCGCCTTCGGCCTCCGCAACCGCCAGCACCCGGAGCGCCTCGGCGGCGAGGTTTTCGCTGGTTTGCAGGGCCCTCCCGCGCCCCTCCTCGTCCAGAGGCGCGGTTTGGGATCCGCTGCGGACCGAGCCGCAGAGGCGCAGGAGAAACTCGGGGGCGCCCTTGAGAACCACCCGTCCCGGCCGGTGCGCTGGGCCGTGTTGTGTCGCCATCATTTTTGCACCGGAATCAAACGGGATCTCCGCCCGCCGGGGCCATTCGCGCCGGAGGCCCTCGGGGTCGATGCCGCCCTTGAGCGCGAGGGTGAGCAGGGCGGCTTCGGTGGGATCGCCCAGAGTGCGCCAGCGGGCTTCCAGGTTGTCGGGGGCGATCAGCTGCGCGTCGTTGCAGAGCGCGGCCGCTTCGAGCAATAAGCGGAGGCCCTCGGGGAGCGGGCTTCGGAGTGTTTGATCCTCCCTTTGGATTGCACCCTCCGGGGCGTATCCCGAGCCGGTGACGGTGATGCGCTGGTTGTCCGGCAGCCAGAGCGCCTGCACCGTCATCTCGTTCTTGGTGAGGGTGCCGGTTTTGTCCGAGCAGATGACGTCGGTGGAGCCCAGGGTTTCCACGGCGGACAGGCGCCGGACGATGGCGCCCCGCCGGGCCATGCGCTGCATGCCGACGGCCAGGGCGATGGTCATCGCCACCGGGAGCCCCTCGGGCACCAGCGACACCATCTGGCTGAGGGCCACCATAAAAATGTCCGGGCCGGGCATTCCCCGGAGAAGCCCGAACCCCATCACCGCCGCAAACAGCGCGATCGATACGAGGACCAGCAGACGGCCCAGTTTTGCGAGGCGCATTTCCATGGGCGTTCGCGGCTCCTCGGCGGTGGCGGTGAGCCGCGCGATTTTGCCCACCTCAGTCTCCATGCCCGTTCCGGTGACCAGCGCTTTGCCGCGGCCCGCCGTGATCTGGGTGCCCGCGAACACCATGTTTCTGCGGTCCGCAAGCAACGTTTCCCCGGGGAGCGGCTCGGGGTTTTTTGGAACGGGCAGCGATTCGCCGGTGAGCGCGGCCTCGGCGCACTCAAGGGCGGCCGTTTCAATGAGCCGCGCGTCGGCCCCGACCGCATCTCCCGCGGCGAGCAGCACGATGTCGCCCGGCACCAGCCCCTGGGCTTCAAGATCCTGTTCGAGCCCGTCACGGCGGACCCGGACCTTGATCCTTGAGAGTTTCCGAAGCGAATCCATGGAGCGTTCCGCGCGTCCCTCCTGGAACGCTCCGATGACGGCGTTGATGAAAACCACGAGAAGAATCACCGCGGCGTCCCCGCGTTTCCCGAGTGCGAGGGCTAGAACGCTGGCCAGGAGCAGCAGATAGATGAGCGGGCTGCGGAACTGGGAGAGGAAAACCCGGCCCAGGGATCTGCGCGGAGGTTCCGGCAGGGCGTTGATTCCGTAAATCCCGAGTCGTTTTTTGGCCTCGGCCGCGCTCAATCCCCGGGCGCCATCGACGCCTTGGGCGTTGAGAAGATCGTTGATCGAACGGGCGTGGGGCGCGGGAATTTCAGGCGGGTTCAAAACGCTTTCAATGAAACCCAAACGGGGTTCTGGGGGGATGCGGCCACTTCCCCTGTTTTTTATCCGTTAACCGGTCCCGGGCACGCCCTCTCTTGGGCATACGCCCCTTGTTGCCGGGTCCGGCGAAAGCCCCGAGTCGGGTGGCTACCGGGAGATGGCTGTCGTGCCGACGGAAAAAGCCTCGTAAACGGGTCTGCCGTCGAGTTGGGCCGGGATTGGGACTCCCAGGAGCCAGAGTGCTGTGGCGGTGGTGTCGGTCGTGTTCACGGGCCGTGTGAGCGTGGTTCCGGCTTTGACGGATTTCCCCCAGGCGACCCATGGGATGGTCATGTCGTCGGGGATGTTTTCCCCGTGCGTCCTTCCGTGCCCTCCGTGATCGGCGGAAAGGATCAACACGGATTTGTCGGCGATCCCGGCTTTTTGGAGGGCTTCGAGCAGGACCCCCAAGGCTTCATCCGAGGATGCGAAGGCCGCTTTCTGCTCGGCGGATCCCCAGCCGAATTTGTGGCCCGCTGTGTCCGGGTCCGGAAAATGGATCCCGCAGAGCTGGGGTTTCTTTTCGACAATGTAGGCGGCCGCGGCGGCGGCGACTTTTTTCGCGGGGCTGGTGGCGTTCTCGATCTCCTCGCTTCTCGCCACGGGTGTGTTCGAGCGTTGACCGTTGAAATCAAAGACATCCAGGGAGTTCTCCTGCCAGAGGTGGCGGAACTTGATTTTGCCGGCGAAAAGGGCCGTCGAAATGCGGGGGTCGAACTTTCGCGCAAGGGTGAACACCGTGGGGGACTGGATGATTCCGCGCGCCGGATCGTAGGAGTTCCATAAAACGCGGTGTTTGGCCGGCCCAAGCCCGGTGAACATGGACGTGTGGGAGGGCAGGGTTTTGGATGGGAATATGGTCTGTGCCGACCCAGTCACCGCGCCTTCGCCTGCCAACTTGTTCAACGTCGGCATGGAGCTTTCGGCAATCACCGCGGGTTTTCCTCCGTCGAAACTGACGATAAAAACGTGGTCCGCCAGCCGGTTCCCTCCGGAGCATGCGGCGCTCAGAAAGAGCATCCAAAGAGCGGCCATAGAGCGCAGGGCGATGCGGGCGGTCCGGGACGACGTGGGCGAGGAAAGGGCCGGTTTCATGGGGTGGGTTGCGGGGCCTCAAAGAAGCCGGAAGCCGACATCGGCGCAAGAGGAAGCGGGCGATCGAAGGTCTGCCTCGGGTGGCGCAATCCTCTGAAACGGGCAGGAATGGCAGTTGCGCATCCGTTCCGGACGGGGCTTTCTAGAAAACCATGAAGCGCGCGTTTTTTCTGGGCTTGGTTTGCTGGATCTCATGGGGAACCGCCTGTTTTTCGGAATGGACCCTGCAAACCGTGGCGGGCACCGGCATCAAAGGTTTTGCCGGGGATGGCGGTCCGGCCACCGCAGCGCAGCTGGACCAGCCCTTTGGAGTGGTGCGCGGCCCCGATGGCGCGATTTGGTTCTGTGAATACACCGGCCAGCGGGTCCGGCGTGTGGCTCCGGACGGGGTGATCAGCACCGTGGTGGGCACGGGGGAAAAAGGGTTTACGGGAGACGGCGGCCCGGCGCGGGATGCCACGTTGAACCTGCCGCACGAGCTGCGGTTTGACCGTTCCGGGGCCCTTTACATTGCCGACATGGCCAATCACGCCGTGCGCAGGGTGGACCTCAAAACGGGCCGGATCTCCACCGTGGCGGGGACGGGTCAGGCAGGCTACAGCGGCGACGGCGGTCCCGCCGCGGAGGCGCGTCTCCGGCAGCCTCACAGCATCCAATTCAGCCCGGAGGGGGATCTCTACATCTGCGACATTGGCAATCACGTCATCCGGCGCGTGGACATGAAGACCGGTGTGATTTCGACCTTTGCCGGAACCGGGATGCCGGGGGCCACTCCCGACGGCGCACCTATTCAAGGCACGCCGCTCAAAGGACCGCGCTCCATCGATTTTGACAGGAACGGAGACCTCTGGCTCGCCACGCGGGAGGGCAACCAGGTGTTCCGGTTGGACCTGAGGGCAGGGAGGTTTGTGCACGTCGCCGGGACGGGCAAAAGCGGTTTTGCGGGCAATGGCGGGCCGGCAAAGTTGGCGGAGTTGAAGGGGCCCAAGGGGATTGCCGTGGATCCGGCGGGTCATGTGTGGTTGGCCGATACGGAAAGCCACACGGTCCGGAGGATCGATACGAAAACGGGGGTGTTGGAGTGGGTGGCGGGGACCGGGGAAAAAGGCGACGGTCCGGAGGGCGCCGCGTTGGCGTGTCGGATGGCGCGGTTACACGGGATTTTTGTGGAGCAGGACGGTTCGGTGCTGATTGGCGACAGCGAGACGCACCGGGTGCGTGTGTTGCGGCAGCGGTGACCCTTGGGGGGCGGGCGCGGGGGCGGCTCGGATTCGGCCCGCGGGAGGTTACTCCGGCGGGGCGGGCGGCGGCAGGAGCCCCCTGACTTCGGCTCCGACCAGGCAGACGTCGTCGCTGAAATGTTGATGGTCGGCGAATTGCTTCACCTCTTCCAAGACGCCCCGGCACAGTGCCTCAAGGGAAAGGGACTCGCGGCGCGCGATGGCTTCGAGCAGGGCGTTTTTGTCGTACAGGCAGCCCTCGGCGCTTTCCACCTCGAAGAGGCCGTCGGTGAAGAGCAACACGCGGTCTCCCACGGAAAGCGGGCGCAGGGTCGTTTTATACCGCGCCTCCTCGAACATGCCCAACACGGGGCTGCGCGTTTCGGGGATGATCGGTTCGGTGCGGGCGCCGTCTGCCTGGTGATGAACGAGGATCGGGTCGGGATGCCCGGCGTTGGCCCAGCGCATTTCGCCCGCGGCGAGGTCCAGCACCACGTAGGCCGCCGAGGCGAACATCGGGATCTCGGTTTCGTTGAGAATCCGGTAGAGCTTGTGGTTGAGTTGGCTCAGGAAGAGACCCGGGTTTTTCGCGGCGCCTTTGAGTTCCCCGACCAAGGCCCGGACAATCGCCGCCACCAGGGCCGCGCGCATCCCGTGGCCCATGACGTCGCAGATGAAAACCCCCGCCGTGGAATCCGAGAGGTCCAGGATGTCGAAGAAATCGCCGCTGACGGTGAGGGAGGGGTTGAAGAAATGCGAGAACTGCAGGGCGCTCTCCGTTGCGGGGACGCGCGGGGGGAAAACCGGGTAGTGTTTGGGTAAAAGCGCGTTCTGCATCTCGCGCGCCATCCCGAGGTCCTCCTCCAGTTCCGTGTTCCGCCGGTGCAATTCCGCCGTGTATTTGGAGAGCTGTTCCTCCGCTCGACGCCGGGCGGTTACATCGTGCGAAATCCCGAAGGTGCCGACAATCCGGCCTTTGCTGTCGCGCAGGGGCAGTTTGGTGGTGGAGACCCAAGTCTCGCGTCCGTCGGTCCAGGTTTCTTTCTCCTCCAGATTAATCAGGGGATCGCCGGTGCGCAGGATGCGTTGTTCATCCTCAAAGGCCTGCCGCGCATGTTCGGGCGTGAAAAAGTCGAAATCCGTTTTGCCCAGGACCTCTTCGGGGTGCGCGGCGCCGAAACGCTCCTGCACGGTGCGGCTGATCCGGATGAAGCGGCTGGCGCTGTCCTTGAAGTAGATCTTGTCGGGGACGTGTTCCATGAGGGCACGGAGCAGAAACCCCTCGCGCTCTATCCGCTGCTTGAGCTGTTTGGGCTCGGTGATATCCCAGCACGCCCCGAGGATCCGGCGTTCCCCGGCCTCCTGGAAAGAACGGCCCCGGATTTTGAGGAATTGGGGGGCGCCCGGAGCAGGCTGGCTCAGCCGAAACTCGCACTCGAGATCCGAGTTTTCCTGGAGACAACGGGCCGCGTGCACCCGCAGCCGGGGGATGTCCTGGTTATGGATGAGTTTCTCGATTTCAGCCCAGGTCTCGGACTCGGAGCTTGCCTGCGCCCCGCAGAGTTGCCGGGTCAAAGCATCCCACTGCACGATTCCCGAGCCCGGAACCCAACTCCACGTGCCGATTTTGGCCGCTTGCAGGGCGAATGGGGGGAGTGGGTCCATTCAGAGGGGGCCTACGGCCGGGCCAGTTTGGGCTTGGGCGCAGTGGCCGCGTCCATCCAACCGCGTTTGACCAGATACTGCGCCAGCGCGGCGTTGATCATCCGGGCCGTGCGCGCCGCGTCGTCGGTGATCCCCGTTTGGGTTTGGAACAGCGCGGTGGGAACGGAGGAGAAGGGGATGGGGTTGGTCGCCGCCCCTGGCGCGGAGTTGCTGCCGCCGGTGGTCGAGAAATTGAGGAAAGGGCGGTTGGCCATCGACTGGTGGCGCACCTCCACCTCGGTGTCCAGGCGGGTGCGTCCCGCTCCCAATCCAATGCCCATCCGCAGCAGTCGGCTGCCCTCCTCCAAACGCGTGATCCGGCCCGAGACCAGCCAGACGTCCTTCGCCGCTTTTTTCCCGGGGCGCCGCACCACGCTCGCCTGCGCGATATGTTTGTAGAGCTCCTCGGCAAGGAACCGGTTTAAAAGCTCCTGGGTTTCCGCTCCGAGCTCGCCTTTTTTGCTTCGGGTGAAGTTCTCTTTGACCTTGTCGGGCTGATACGCGAAGGGCGTGATCTCAATACAAGTGGGCTTGCAAACGGGCCGCCTTTGGTCGGAGTTCCGGACGTTTTTAACGGAAACCGACGCGCAAGAGCTCAGAAAGCCGGCGGTGAACACGGCGGCCAAAAAACGCGGGAAGATGGAGCGCGGGGAGAGGTTCAAAAGATTCATCGCAGAGCAATCGGGCGAAACTGGGGGGGCGGTCCTTGGGGCGGTA
>CAMARB010000054.1 GCA_945860355.1 Chthoniobacter flavus | reverse complement strand
GTATAGTTCGGCCTCGTTGAAGTTCGGGTAATAAATCCAGAGCTGCGTACCGTCGCTAACGACCGTGCTCGGGTTGGCGCCTTTGACTTCCCGCCGGAATTTGTTGGGGGCTTGGAATGCCAGGGTGCCCCGAGTCTCAAGCGGTTTGGCCAGGATTCGCGAGGTTTTCGCCTCCGAGAAATCCGCTGTCAACGAGGGGGTGCGCGAGCGCTGGTTTTGAAGCTTTTGGACGAGGGTTTCGGTCTCCTGGGCTGGCAGTTCGGACTGGGCCTGTGCGGATACGCCTTGGGCTAGGAGGGCTGCTGCTGCGCAGAGACTAAGAATTCCAGATCGGTACATAATTAAACCATTGTTCGGGGTGCTCGCGAATCACCGTCTCAAAATAAGCGGCAATACGCTGGGTGTTGTCTCTGAGGGAATCCCGGGGATCGGGCGCCGACTCGAGTTCGATGAGGGGGGCGACAAAGGACTGGTAGCCGCCCCGGTCGTTCCGGAGGACAAAAGCGGGAACCACGGCTGCTCCGGTGTGTTGCCAGAGCAGGGCGGGGCCGGTTGAGAAAGGGGCGGGGGCGCCGAAGAAGTCGACCAACGAGCCGGAACCTTCGTGGGGGCGATCCACCAGCATGGCCACCAGCTCGTTGCGGCGGAGGGCCTGGATCATTTCCACAAACGCGAAGTTGTGCCCCGGGCCCACGGTGATGGTTTTGACGCCCAGCTTTTGGCGATGGCTCTCCCGCCACCGACTGAGTTCGCTGGAGGGTTCCTCCAGCGTGATGATGCTCATCGGCAGACCCAACCCGGCCAGGATGTTGGCCCCAAGCTCCCAGTTTCCCAGATGGCCCGTCACCACAATCACGCCTTTGCCGCGGCTTCGCGCGGAATGGAGGTGTTCGATGCCGACCCAGGACTCCACGAGGTCCCCGGCGTGTTCGGGGTTCCCCGCGCAGAGAAAATAATCCGCGAGCATCTCGCTGAAAAACTGGACGTTCCGACGACAGAGCCCCTCGAAATCGCGCTCGCGGCGGTCGGTGACACGCGCCAGGTTTGACCGGAGCGCCCTTTGGCCCGCTGGGTTTCTCCAGTAACCCAGGCGGCCCACGCTTCTCGCCAAGGAATGCAATGCGGGCCGCGGCAAGTGTTGGGCCAGGGCAAGCGCTGCGCGGAACAGGCCAAGGTGATAGAAAACCCGGTTCATGCGGAGATTTGAACCGAGGCACCGGGGGAAACGCCGCGGTCCAATCGGGCGCGCCGGGGACCGCCGCGGCTCGAGCGCGCGGCGCCGGGCCATTGGGCAGGTTGGTCTGCGGATCGAATCAACGCCGGTGCGCTCATGAGCGAAGCCTACTTCACAAAAACGAATCGGAAGGTCTCCTCTGTCTCGCGCGAATCCGTCTGGATGCGTTCGGCGCCGGAGCGCATTGCGGCGGCGGCTTCAAGCCAGCCTTTGAGGTGCTTGGGGATCCGCGTTTTTTCGCCCTGCCAAGCGCCCCGGGCGAGAGGCCCTTCCGCTCGGACAAACGGGCCCGACGTCTGGAGTCGCAGAAGGAGAAAACCGGGCCCCGCGTGGTATTCGAGCACGGAATCCTGCTCGCCGCGCCATGACGCCACGCATTCCCCGATAATGGACCGGTCGGCCTTGCGGTATTGCAACTGGCCGAGGCGGGTTTTCCAGCGGGCATCCGGCTTAGGGAAAGGCGGGGCGACGGACTGGGAAGCCTGGGGAGAGGTCTGGCAGGCGGCAAAGGAAAAAACCAGGAGTCCGCCGCAGAGGATGGTTAGGAAACGCACGCGCTCGAAGGGGTTGATTGAGGGATGTTCAGGGAGGTGTCGGCGGCGGGCTGCGGCTTGAGCCCCAGGCGCGGGCAGAGCGGATAAAAACGCTGGAAAAAGAGGACCAGGTAGAAAAGCTGCATCCGCCACCAGATCGAAAAGCCGCCTTCGACGTTCCCGGCCAAAACCGCGTTGATGGCCCCGGGCAGATCGAAGCGGCGGGTGGGGGTGGCGATGACTTCGGCGAATTCGTGCCGGTACCAGCCGCTCACAAATTTGAGGTAAAGGTCCATCACCCGGCGGAGTTTTTTGTCGTACCGGGCGAAAAGTTTTGCCCGGCGCTTGGGCTGATCCAGCGCGGCATGAAGAGCATCGGCGGCTTGTTCGCCGGAGACAAGGGCGAGAAACACCCCGGTGCTGAACACCGGGTCGATGAACCCGGCGGCGTCGCCGGCCATCAGCCAGCGCTCTCCGGCGAAGGTGCGATTGCGGTAGGAATAATCGCCCGTCGAAAAAACCTGGGTGACACGGCGTGCGTCCTTCATGCGGGAGTGCACCGCCGGCTGCCTAGCGATGGCGGTTTCCAGGAACTCCTCCGGGCTCATCCCAAGCGCTTTGAACTCGGCCAGATCCATGACCGCCCCGATGCTCATGCGCGTTTTCCCGAGTGGAATCATCCAAAACCAGCGGTCCTCTTCACGGATCATCCGGGTGAACGTGCCTTCCGGGCCGGGCTCCCTGGTGACGTCCTCGAAGTGGGCGAAAACGGAGAATTTCCTGAGATGCGGGTAGGCGGTTTTGAGCTGGAGTTGCTGGCCCAGAAGGGTGTTGCGACCGCTCGCGTCGAGCACGTACTGGGCGCGGATGGTTTCGTTGCCTTCGCCGGACTCGACATGGAGCCGGGCGGTTTCACCCTCCAGGTCCACGGAGCGCACCGAGGTTTGTTCCCGGACGTGGGCCCCGGCGGATTGCGCGTGGTTGAGGAGGAGCTGGTCGAAAACGGCGCGTTCCACCTGGTAGGCTTGGGTGTGCCGGAGGCGGAACCCGTTTTTGAAAAAGAACTTCACCGAGCGCTCCCCGCAGCCGGTGGTCATTTCGGCCCCGTGTTTTTCCAGAAAACAGCGGTCAAGCAGGGACCGAATCCCGAGTCGTTCGAAGACGGGCATGCTGTAGGGCAGCAGGGATTCGCCGATGTGAAAACGCGGGAATTTCTCGCGTTCGAAGACCACGACGGAGCGTCCCGCACGGGCGAGCAGGGTGGCCGCGGTGCTTCCCGCAGGGCCTCCCCCGATGATGGCGACGTCGTACAGTTTTTCCATGCGCGCGGCGCAGCCTACACAGCCCCCAATCGGGGGGACAATCCGCAAGCGCCCTCGGGGTGGAGGTTTCCCGGGCGGGCGAAGTGCATCGCTTGACGGCGCGCCGCGTTGGTCGCTATCTGAACCCCTCTTTCGCAATGGAACCATCCTCACTCCCCACCCCAGAATCGCTCGCCGAGGAGTTGGTGGACCTGATCCGGGAACGTTTGCTTGATACCCGGCCCGGGTTCGATGCGGATTCGGACTTGTATGAGAACGGCCTGGATTCGATGGCGCTGATGCAGCTGCTCGTGCTGGTGGAGGGCAAATACGGGGTGGTGATCGATGACGCCCGTGTGACTGCGGAGGCGTTCAGGACAGCGCGCAAGATCGCGCTTTTGATCCGGCTTGAGATTTCTGAGCGCTAGAGCGGCGGTCGGGCGGGGGGGGAGGGCGTGTTACTGGACGGGGGCCATCAAGCGTGAGGTGCGCGCGGCGAGCCGAAACCACAGGGGGCGTTGGGTGAATTCCGTGGCGTAAGCGGGTTTGCTGCGGGTGAAGTCCTCGAGGAACATCTTCTCGACGGACTCGACGGTGGAGGGCTCGGAAAAAAGCATCGTGATTTCGAAGTTGAGCCGGAAACTGCGGTTGTCGAAGTTCGCTGTGCCCACCCCGCAATAGTCATCCACCAGGAGCGCCTTCTGATGGAGGAATCCCTCGGTGTAACGCCAGGTTTTCACTCCGGCTTTCTCGAGCTCCGGGAGAAAGGTGTATCCGGAGAGATACACCAGCAGGTTGTCGGCGTGGGCCGGCACCAGGATGCGCACGTCCACTCCCCGCAGCGCCGCAAGTTGGAGCGCGGAGATGAACTGCTCATCCGGAACAAAATAGGGGCTGGCGATCCAGACGCGTTTTTTTGCGGAGTGGATCGCCTGGAGAAAGAAAAGCGTGCACGTCTCGAATTTGTCGGCGGGCCCCGACGGCAGGCAAAGCGCGATACCGTCTTCCCCGCCGGGAGCCGGGGTGGATTTCCAATGGAGCTCGGGCACCCGCCCCGTTGCCCAGTGCCAGTCCTCCATCCAAGAGACTTGCACGCAGAGCGCCGCCGGGCCGCTCACTTTGACGTGGGTGTCGCGCCAGTGGCCGATTTCGGGGTCGCGCCCCAGATACTCGTCCCCGACGTTGTGCCCGCCCACAAAGGCGGTTTTTCCGTCCACGACGACGATTTTCCTGTGGTTTCGGAAGTTGAGCTGAAAGCGGTTGGACTTTCCTTTGCTCGGGTTGAACGGGCGGGTTTCGACCCCGGCGTCATTGAGTTGCTCCACGTAAGCGGCGGGCAAATCGTGGCTGCCCAGGTTGTCATAGAGAAGGAAGCAGCGAACTCCCTCGCGTTGTTTGGCGATCAGGGCGTCCTTGAGGCGTCGGCCCAGTTGGTCGTCGTGAATGATGTAGAACTGGACCAGGACGTAATCGCGCGCCTGCGCGATGGACTCGAAGAGGGAGCGGAAGGTTGCCTCGCCGTCGATGAGCAGCTCGGTGTGGTTGGCGCGTGTGGCGGGCATCAGCGCGAGTTTTTCGAGCAGCGAGGCGTGGTCCACGGCGAAGCCGGCGGTCCCGGCGGGTCGCATGGAGAGCAGATCGTTGGCGATCGCGTGTTCGCGCTCCGAGAGTTTTTCGAGCGTCCCCCGGCGCATCAGGGCGTATCCTTCGAAGCTGGAGTGTCCGAAAACCCAGTAAGCCGGCACTGCCACGTAGGGAAAGGTGTTGAGGGAGACCGCCCAGGCCACCGCGCCCTGGGCCGTGCGCACTTCCAGGATGGCCTGCAGCGAGGTGAGCGCTCCCAAGAGGTGGGCCAGCCCGATGAAAACGAGCCACAACGTCCGTCGGCGGGGCTGGGATCGGCCGAGAATGGGCGACCCGTTTCTGGCGCTGTGGGACAAGCTCTTGAGGGCGGAATCAAACATGCGCAGTGCAATACCTGGGAGCGGCGGCGGCCTGCCCATCCCATGAGGCAGCGAGGGAGAGCAGCGGGTCCTCCGGGAAGGGGATCAGGAGTGCGAAGAGAAGTCGGTCGCGGCGACCGTGGAGTGGGCGCCTTTGATGTCCTTGAGCTTGCGGTGGAGGGTGCGGCGGCTGATGCCGAGTTTTTTGGCCGCCTGGGTGACGTTGCCGCCGGTGCCATTGAGCGCTTTGAGAATGAGCTGGTGCTCCTGGAGATGGAGATCGAGAGGGTTCTCCTGGGGAAGGGGCGGCGCGTCGGCTCGGGTGACCGCGTAGGAGTTGGGCGCCAGTGGAAGCGAAGTGCCTTGCCGGACCGCAAGCGGCAGATCGCGGAAGGTGAGTTGTGGGCCGGTGGCCATCACCACGCCGTGTTCGATGGCGGTGCGCAGCTCGCGCACGTTGCCCGGCCAGTCATGGCGCAGGAGGGCCTGCATGGCGGCATCGGCGATCTGGGTCACCGGCTTTTTGTTTTCCTCGGCAAATCCTTTGAGAAACGCCTGAACAAGCATCGGGATATCCTCCTTGCGCGCCCTGAGGGGGGGCATGGTGACGGGCACCACGCTGAGGCGGAAAAAGAGGTCTTCACGGAATTTGCCGTCGCTGACCATGGCGGCCAGGTTTTTGTTGGTGGCGGCGATCAGGCGCACGTCGACTTTGACTGGGGCGTTGCCACCGACACGTTCAAAGGAGCGTTCCTCGCCCAAGACCCGGAGGAGTTTGACCTGGGTGGCGGCGTCGATTTCGCCGATTTCGTCGAGAAACACCGTGCCGCCGTTGGCCTGCTCGAACCGGCCGATCCGCCGTTCCATAGCGCCGGTGAAAGCCCCTTTCTCATGCCCAAAAAGCTCGCTTTCAAGGAGCTGCGGGGAGAGGGCGGCGCAGTGCACCGCGACAAACTTCTGTTTGGGACGGCCGCTGAGCGCGTGCAGGGCTTGGGCGACGAGTTCCTTGCCGGTGCCGCTTTCACCCTGGATGAGAACGGTGGCCCGGGTCGGGGCCACCTGCTTGATGGTGTCAAACACCTCCTCCATCACGGCCGATTCCCCGATCAGCCGCTCCAGGCCGAATTTCTTTTCGACCACCTTTTTGAGCTCCACGACTTCCTTCTCCGTGTCGCGGCTGCGCAGCGCGCGCTGGATGAGGAGCTCGAGTTTATCGATGTTCAGGGGTTTGGTGACGAAATCGTAAGCCCCCCTTTTCATGGCTTCCACGGCGGCATCCACCGACCCATAGGCCGTCATCATGATGACAATCGGGGGATGCGGCAGGGAGAGGATCTTTTCGACGAGTTTCATGCCGTCGTCGCCGCCCAACCGCAGATCCGTGAGAACGAGGTCCACGTGATCCGCCTCAATGACGTTGAGCGCGCCCTGAAAGTCCGCCGCCACATAGGTCTCGAAGCTGTCTTCGAGCGAGGCTCGCAGCCCGTCCCGGGTGTGTTTTTCGTCGTCCACGATAAGGATCGTCGGATTCATGGGATTGGGCCTCTCCTAATAGGCTGGGGCGGGCTTGGCAAGGGGAAGACTCCCTTGGCCCGATACGAATCCCGGGGCGAGAGAGAGAACAGGGGTGGAGACCGCCTGGGAATCTCTCTCACGCCCCGTTGGTTGGGGGCAGAAGCCCCTTACTCCCACTCGATGGTGGCGGGCGGCTTGCTGCTGATGTCGTAACAGACCCGGTTCACCCCCTTGACCTCGTTGATAATCCGCGAGGAAATGCGGGCTAGGATCTCGTACGGCAGGCGGACCCAGTCGGCGGTCATGCCGTCCTGGCTCTCCACGATCCGCAGGGCGACGGTGTTCTCGTAGGTGCGTTCGTCGCCCATGACCCCGACGCTGCGGACGGGGAGCAGCACGGCGAAACTCTGCCAGACTTTGTAATACCAGTCGGAGGATTTCATCTCGCCGACCACGATCGAGTCGGCCTCGCGCAGGATCCGCAGCCGTTCGCGGGTGATGTCGCCAAGGATGCGCACGGCGAGGCCGGGCCCCGGGAAGGGCTGGCGCTGGACGATTTCGGTGGGAAGCCCGAGTTGCGCGCCGACGAGGCGGACTTCGTCCTTGAAGAGCTGGCGCAGGGGTTCCACCAGCTTGAACTTCATGTTCTTGGGGAGCCCCCCGACGTTGTGGTGGCTTTTGATGAGGGCGGCGGGGTTGCCCCCGATGGCCACCGACTCAATCACGTCGGGGTAGAGGGTGCCCTGGGCGAGGAACTTGAACTTGGATTTGCCGTTGCGGGTGAGGGACTTGGTGGCGTCTTCAAACACCCGGACAAACTCGTTTCCGATGATCTTGCGCTTGCGTTCGGGATTGGTGACGCCCTTGAGTTTGTTCAGGAACCGGGTGCTGGCGTCCACATACTTGAGTTTGATGTGGAAATGGTCCCCAAAGACGCGCTGAACGGTCTCCGCCTCGTTGGCGCGGAGGAGGCCGTTGTTGACAAACACGCAGGTGAGTTGGTCGCCGATGGCCTTGTGCAGCAGCGCCGCCGCCACGCTCGAATCCACGCCGCCGCTGAGCCCGAGCACCACGTGCGCGTCTCCGACTTGTTCGCGGATCTCGGAGCAGGACTGGTCGATGAACGATCCCATCGTCCAATCCGAGCGGCATCCGCAGATGGTGTAGACGAAGTTCTCGATGAGCTCCTTGCCCCGGGGGGTGTGCACGACTTCGGGGTGGAACTGGAGGCCGTAGAATTGCTTCTTGGGGTGCTCGATCGCCGCGTACTCGCTGTTGTCGGTGTGCGCGACACTCCGGAAGCCCCGGGGCAGCTTCGTGAGCTTGTCGCCGTGGCTGTTCCAGATCTCGATCGAATCGCCAATCCCTTGGAAGAGTTTGCATTCCGGGACGAGGATGCGGAGCTGGCCCGACCCGTATTCCCGGCGCTCGGAATGTTCGACTTTGCCCCCGAGGTGATGGCCCATGAGCTGCATGCCGTAGCAGATGCCGAGAATGGGCAGGCCCAGATCAAAGACGGCGGGATCCACCTGCGGCGCGTCCTTGGAGTAAACGCTGGAAGGGCCGCCGCTCAGGATAATCCCGTCGGGGGCTTGGGCGCGGATTTCCGCAGCAGAAGCGTTGTAGGGCAGGATTTGGGAGTAGACTTGGCACTCGCGAACACGCCGGGCGATGACCTGGGTGTACTGGGAGCCGAAATCGAGGATGAGAATTTTAGAGAGAGAAGAGTCTGCCATGTTAGTAGCCCACCCGGAAGGTTTCCCTCACGATGGGGTCGTTGGAGTGGTCGGGCTGGTAGAGGGTGCCATCTCCCATGAGTCCGCGTTGGAGCTTGGCGCCCAACCGTTGCGCCGGGGAGTCCTCCCTTTGGCAAGCAGGCAAGGCCGCGCAAAACAGGGCGCAGAAAAAGCATGCAGAAATGGCTTTCATGGGCGTGGTCATAGAGAGGCTTTGCGAAGCTGGCAAGGACTAGGACGCTACAAACGCGCCTGAGGCGGGGGGAAGGGCGGCGCCGGAAGGCGTTTGAAGCGCGCTTTTCGCGAATGAAATTCGACATTAATGTCGTGAAAGCCACACCCTCGATGCTCTCCGCAGAACTCCTCCTCCATGCCTACCGCAGCTCCGTCTTCCCCATGGCGCTGGAGGACGGTGAGATCGGTTGGTTTTCTCCGGATCCCCGGGCCATCATTCCCATTCACAGCTTTCACGTGCCCCATGGACTACGGAGGACGCTCAAAAAGCAGCGATTCACCATCCGCATCAACACCTGCTTTGAGGAGGTGATGCTGGCGTGTGCGGATCGGCCCGAGACGTGGATCAGCGAGGAAATTGTTTCGAGTTTCTGCCAACTGCATCAACTCGGATATGCGCACTCGGTGGAGACCTGGGAAGGGGGGGAGCTCGTCGGCGGACTTTACGGCGTGGCGCTGGGCGGCGCTTTTTTCGGGGAATCGATGTTCCACCGGATCACCGATGCTTCAAAGGTGGCCCTGCACGCTCTGGTGGAGCGGCTCAACCGGAACGGGTTCGGCCTCCTGGACACCCAGTGGACGACTCCGCACCTTAAAACATTCGGCACCGTGGAGGTGCCTCGGGCGGTTTACCGCAAAATGTTGGAGGCGTGCATCGATCAGGACCGGAATTTCCTCGCGTGATCGACTTGGCTTTCTCCGGGTGGACGGGAACTAGTCCGAGTTTACGCCGTTTGGAAGCCAGCGCCGCTTCCCGTCATCTGCGGTGGTCGAGTCAGTGAATTCCCTGGAGGGGATTGTCGCCACGTGGGAGTCCGCGTAGAGCACATTGATCTGGCTTCGGTTTAAGTGGGTGCCCGCCCTGAGGTTCATGGCGGTCGGAACAATCAGAGTGGGATTGGCCCCTGAGACGCTGGCGGGATCGAACGTGAGGGATGTGCCCCCTGTGAGATTCGGGGCCAACAGAATGAGTTGGGAGGGGAACGCGAATCGGGACAGGTTTCTTGCCGGGGACGACCGATCGAGGCAGAGGGTGTTGATCCCGTAACTGACGGGGACTCCGGGGGGAGTGGTAAGGGCGGGCCGCGCCGTGCTTACCGCGTCAAACGGGGAACGGAACGCGCGCCAGTCCGTGACGTATTTGGATTGCAGGGTGGTTGGCCAAGACGCCGGCGTGGCAGCACCGGCGGGGCTTTCTGGAAACATTTGGTCGTCGTTGTCGTTGAAATAACTGGTCATTCCCAAGCCCAGTTGACGCATGTTCGCCAAACAATTGACGGCGCGGCCTCTTTCCTGCGCTTTTTGAAAAACCGGCAGGGCGATGCCGGCGAGAATCGCGATGATGACAATGACGACGAGGAGCTCGATCAGCGTGAATGCGGACTTTTTCATGGGAGTGAACGGGGATGTTCTGGGGGGAATGTTCTGGGCTGCGCCCGGCGAACAATGGCCTTCTTCGGTTCGCGGGCGATCCCGACCGACCGAATTTAAGACCAGGCGGCGGCCCTGCAAAGGCCAAACTCATGGGCTCACACCTTCCGCGGTTGGACTGCGCCGGGCAACGGTGTTGGTTCTCAAACTCAGGCTCGCGCCCCGAGGAACAGCGGACTGTGACAGCGGGGTGAAAATTAAGGGCGCTGCGTTAAATTAACTCCCGCCCGGACGATTCATGAATAAGGTGCGCCAAAAGCAGATTCACTCGTATGGTTCTCATTCTCACGGCTGGATATGGGGAAGGCCACAACGCGGCCGCTCGGGGCCTTCACAAGGCATTCGAAGAGCTCGGTGTCGCCTCAGAGGTGGTGGATGTGTTCGGTCTGGTCGGTGGCGACTTTTATCAGTGGTCGCGGCGGGCTTACCTAGAGCTCATCAATCGAGCCCCCCTCATTTGGGCTGGGGTGTTTAAGCTCATTGATCGAATGCCCTTGGTGCCGATGACGATGCCGCTCATGGGCGGGATGCAGCGAGCTCTGGGGCGGCTCTTGGATGAGAAGAAACCCGACGCCGTTGTTTCGGTGTACCCTGCCTACGGCTACTTTTTGGACCGGCTGTATCCCGATACGCGCCAGCGCCCGTTTTCATTCCACACGATCGTCACCGATTCGATCACGGTGAACAGCGTCTGGTATCGGTGCGGGAGCGACACATTCATTGTGCCCAACCCAGACACCGCCCGGGTGATGCGCGCGGCGGGTGTTGCAGGGGACCGGCTGCGCGACCTCGGGTTCCCTGTTCCTCCGCGTTTTGCGCAGGAGAGGGCGGAGCGGCTGCCTCCGGGCGAGGGAAGACCGCTCAAGGTTCTTTTTATGGTGAACGCAGGGAAGGCTCTGGCTCCCGCCATCGTCTCGCATTTGTTGGATCTTGAGGGCGTGCAGCTCACCGTAACGGTGGGAAGGGACCTAGAGCTTCAGGCGCGCGTTCAGCAGGCTGCCGCAGGGCGTCCCGTAGAGATTTACGGTTGGACCGACAAAATGCCGGAGCTGCTGATGAGCCATCACTTGCTTATCGGGAAGGCGGGCGGGGCCGCCGTGCAGGAAACTATTGCAGCGGGAACACCGATGTTGATGACTCACGTGGTTCCGGGACAAGAGGAGGGCAATGCGCGGTTGCTGGTGGAGAATCACTGCGGGGCGGTTTGTCCGACTCCGGAGCAAATCCAGAGCGCGGTGGGACGTCTCATGGCCGATAACGGCCACCTCTGGAAGCAGTGGAGTGAGAACGTGGCCCGTCTGAGCCGCCCCGGAGCCTCCTTTGAAATCGCCCGTTTTGTCCTGTGCCAGGAGAAGTAAGCGCAACTGTGCGGCCGGACGGCGCTGTAAGGCAGCCGGTTGTGGGGGGAGTTGCCTTTTGTGCGCGGGGGGTGTTTCCCTAGCGGCGTGAACGTCCAACCTGCGCCGATCCGGGCATTTCTTTTCGATATAGGCAACGTGCTGCTGCGGTTTGATTTCTCGATCGCCCTGCGGTCGGTGGCGGCGCAAAGCGACGCACCAGACGCATTGGCTGTTTTGGGGGCTGTGGAATCAATCAAAGAGGCCTACGAGGATGGGCGGATTGATCGGCGCGCGTTTTTGGAGGGCGCCTTCGAGGTGCTCCGCTACCGGGGCACGGAGAGTGATTTCGTGGCGGCTTGGGAGGATATTTTTGAGCCGAACGCGCCCATGGTCGCCTTGGTGGAGGGCTTGAAACATCGCTACCCGCTTTATCTCCTCAGCAACACGAGTGATATCCACCGGGAATTCGTGTTTCGAAGATACCCGTTCTTTGAACACTTCACCTCGGGGGTTTACAGCTATGAGGTGCGAGCATCCAAACCCGGGCGCAAGATCTACGAGATCGCCTGCGAAAAGTTCGGACTGGAACCCGGGACCACGTTTTTTGTGGACGATCTGCTACCCAACATCGAGACGGCTCGGGGGCTGGGCTTTGACTGCCACCATTACCATTTCCAACGCCATGAGGCGCTTTTAGAGGACCTCAAGAGGAGGCAGATCGGCGTCTAGAACGCGGGCGAGTCGAAGAGTTTTCGCAACTTCCTGTCTCCCGACCGGGCAAGCTCCAGCAATCGGTTTTTGGCGGGAGCGTAATCGCTGCACCAAACCGTCTGGAGCGACGCCTCAACTTCCTGGAAGCGCCCGAGTTGACGCAGAGCTTCCGCGCGGAAGAGGAGAAGGTCCTCTGCGCCCTCCGCCATCATCTCGATAAAGCGTTCCATGTTGGAAATCGCATCCTTGCTCGTCGCGTGCCCCACCGGGGCATCCTCTGTTCGGAAAATGTCGTTACCCCGCCACCAGATCGCCACCCGCAGCTCAAGCTCCAACTCCGGAGAGTAAGCCAAGCCCTGCGCGAGTGCATTCATGAGACCCGATTCATCCAAAGGCTGGATCGCGGGAGCATCCGCCCAATGCGCCTGCTCCGGAGGAGGCGTGGAACCCCGAAGAATGTATCCCAAAGTCTGGGCTTCGTCGGTCCAAAAATACCCGAGGCACTTTCCGCAACGCGTGACGCGAGGAGGCCGCTCGTTGAACGGCGCGTCTTGGAATCCGTCGCTCCAAATAATGACACCCTCGGGAGAGCCGGGTGCCCCTGCCGACACCTTGGCAAGCTCCTTGCAACGCGGGCAAGCAATGATCAGTTCGGCGCTCGGAAACACGGTGGGAGGCAGGGATTAGCGGGAGATGTCCGACTGGGAAAGAATCATGAACCCGGTGGATTTGAGCACTGCGTAAGCGCACTCGTTATCTTCCACATGAAGCGCCAAGGCGGTGCGGCCACGCGGCCGGGTGAGCAAAGCGTAGCTGCCGAAAATATTGACCTCCGCCTGGAGCAATGCGGCAAGCAGGGGGCCCAGCTCGGTGGCTTCCTTCAACTCGACCACGCAGAGTTCGCAAACGGAGAAGGGGATATCGTGGAGCCGGAAGGTCTCCTGAACGCTTTCCGGGTCACTCACGACGATCCGGACGATCGCCGTGTCTGCCGAGTCCTGAACGTTAATCGCCAAGACGTCGACATGCCGGTCGTTGAGGAGCTTTACGACTTCCCGCAAGGCGCCGACTTTGTTGGGCAGGAAGATCGAGAACTGGTTAACGCCTGAGCCTCCGAGTCTTTCTGTGGTTTGTGGAGCATCCATGAGTGTGAATTGATGGGAGATAAAAATCAGTCGAACGCGAGGGCGTGGAATCAAAAAAGCGGACGAGGACCGGGAGGGTAGGAAAAGCGTTGAAGCCAAATCGGGACGGAGAAGTGCGCCGAGGGATTCTATTTGTAAGAGTAAATGAGACAGAACGCGGTCGGGGCCCCTTCAATGGCCTCGACCTTGATGTAGCACGGGCCGCTCGTTCTCGGAGAAAACCCCGCGGCAACGCGATGCCCCTCCTCATGCAAATCGACCGGGATCAATTCGCCGGTCTCATCATACACGCGCAACGCCAGTTTCTTCGCTTTGCCATTGCTGCCCACGCTGATCCAGTACGCGTTTCCCGCAAAAAGGTTTACCTGGATCAGTCTGGCTTTCCCGGGTTCAAGGGTACCGCTCCAGTGTCCGTCGCGCAGCTTGAATCCGTCGTTGCTAAAGGCACCGGCCAGATCCAGGGCCGTTTTGCGAGCCGAGGTCTCCTCGTCGCTTTCGATGGCCCTTACCGTCGCGAGGCCAAAACAGAGGCTCAGAAGAAGAAAAAACTTCATTTTGCGTCCTTCCTGGAAACCTGGCGGAGGAGGTCGCTCACCATCTGGTTGAGCGCCTTGACCGCGTCCGCCGCGAGCACCGAATCGCGGGGGAAACTTAAGGCCGATTCAATCTCATCCATCTTGGAGCGGATTTTTTTCACCGATGAATCCTCCCGCATCTTCTCCGGCAAAGCGTCGAGGCGCTCGTGGAAAAAACGGGCAATCCCGGGCTGTCGGAGCAGACGGGTTCCTTCCGGGGAGTAGTGTTCGGAGAGGTGCCCAGTCAGCGCCTCCGTGCCCCGCAGCCAGCCACCGAGTGTTACCAACAGGACCAGACCTGTGTCCTTGTTTTCTGCCATCGCGGCTTTGGCCTCGTTTTTTGTGGCCTCAAGTTCCTCCTTGAGGGCGTCCCACTTTCCTTCCGAAGCGAAGTCGGTCAGGCTCTTCCCTCGGTTAAGGATCTCCTGCTGAACCCCGAGTGGCTTGGCCAAGCTCACAATATCCTTGCCGATGTTTTTGACCTGCTGCGAGTCCTGCGCTTCCACGGCGATGTAGCCGTCCGCGATCAGCCCGCCCAGATTGATTGCCATTTGAGCCCGGCTCGAAAAGTTCGTGGAGATCGGCGGTCGAAACCGGGCGGACCAGTCGAGTTTGCCTGACTTGCTCAGGGCGCTCAGAGATTCGCCGGGAGTCGGGATCGAAAGACTGTCCAAGACCGTTGCGGAGCCGAGCTCTTCCTCGGAAATCGACCCGGACCCGGCGCCAGCGAGAGCGCCTAAACAAAGGAGCGCCAGCCCGTTGAGCAAAATCCGAGACCATGGGAACATGGCGAACCATAGACAAATCGCTCCGGGATTGTCACCCGACAATTTGGCCGGCTCAAGGGGGGCTAAAATGGTGCTTTTCACAGTTGCACTTCGCGGCTCGGGCCATAGTCTCACGCCCCTATGAAAGCCAAGGTCATCGTGATGCCCAAACGCAGCGTACTCGATCCCCAGGGGGTCGCTGTGCGCGACGCGATTCATCACCACGGAGTATCGGCGGTGAAGGCCGCCCGGGTGGGGAAATTCATTGAGCTGGAACTCGACGGCACTCAAACCGAAGCCCAGCTTCACGAGATCTGCCGCGATCTGCTCTCCAATCCCGTGATGGAAGACTACGAAGTGCTCCTCGAGAAATGAAAGCCGCCGTCATCCGTTTCCCGGGGTCCAACTGCGATCAGGATTGCATGTTGGCGTTGCGTGAGTTCGGCGTCGACGCCGAGTATGTCTGGCACAAGGAAACTTCCGTCGCCGCCTACGACCTGATTGTTCTGCCCGGCGGCTTTTCCTACGGGGATTATCTGCGTTGCGGGGCGATTGCCCGTTTTTCTCCCGTCATGCGCTCCGTGGTTGAGGAGGCGGCAAAGGGGAAGTTCGTCCTAGGGATCTGCAATGGGTTCCAAATCCTTTGTGAGGCGCACCTGCTCCCAGGGGCTCTGGTTCGCAATCGCTCGCTGCATTTCCGTTGCGAACATCTCTTCACGCGGGTGGAGAATTTCACCAACCCCTGGCTCAACACAGCAGTCACCGGCCAGCTGCTCAATATCCCCATCGCTCACGGGGAGGGCAGCTATTTGGCGGACCCTGAAACCTTGATTCAGCTCAACCGGAACCGACAAATCTTGCTGCGGTACTGCGACTCTCACGGAGCAGTCACGCACGCAGCGAACCCCAACGGGTCGCTCGAGAACATCGCCGGAATTTGCAACGCCCGGTTCAACGTTTTCGGTTTGATGCCGCATCCGGAACGGGCCTGCGACCCGCGGCTCGGAAGCGTCGATGGGCGCGTGATTTTTGAGTCGATCCTGACGAGGCTTGGGGTTCGCAAGGCAGCCTAAATCCGCGGGCTAGCCCGGGGAGAATCGGCTTCTGCGCCGCTGCGGGGCCGGGGGCTTACGCCCTTTCGCCTTCCGCCCCTCCAAAGATCCGATGGTCTGGATTGAAGCACTCTCGCTGTGCTCCGCGGCCTGCCTGGCCGGGTTGATTAACGCCGTCGCGGGCGGGGGCACTTTGGTGACGTTTCCGACGCTCCTCTTTTTTGGCGCCCCCGGGATTGTGGCAAACGCCACCAGCACCCTGGCTTTGGTGGTCGGGACGGGCGGGAGCATTTATGGATACCGGCGCTTGGTGTCTTCTGTGCGGCCGTGGTTGCCGCGGTTTGTGCCCGTGAGTCTCGCGGGTGGGCTGCTGGGGAGCATCCTGCTGACCCGCACTTCGGAGCGGATGTTCTCTCAGCTGGTGCCCTACCTTCTGCTGTTCGCCACCGTGCTGTTCCTTTCGCAGGGCCTTTTCCGCCGATGGGCTCTCCCGCATCCGGGAAAAGCCAGGCCCCGAGCGTGGGTGATCGCAGTCCTCTTCCAGTTTGCGGTGGCGGTTTACGGGGGCTATTTCGGCGCCGGAATCGGCATCCTGATGCTGGCCTCTCTGGGCTTCATGGGCTTTGAGGATCTTCACCAGATGAACGCGCTCAAAAACGTTCTCGGGTCCCTAATCAATCTAGTGGCCGCGGTGTGGTTTGTGGGAAGCGGCCTGATTGACTGGCCAAAAATGGCCGTGATGACCGGCGGCGCCGTGGTGGGCTATTATTTGGGCGCGCATTATTCCCAGCGTTTTTCCCAGGCCCAAATCCGCGGACTCGTGGCGGTGGTGGGTTTTGGGATTTCCCTGAAGCTTTTTTACGATCAGTGGGCGGCCGCATAACCCTGCGGCGGGGGACGCTTGGCGCGGATCTTGAGATTCTCGTGATCACGGCTTGGATTTGTCGCGGGTCGCCCGTTAGTCTCCGCGCTCGCTTATGACCGAGCCCGCCATCACACCCGAACTCATTGCCAAACACGGTATTACCCCGGACGAATACGGGCGCATCCAGTCCATCCTCGGCCGGGATCCGAACTTCACGGAGTTGGGGATTTTCTCGGTGATGTGGAGCGAGCACTGCAGCTACAAAAACTCCAAGCGCGAGTTGCGTAAGTTTCCCACAACGGGCCCCGGGGTTTTGGTGAAGGCCGGGGAGGAGAACGCCGGGGTGATCGACATCGGCGACGGCTGGGCTGTGGCCTTCAAGATGGAGAGCCACAATCATCCGAGCGCCGTGGAGCCGTTCCAGGGCGCTGCCACCGGGGTGGGCGGGATCATCCGCGACATCTTCACCATGGGCGCGCGTCCCGTGTTCTCACTGAACTCATTGCGTTTCGGGCCGATCAGCGAGAAGGCGGCCGCCGCGAATACCGAACCCGCCACATTGGCCACCAACCGTCGGCTTTTTGCCGGGGTGGTTTCCGGCATCGCCCATTACGGGAATTGCATTGGGATCCCCACTATCGGCGGGGAAGTGTATTTCGACGAGAGCTACAACGGCAACCCGCTGGTCAACGTTTTCTGTCTGGGCGTGCTCAAGCATGAGCAGATCGCCCGCGGCGCGGCCAAGGGGATCGGCAACCCGGTGTTTTATGTGGGAGCCGAGACGGGCCGGGATGGTCTGGCGGGAGCCGCGTTTGCGTCGCGGGATCTCACTGAGGAATCCAAGGAGGACCGGCCCGCCGTGCAGGTGGGAGATCCATTCCGGGAGAAGCTCCTTTTGGAGGCCTGTCTGGAGTTGCTCGCCACGGATGCGGTGGCCGGTATCCAGGACATGGGCGCGGCAGGGTTAACCTGTTCGACCTGCGAGACTGCCAGCCGCGGCGGCACGGGCGTGGAGATCGATCTCGCCAAGGTGCCCAAGCGCGAGACGGGCATGACTCCTTACGAGATCATGCTCAGTGAGAGCCAGGAGCGCATGCTCATCATCGTCAAGAAAGGCCATGAGCAGACCGTGTGCGATATTTTTGAGAAATGGGACCTGCCGTACGCCGAGGTCGGCGAGGTGAAGGACGACGGCATGATGCGGGTGCTCAACGAAGGGCGTTTGGTGGCGGAGATTCCCGCCAGCAAGCTCGCCGACGACGCCCCGCTTTATGAGCGGGAAGCCAAGGCGCGTCCTCTGCCCGCGGAGCTCGATCTGGCCACTTTGCCGGAGGCGGACGTTCACCGTTCGCTGCTTGATTTGCTGGCGTATCCCTCCATCGCCTCAAAAAACTGGGTTTATCGCCAGTATGACCACATGGTGCGTTCGGGCACGGTCGTGTTGCCCGGTTCGGATGCGGCCGTCTTTCTGATCCGCGAGGCGAACAAGATTGTCGCCGCCACCAGCGATTGCAACGCGCTCTACTGCTCGTTGGATCCCCGGGAAGGCGCCCGGATCGCCATTGCCGAGGCGGCCCGGAATCTGGCCTGCAGCGGAGCGGTACCCCTGGCGGTCACCGACAACCTCAACTTCGGCAACCCCCACAATCAGGAGAACTTCTGGCAGTTGCGCGAATCGGTGGAGGGCCTTGCGGAGGGTTGCCGGGCGTTCAACACGCCGGTGACGGGCGGGAACGTGAGTCTTTACAACCAGAGCCCGGCCGGGGCGATTGATCCCACGCCGACGGTGGGGATGGTGGGTTTGATTGCCGACGAGAAACACGTCACCACGTCGCATTTCAAATCCGCTGGGGACGTCATTCTGCTAGTGGGTGAGCTGGGCGACGAGCTGGGCGCGTCGCATTACCTTAAGGTGGTGCACGGGAGGAAAGAGGGCCGGGTGCCGCGCATGGACTTTGGCCGCGAACTCGCGGTGCAAGAGGCCGTGCGCGCGTTGATTTCCTCGCGGCTGGTGCGCAGCGCCCACGATTGCAGCGAGGGCGGGCTGGCGGTGGCCTTGGCGGAAAGCTGCCAGAGCGGCGGCAGTCTGTTGGGCGCCCAGGTGGATCTGGGCCAGACAGGGCTGCGGTTGGATCAGGCGCTTTTCAACGAAAGCCAGTCCCGGATTGTGGTGAGTGTCACTGCGCAAAATGCCTCTGCTGTGCAGGCCTTGCTTGAATGGCGCGGCGTGTCGGCGCGCAGGGTCGGGACCGTGGGCGGGGAGCAGTTGGTGATCCGCTGCAACGGCGCGGAAACCGCCTGGAGTCTCACTGAGTTGCACGGGGCCTGGTACGACTCCATCGCGAAGGTTATGGAGGCCTAAGCGTGTCAGATTCGCCGGTCCATACAGATCTCCCCCGGGGGGCGGTTGCGCCGGGCGAGCCGCAACTGGTGGCTCGCGGCCTGCGCCGATCGTTCCGGCTCGGGGACCGGACCATCGAGGTGCTGCGGGGGGTGAGCGTGGACGTGCTCCGCGGGGAGTCGGTGTTCCTCTGCGGCGCGTCGGGCGCTGGAAAAACGACCCTGCTCTACACATTGGCCGGATTGGAGCGCCCGGAGGCGGGCACGGTGACATTTGAAGGCCAGCAAATTTACTCCAAGAGCCAGTCTGCGGACGCGCGGTTGCGCAATGAACGGATCGGGTTTGTTTTCCAGGGGTATTTCCTGCTCTCCGAACTCACAGCCCTTGAAAACGTTCTGCTCCCCACGCTCATCGGAGGGAGGGCGCGCCGTGAACAGGCCGAGTTGGCTTTGGAGCGGGTCGGGCTTAAGGACCGGTTGCACCACCTGCCTGCCGAGCTCTCCGGTGGCGAGCAGCAACGCGTCGCCATTGCCCGGGCTTTGATCAACGATCCGACCCTGATCTTTGCCGACGAACCCACGGGCAATCTGGACTCCAAAACCGGCGAGGGGATCGTCGAGTTGTTGCTTGCTCTGGTGAAAGAAAACCGCAAAACCTTGGTCGTCGTGACCCACGACGCCAAGTTGGCGACCCGAGGGGATCGCCGCTTGGAGATGCACGATGGTCTCTTGGTGGGCTGAGTTGCGGCGGCTCGTTGATCCGGCTTTTTCCCCCATTTCCCTTCCTTACTTTCACTCATGAAAAGCCTTCAAATTTATATCGACGGAGAATTCCACCCTGAAGCCGACGCGAAGGTGTCGGTCTTCGACCACGGCTTGCTCTACGGCGACGGCATTTTTGAAGGCATCCGGTTTTATAACGGGCGCGTCTTTAAGCTCACCGAACACTTGCGGCGGCTTTGGGACTCGGCCAAGGCCATCTGCCTGAACATTCCCGTGAGTTTTGAGGAGATGGAGGCGGCCACTCTGGAAACCATCCGGCGCAACGAGCTCCGGGACGGTTATGTTCGGCTAATCGTGACCCGGGGCGTGGGTAACCTGGGGTTGAGCCCGGATCGCTGCAAACGCGCTTCCATCATCATCATCGCCTCCACCATCCAGCTTTATCCGCCCGAGAAATACACGGTTGGCATGGAGATGGTGACCTGCTCCACGCGGCGCTGCTCCCCGGCTGCTCTGAGTCCGGCTGTGAAATCCCTCAACTACCTCAACAACATCATGGCCAAGATCGAGGCCACCAATGCCCGCGCCGACGAGGGGGTGATGCTGAACGAGGAGGGTTACGTGGCGGAATGCACGGGGGACAATATTTTTGTCATCAAAGACGGTCACGTCTTCACGCCCCCGGTTTCCGCCGGCGCCCTCAAAGGCATCACCCGCCAGGTGGTTTTCGATCTTTGCGCAGAACTCCGGGTGCCGATCCGCGAGGCCCAACTCACCCGGTACGATATTTACACTGCGGACGAGTGTTTTCTCACAGGAACAGCCGCAGAAGTCATCGCCGCCATCAAGCTCGACACCCGCCCCATCGGCGACGGCAAGCCCGGCGTGGTGACCCAGAAAATAATTGCCAAATTCCGCGAGTTGACTCAGGCGACCGGGACGCCGATTTATTCCTAAAGGCACTCAACCTCAGCCGGACGAAATTCGGGTTCCGGGAAAAACCGGAGCCGCTCGCGATGTCGTTTGGCTGGAGTTTGCCAAGTGCTACACGCCACCATGAATTGCGACGTCTGTAAGCACAAACAAGCCAGCGTATTTCTCACCCAAATCGTCGAAGGCAAAATGCAGAAGGTGAATCTCTGCGAAGCCTGTTCGAAGGAGAAGGGCGTCACCGACCCCACGGGTTTTGCCCTCGCCGACCTGCTTTTGGGTTTGGGAGCCGCGCAAGAGATTGAGCGGGGAGGCGGGAGCCAGAAATGTCCCGTTTGTGGGTTTACCCAGGCGGACTTCAAAAAAACGGGGCGCCTGGGTTGCAGCCAGTGTTATGACACGTTCGCAGAGGGTCTGCAGGGCCTTCTCAAAGGCATGCACAAGGGAGTCGTCCATGTGGGGAAAAAGCCGTCTCGTTTCTCTCGCATCATGGAACGGGAGGCGCAAATCAAGGCCCTCCAGCGCGATTTGCGCAAGGCGGTGCTGGAGGAGAATTACGAGGTGGCGGCCCTGTTGAGGGACCAGATCAAGCAGTTTGAAGTCGAAGCCTGAGTTCCCAGGATCATGCCAATCCACAACATTCTCACCAACGCCGGGGAATGGCTCCGAGGAGAGGGCCCACACTCTCAAATCGTCGTCAGCAGCCGGGTTCGTCTGGCTCGTAACTTGAGAAACCACGCGTTTCCTGGTTGGGCGAAAAAAACCGAGCGCCTTCAGATTCTCGAGACGATCAAGCCCCGGGTCGAAGAGCTCCCGGAAATGACCGACGCGTATTCTGTTTATTCCCAGGACCTTACGGCTTTGGAGAAACAAGTGCTCGTAGAGCGACATCTCGTTTCTCGGGAACACGCGGCCAAGGGGGTGGGATCTGCGGTGGTGATGAACCGCAAACAGACCCTCTCGATCATGATCAACGAGGAGGATCACCTCCGTATGCAGGCCATCCGCTCCGGGCTCCAGCTCAAGAACGTTTTCAAGATGATCGACAAGGTCGATTCCGCCCTCGAGGAGCGGCTC
>CAMARB010000053.1 GCA_945860355.1 Chthoniobacter flavus | reverse complement strand
CCCGAAGAGCCCCCCAAAGCCCTTTCCAACGCCTCTCCCAAAAGGGCGAAATCAACTCAGGGAAAGATCCTCGGGAGCCTCCGCCACCAGCCGGAACCAGGGCCCAAAACCGCTGACCGAATCCCGCCACAACAAACCGCAGCGTTTCTCCGAAAGCACATCCGATCCGGGTTTCCCCACCAACCACGCTTTCTGGGAAAGTTCCCCCTCCAACTGGCCTTTGGACCAGCCCGAATACCCCACATACGCCCGAACCACGGACTGACTCGTCTCCAGAAGCGCCTGCGCCTCCTCCAACCCCAGGTGGTGATACCCCTGCAGAATCCCCGTCTTCGGGTCCCGGCAAAACGCGGCGAAGATGAGCTGCTCGGTCTCCACAGGCCCGCCGAAAAACACCGGCAATTGTGTCAGCGGCCCGAGGTCCTGCCCGGGAAGGAGATCCGCCACCCTGCGGTCTGTGGGCCGGTTGAGCACCAGACCAATCGCCCCGTCTTTGGGGGTGTGCGCCGCGATGAACAACACGGTTTTGACGAAATTCGGGTCGCGCAGCTCGGGATGAGCGATCAGCAAGGAACCCGTCAGACCCGCAGAGGCAAATTCACGCACGCCCCCAAGTTAAGAAGCCCGCGAAAATTCTCAAGCGGGACATTGGCGGAACCCTCTCTCCCAAGCCCACTTTTTCCGGGAATGAAAAAACGGCGGGTTTGTTTCGTCTCCGAAAAAACCCGCCGTTTTAAGACTTTTTAAGCGCCACTTCGGCTCTCAAGGAGCCGGGGCGCAGACTTTAGGGCTGGGTCGCCACGACGTTTTCGCTGATGACCGTCTCGCTGCTGGCCACGGGTTTGGCTTCGGCGGGTTTGGCCATGGGCGGTTTGGGCTGCACCTTCCAGAAGCGGCCGGAGAACCGGGGCCAATCCCCGAGGATTTCTTTGGCGCGTTTGCTGTCGGTGGCTTCGAGATGGCGGAACACCCATTGCTGGAGCGTGGCCTTGTCCTCTTCACCGAGGCGCTCGATCACGACCAAGCCCGGGTTGTAGAGCTCGGAGAAACGATCCTCCAAATCGAGCACGTAACCGAGCCCGCCCGTCATGCCGGCTCCGAAGTTTTTCCCGGTCTGCCCGAGCACAATCACCGTGCCTCCGGTCATGTATTCGCAGCCGTGGTCACCGACGCCTTCCACCACCGCCACGCCGCCGGAATTGCGCACGGCGAAGCGCTCACCCGCGCGGCCGCTGGCCAGGAGCACGCCGCCGGTTGCGCCGTAGAGACAGGTGTTGCCGACAATCGCGTTCTCGTGGGCCTGGAACCGGGCGGAAGCGGCGGGACGCACGACGATTTCACCGCCGCTCATGCCTTTTCCGACGTAATCGTTGGCTTCACCCGTGAGCACCAGCCGCAGGCCGCTGGCGAGGAACGTTCCGAAGCTCTGCCCCGCGGTGCCCTCAAGATTGAGCGTGAGAGTGCCTTCGGGAAGACCTTCCCGGCCGTATTGATAGCCGATTTCACCGCTGACCTTCGTGCCGATGGAGCGGTAGGTGTTTTTCACCTTGTAGCTCAGAGCCATCTTCACCCCTTCGGTGATGGCGTCCTTGGCGTCCTGGAGAATGATGTCGTCCAAGGGACGGCCGTGCATGCCGTCGTTGCGCTCGCGGGTGCAGTAACGGGCCGCGCTGGGGTCGTTGGCCGCGACATCCACCAGGAGCCGGCTCAGGTTGAGCGTGTTGGCCTTGGGATGATCGGGCACGTGACGCTGTTTGAGGAACTCGGGACGCCCAATCAACTCCGTGATCGACCGGCAACCGAGGCTGGCCAGAATCTCCCGGACCTCCTCTGCCACCGCGTTGAAGAAGTTCACCACGTGGTCCGGCGATCCCTTGAACTTAGCCCGGAGCTTCTCGTCCTGGGTGGCGATGCCCACCGGGCAGGTGTTGAGATGGCACTGGCGCACGTAAACGCAGCCCATTGCGATCAGAGCCGTGGTGCCGAAGTTGAACTCCTCGGCGCCGAGGATCGCCGCCGTGATGATGTCGCGTCCGGTGCGCATCCCGCCGTCGGTGCGGAGCACAATGCGGTTGCGCAGGTTGTTCATCATGAGCACCTGCTGGGTCTCGGCCACGCCGAGTTCCCAGGGGGCTCCGGCGTGTTTGATCGAGGAGAGCGGCGAGGCGCCGGTGCCGCCGTCGTGGCCCGAAACCAGCACGATGTCGGCATGGGCTTTAGCCACGCCCGCCGCCACGGTGCCGACCCCGGCTTCCGCCACCAGTTTCACGCAGATTTTGGCGCGCGGATTGACCTCTTTGAGGTCGTGAATGAGCTGGGCGAGATCCTCGATGGAATAGATGTCGTGGTGCGGAGGCGGGCTGATCAACATCACCCCGGGCACCGTGTGCCGGAGCTTGGCGATGATGGAACTCACCTTGTGTCCGGGCAACTGTCCGCCCTCGCCGGGCTTCGCGCCCTGCGCCATCTTGATCTCAATTTCCTTGGCGCTCGCAAGGTAAGCCGCAGTGACGCCAAACCGGCCGCTGGCCACCTGTTTGATCGCCGAGTTGGCCAGGTCCCCGTTGGGACGCCGCTTGAAGCGCTCCGGGTCTTCACCGCCCTCGCCGCTGTTGGATTTGCCACCGATCCGGTTCATCGCGATGGCCAAAGCCTCGTGGGCCTCCGGCGAAAGCGCTCCCAGCGACATGCCCGCCGTGGTGAACCGGGTGCGGATCTCCTCAACGGACTCCACCTCCTCGATCGGAACCGGCCCGCTGGCCTTCGGCACCAGATCCAAAAGATCCTTGAAGCTGATCGGCTGATACGCACGGACCTGCTCGGCGTACTTTTTGTAGTCCTCCGGGTTGTTGGTTTTGACGAAGCTATGGAAGGACTGGATGACCGGGGGCGACACCGCGTGGCGCTCGCCCGCGCGGCGGAACCGGTAAACACCGCCATCCTCCAACTGAGGCCCTTTCTCGGTCGGCACGGCGGAATAACCCTTCCCGTGGCGCTCGAGGGATTCCTGGGCAATCTCGGCGAACCCGATGCCCGCGACTTGCGAGGCGGTGCGGAAGAAACAGCGGTCGATGACAGACTGGCCGATCCCGATGGCCTCGAAGATCTGCGCGCCGTGGTAACTGCCCAGCACGCTGATGCCCATCTTGGACATGATTTTGAGTAGGCCGTCCTCGAGCGCTTTCCGGAAGTTCTTGAGCGCCACAGGGTAAGTGAGCGCCTCGGCATCGCGCAGAGCGGCCTCCGCCTTGGCGAGCTTGTCCGCATCGCTGCCGGCCTTGACCACGTTTTGGCGGGCGACGACTTTGATTTGGGCGATGATCTCGCGCACGGTTTCAAACGCCAGATAGGGGCACACGGCGCTGGCGCCGTAACCGATGAGACAGGCGACCTGGTGGGTGTCGCGCGCTTCACCCGTTTCACAGATGAGCGAAGTCTTCATCCGTTTGCCCGTCCGGATGAGGTGATGATGAACCGCCCCCGTGGCCAGGAGCATCGGCACCGGAACCCGGGCGTGGTCCACCTTGCGGTCGGAGAGAATCACCACACGGGCGCCGCCGAGCACGGCCTGTTCGGCCTCCGCGCAGATCCGCTCGATGGCCCGTTCCAACCCGGCGGCCCCTTCGGCGGCCGGCCAGGTGGCGTCGACCGTGGCTGAGGGGAACCCTTTGCCTGCCAAGTCCTGCAAGGCGAGCAGTTCGTGCTCGAACAGAATCGGGGAGCGGGAATGGATGAGGCGCGCGTGTTCCGGGGTCTCAGCCAGGAGATTGCGCCTCCAGCCCAGCATGACGTCCACCGACATCACCAGCTTCTCGCGGATGGGGTCGATGGGCGGGTTGGTGACCTGGGCAAAGAGCTGTTTGAAATACGTGTAGAGCAGCCGGGGCTGGAGCGAGAGCACGGCCAGCGGCGTGTCATCACCCATGGAACCGACCGCCTCGGAACCGATTTGGACCATCGGCTTGAGGATCATGTCGAGTTCCTCGGAGGAATACCCGAAGGCGATCTGGCGCTGCGCGTTGGTGAGCACATCGATGGGCTCGCCCGGCTCGGCGGGTTCCGCCGGAGCGAGGTTCTCCAAGCTCAACAGGTTGCTCTTGAGCCACTCGCCGTACGGCCTGTGCCCTGCCAGATCCCGCTTAATCTCCAAGTCCCTGAGCAACACCCCGCGGGCGGTGTCCACGGCGATCATCTCGCCAGGCGCCAGGCGTCCCTTCTCGAGAACGTGCGCGTCGTCGAACTCGATGGTGCCCGACTCCGAGCCGAGGCTGACGATGCCGTCCTCGAGGACTTTATACCGCGACGGGCGCAGACCGTTCCGGTCCAGGCACGCGCCGACGGTGATGCCGTCGGTGAACACGAGGCAGGCCGGGCCGTCCCAGGGTTCGTTGAGGCAGCGGTGGTACTCGTAGAAAGAGCGGAGCTCCGGGGACATGGACTTGTCGCCGCTCCAAGCGGGCGGCACGAGCATGGTCATGGCGTGGAGCACCCCGCGGCCGCTCATCACCAGGGCTTCCAGAGCGTTGTCGAGCTCGGCGCTGTCGCTGCCGCCCGGCTGGATGATCGGCTTGAGAAGCTCGATGTCGGCCCCCCAGAAGTTGGCTTCGAGCTCCGCTTCCCGGGCCCCCATCCAGTTGACGTTGCCCCGGCGGGTGTTGATTTCCCCGTTGTGGGCGAGCATCCGGAACGGCTGCCCGAGCGGCCAGGTCGGGAACGTGTTGGTGGAATACCGCTGGTGATAGACACAGAGCGCCGTTTCGTAGTCGGGCGATTGGAGGTCCTTGTAGAACTTCTCCAAGGAAGGCGACACCAGCAGCCCCTTGTAGTTAATCACCCGGTGGGAAAAGGACGGGATGTAGAAATGACGGATTTGGTCCTCAGCGGCGCGTTTCTCGATCTCGTTGCGGCAGAGAAAGAGGGTGCGCTCGTAAGACTCGGCAGCCAAACCGTGAGGCCGACCGATCAGCACCTGCTCGATGCGGGGAAGTGTGGAGGCGGCTTTGTCGCCGAGGAGCTGGATATTGATGGGAACCTCGCGCCATCCAAAGAGAAACAACCCGCGTTTGGTGATGACCTCCTCGATGATCGCCTTGGCGCGGGCCTGAGCGTAGGCGTTGTCGTGCGGGAGAAAAACCATACCCACCCCCAGATCGGACTCGCTGTAGAGCTTGTGCCCGAGTTTCGCCACCTCCGGCCCGAAGATTTTGTAGGGGATCTGGGTCTGCACCCCCGCGCCGTCGCCCGTCTTCGCGTCGGCATCCACAGCGCCCCGGTGCGCCAACCGGCAAAGAGACTGGAGTGCGTAGCGCAGAACCTGATTGGAACGCTTGCCGCTAATCTGGGCGATGAAACCGACGCCGCAGGCGTCGTGTTCCGCATCGGGTGAATAGAGCGAGCGAACATGCTGCGTGCGGTCAAGGATGACGTGATTCATAAGGGTAACTCCTGAAAAAATCCGGAGGCGGAGCCTACCCCGCGTTCTGTCACATTCAAGACGGCATTTCGGTTTTCCGTGAATATTTCATGACAAAGAACGCGCGGTTCTGTCCAACTTTCGCCGAAAAGCCGGGGCAATCGGTCCAAACCCGCCAAAAACCCGCCCGACCGCCCAGGCCCCGCGCGGCGATTGCCGTTTTTTGGGGGGCCTTCCTGAAAGCCGGGGGCAGCGAACCCAACAGGGGGGCGCCCCGGCAGTTTGTCCGAATTCCGACGCCAAACTGTGAAAAAAAGCAATTCCTTGTCGCCAAAACGCGGCTTCTCTGTCTGATTTTGGCACTTTCCCCGCATCCGGAATTTTCCCCTGAAACAATGAAAGAACTCGATGAACAGGAACGTTTGATCGTTCGCCAATTGATCC
Organism: Chthoniobacter flavus; assembly: GCA_945860355.1. Classification (GTDB taxonomy): domain Bacteria; phylum Verrucomicrobiota; class Verrucomicrobiia; order Chthoniobacterales; family Chthoniobacteraceae; genus CAIURC01. The sequence goes on along the minus strand of CAMARB010000053.1, from coordinate 16,160 downwards.
GGGATCCCCGCGAATCCGACAACGGCATTGGGGAAGCCACCGGGGTCAACGTGCGCACGGTGGGCCGCAAACGTCAGCGGCTGGAACAGGCGGGGGTGCTCTCCTACTACACCAACCTCGACCTCTCAGCGGCCGGCACCGGTCAGTTCTCCACGCGCCACCTCTACATCATCAAATTCCGCCTGGGGGTGAGCTATAGGCAGCTCCTCGAAGACATCCAGCGCGAGCCCTCGGTTCGCACGGTTTTCACGGAAGTCATCTTTGAGAGCCATATCGCGGAGATCGATGGCAAACTGGCCATGCTGCTCTTCATCGACGGCGCCAACGAGACCGACATCGTCCAGACCGTGCAGGAAAAAGTGATCCCCAGCCTCCGCAAAAACCACGGGGAAAACTCCATCGAAGAAGTTTCCACCATCCGGGTGCTCGCCCCCGTGCGCCTGATGCGCAACTACGTTCTGCCTGTGAACATGCAAGACGGCTACATCCGCAAGGACTGGCCGGATGAGGCGATCTACGTCGGGCGCTAGCAGCCGGCGACGCCCCCCTCCCCCCCGGGGCGGTTTATTTTCCGGACACGTCCAAACAAACCGCCTCCGTCGTGCTGCGCAGGTAGATCCGCCCGTTGGAAATCGAGGGTGACGACCAGCACTTGCCACCGATCACCTGGGCCCGGGCAATTTCCGTGTAACGCTCCGGATCTGCTCCCACAAGCACCAGATCTCCGGCATCGGAGAGCACCAAGACTTGGTCTCCCACCAAGATCACCTGACCGGGCCCAAACCCCGGCTGCTCCCATTTCACCGCTCCACTGGCGACGTCCACACACTTGAGAGGGCCGTTGCCGTATTGCTTGAATTGGAACAGCCCGTAAAGGCTGGCATTTTTCGCGACCGGAGTGCTCCAGTGGTTGGCCAAAGGTTTGTTGCCCCGCACCCGGTAGAGCTCCGTGGCGGTGAACTGGCCGCCGCTCCGGGTGATTTTCACCGCGCCGGCGCCAACGCCGTACCCGGCCGAGCAGTACACCACGTCGCCGGAAACCACCGGAGATGCCGCCGTGGAGATCTTGAAATCAAACGCATACCGCCAGAGCTCTTTGCCCGTCTTGGGATCCACCGAGAGCAACCCCGATTGCAGGAAGAAGATGACTTGGCGCTGGCCTAAAATGGTGGCCGCCACCGGTGTGGCATGGGTGATTTTCTCAGTAAACCCCTTCCAGACAACCGCCCCGTCCTTGGGATCAACGGCGAGGATCGACTGATCGGGCCCGCCGCCCGCGACGTAGATCAGGCCCCCTTCCAAGAGAGGCGACGCAGCGTTCTGCCATTGGATGTTCGCGCCCCCGTGCTCTTTGATCAGGTCCCGCGACCAAGCCACCTTGCCCGTGCCGGCCTCAAACGCCCGCAGAAGAAGCTGCGAGGAAAGGGTGTAAACACGCGTCGCATCCACCGCCGGGGTCGAGCGGGGGCCGTCGCCCCCCTTGTTGGAGTCCGCCCCGGCGTCCCCGCCCCCGTCGTATTTGGGAAAATTGAGGGCGCCAAACCACAGCTCCTTGCCCGTGTTGGCGTCCAGTGCGACCAAACTTTCCTGCTTCGCACCGCCAGAGTCCTTCAGCGCGAGGGTAAACGCGCGCCCCCCGCTGACCACCAAAGAGCTGAATCCGCCCTCCGAGGGCACTTTCCACAGGGTCTTGGGAGCGCCGCCCGTCCACGGCTTGGCGATTTTTTCAGGGCTCACCCCGTCGGTTGTTGGACCGCGAAACTGGGGCCAATCGGCGGCGCAAAGAGGCAGCGCCGAGAGGAAGAGCGACAGGGAAAGAAGAGAGCGAGGGGATTTCATGGAGCGGCGGGGGAATCAATGGTGGGGGGCGAGACTTGCGGAAAAACTACGGCTGGGGGGACCGCGCCGTCACGGAAAGATCGTCAAAGCGAATGGGGCTGCCGGAAAACGGGCTGCCCCAGATCGCCGGGCGCCCGGCGGCAACCGGCTCCTTGTCCTCGTAAGAAATCCCCCAAGGCGCGGGTTCACGGGACTCCGCCGGCCAAGCCCTGCCCTGAACCTGGAGACCGCCAGCGGGAGATTTGGAGACCTCAATGCGCAAGGCGCTCCATTCCCCCGAGACCCATTCAAAGGGGGCGCTGGCCCTCAACTCGTCGCCCTTATAAATCTCGAGAGCTTTTTTTGCCGGGCTCACCTGGAGCCGATAACCACCCGCGCCGTTGAGACTGATCCCGAAGCTGGGAAATTTGCGGCCCTGTTTTGTCCCAAAAAAGCGCGCGCTGGCGCTCACTCCCTCGTTCTGAGTCGGCCCAAAGAGCAGACCGAAAGTGTCCAGCGGCGCCCCGGGCAACTCCAGAAACCGCTTCCCCTGCTCCTCCTTGACCTCGAACCCACCCGACATGACCACCAGATCTTTGGGCAGGGAACCCACGGGACTCGTCTCGAAGTCGTTCGAGTAGAAGACAGAAGGTTCGGCGAATCCGACTGGGAAAGGGAGAGCCAGGGCGGCCAGCGCGACTCTTAAAAACACGGGGACCTGCGTGAAGGGAAAGCGGAGGGACAAGGCCATAAAAAAAGACACCTCAAGGGGATTTAACCGGGTCAGGCGGCAAAACTTAGCCCGCACCCGGAGTGGACAAGGAATCAATCGCCCCGGGCCCGGGCGGATGCACCGAAAATCAGCCCCCCCGCTCGGGCTTGATCCGGATCCGTAACTGGCGGGAGAGCATCCAGCGGACGGCGAACATATCGAGAGTCGCCTTGAGCGCACGATTGCCGAATCCGTATTTGCTGACCCCGGCGGTGCGCGGGCGATGATGGACAGGCACTTCGACAATGCGATACCCCATGCCCTTGACCAGGGCGGGGATGAATCGGTGCATGCCGTAAAACGGAACCAGGGCCTCCCGGCAAACGCGCCGCATCGCCTTGAGGGTGCAACCGGTGTCCCTCACGCCGTCCTTGGCAAACCGACTGCGCACAAAGTTGGCCACGCGGCTGGTGAGCCGTTTGGAAAGGGTGTCGCGGCGGTTGGCCCGGTAACCGCAGACGAGGTCGGCGCCCCGTTCGATCTCGGCGAGGAGCTTTGGGATGTCCGCCGGGTCGTTCTGCAGATCGCCGTCCAGAAGCACGATAATGTCGCCGCGCGCGGCCTGGATACCCGCAAACATCGCCGCGCTTTGACCCGTGTTCTTCTCAAACTCGAGCACCCGCACCTCGGGGCGCCGCTCGATTCTGGCGAGGGTTTGGTCCGTGGAGCAGTCGTCCACAAGGAGAATCTCGTGCTCAATTCCGCCCAACGCCGCAGCGAGCTCTTTCTGCAGGGTCTGGATATTGTCCTCCTCATTGAAGAGGGGGATCACGACGGAGAGCGAGAGAGGATGAGGCACAGGACGCAGTAGAATGTGGCAGGTCCCGTAGAAAAGCAGGCCGCGCAGACGGCGCAAGCACAAGACCGCGTGAAAAGGTTCGCTCCGAGGTCACGGCGAGACCCCGTGGTAGCCCGAGCACAGAAAGACGCGCCACTGCCGCAACGGCGCTCCACGACGGGACTGATCGATGCAGGCGATCATTTCCACGCTCTGGAACCCGCCATGGAGGCTGGAGGGCGCTTTTTCCTCCGGCCGATCGCTAATGTAAAGAGCCGCCCGGCCCTGGAAAAAACTGATCCCCCCCTCGCGGCTGGCGTATTCATCGAGCGCCAGATGGGGACAGGCCGCCAGGAGCGCCCGCACAAAAGCCTGCCATCGGGTATCAGCCTCGGCCCCCGTGGCGGTGGGCGCAGGCAACGCCGCCAGCGCCGCACTCAAAGCCGCCCGCTTCTCTCCATTTTGCTCAGGCGCAGCCGGCGCCCCGAGAACATCGCGGGCGTATTCCCGCAAATCCACCCACTCGTCATACCGGGGCCAGAACGAGAACTGGTTCTCGATGTTTTGCGATTCCGGGAAGTAAATCGGCGGATGCCCGGGGCCCTCGGTCCGCTTCTCTTTGAGATAAAAGCCGAGCACCGCGGCGTTCCCATAGCTGTTGGCGATGAGGAAAAGGGGTTGCCCAAGTTTCGTTTCGTATTCCGCCCGCAACGACTCGAGCTGTTGGGCCGAGGTGCGCCAGCCGCGGAGCCTCTTGCTCGGGTCGAGCTGGTAAGGGAAACTCACTCCCAAGCTGCGGACCACGTCGGTTTCCACCACCAGGAGGCTCATCCCCAAGCCCACCAGCAATGCGGCCAGGCAGAAGCCCCGCTTTTTTGCGGACTCCTGAGCGGCCGGATACCAGAGCGCCGTTGCCAGCACGGCGAGACTCACCATGGCGGGAGCGGTCCAATTGGCCTCCCCGGCCTGTTTGAGCGAGAGCCAGAGGTAGAGCGCCCAGAGAGGCAGCGTGAACATCAGCAGAAACCGGGTCTTGAAATTCCGGCGCGCCAGAGGAACCGCCCACACCGCCGCAGCCACCATCGCCCCGAACAACAGCGGCGAGTAAGCCCCGAAATGCTGGAGGAAAAACAGGAGCAACTCCCCAAAGTTGAGCTGGAACGCCTTCTGCAAACCGCCCCTGGCACTGAGATGCGCGAGCGTGATCCAGTCATGACGCATGTTCCAAATCACCGGAGGGAGCAGGAAGGGAAGGAACGCCGCCCACATCAGATAAAACCCGGGCCGCCGGAGTTCGCGGCGGTATTTCCGGGTGCAAGCCAGCAGGAGGACGATGGAAACCAGGGCCACGGCGTTGGTGTATTTGCAGAGAAACCCCAAACCGATCAGAGCCCCCGTGCAGGGCCACCACACGCTGCGTTGGGGACTGCGCTCCAAGGCCAGCCAGAAAGTGTAAAGCGCCGCCATCCAGAAGAAAATCGAGAGCGGATCGATGGTCATCAACAGGCTGCCCGCGTTGAAAATTGGGACCAAGTTGATCATCAGCGCCGACCAGATCCCGACAGGTTCGCCGAACAACCGTTTCCCGAAGGAATACATCAGCAAAGACGTGCCGAGGGCCAACAGCGGGCTGAACACGCGCAACCCAAACTCGTTCATGCCAAAGAGATGGGTGCCCAGCCACATCGCAGACGCCACCCCTGGCCCCTTGCTGTAGTAGGACCAATCCAGCCGCTCACTCCACATGGAGTAATAGGCCTCGTCGGGGATCAACTCCGGCTGGCCGACGTAGAAAAGCCGCAGCGCCGTGAGCAGACCCAGGAAGAGAAAAAACAGCCGTCGGGGCGTCATAGAAGAGAAGGGTTGCCATCCCATCGACCCGGGGATGCCGGGGCGCCGAAGAGAGCGGGATGACGGACCGCGAGCGCGGGAAAAAAGCGGGCGCCAAGGCGTCTCCAGACGCCGTCCAGAAACGCGAGCAGAAGCAGGGTCACTCCGAGGCCGAGGAAGACGGAGGTGAACACGTCGCTGGGCCAGTGCGACCCCGTGTAGATCCGGGAATAAGCCACGGCCAAAGCCGGGAGAAAAGCCAGCCAACCCATGCGCCGATAAAACACCGCGCAGACCAGCGCCACAGCGATGGTGTTCATGGTGTGGGAGGAGGGGAAGGAGCGTCCGTCGACGTCCCGCAGGACGGAGCGCGACATCTTGATTTTCAGGGGCGCCGCCAGGGCGGCTAAGCGTCCCGATTTTTTCGACAACTCCACCTGGCGCACTTCGTTGTGGCTCTGGAATGGCCGGGGCCGATCCACCCACCGCTTGAGAGGCCGGGAAACAAACCCGTCGTTCACCAACACCGCCAGCCCCGCCGTGAGCAAAAAAACGCGCCCGCGGAATCCGCCCCGGAGCGCCACGCCGAGCGCAAGGCCGAGGATCGGCCAGGCCCAGAGCCCGAAATCGGTGACCACCGCCATCAAACGGTCCAGCGCGGGATGGATCCACTGGCGGTTCATGAGAAAAAGAAGCTGTTGGTCCATTCGAAGATGGCGGAGTGTCCGGCAGGTTATGACCCCGATTTGCGCTGTAAAGACACGATTGATTCTCTTCGCGACCCTGGCCTTGAGCGTTGCGCTGGGCGCAGCGGAGCCCGCTCCGGACGCTCATCAAATTTTGCGCAAAGCGCGTGAGGCGTACACAGCCCAACAGCACACACTCGTTGGGCGGCTACGGAAGGGCGACGTTTCGCTGCCTTTTGAGCTGGCGATTTCAGGCAACAGCCTGCGCTACGAATTCAAGAAACCCACCCAAGTCATCCAGCTCCGGCTCCTGGAAAAAGACTCGCGGCTGGAGGAGATCACCCGGGGCGGGACGGAGAAAATCTCCGCGGCGCGGTTTGATCAACGGGTCCGCGACACGGATATCAGCTACGAGGACCTGGCGCTGAAGTTCCTTTACTGGCCCTCCGCCGCCGTCACCGGGGAGGAGACCCGTTCTTTGCGCAAATGCTGGGTGATCCGCGTCGAGCCGGGCAGAAAGGACGACTCCCAATACGGCAGCGTGACGCTGTGGATCGACCAGCAGTTCGGTGCCCTGTCCCAGGCTGAAGCCAACGACCCCTCGGGGAAGCTCGCCCGCCGATTCAAGGTCACTAAAGGTCAGAAAATGGACGGTGCCTGGATGCTCAAAGAGATGCGCATCGAGACCCTCGGCCGGGAAACCACGAAGGATCGCTCCCCGACTTACCTGGAAATCGAGGCGATCGCCAAGCCGACCCCTTAACAACCGATTCAAGGCGCCGGGCCGGAGGCCCAAACCTCTTTCCCGGGCATCGGAGCCTCGACGCACGGGCCCGGCGTTTTTCGCAGTTGCCGTGCGCTCCTCCCGCGCCGAAAGTGCGCGCCCGCATGATCACTCCTGAGCAAGTCCGCGAAAAACTCTCAACGGTTAAATACCCAGGCTTCAGCCGCGATATCGTCTCCTTCGGGTTGATTAAAGACATCCGGATCAACGGCGTGGACGTTGTGGTTCAGATGTCCCTGAGCACGAACGACCCCAAGGTGCCGCAGTCCATCAAGGACGACTCCGAGTCGGCCATCGCCTCGTTGAGGGGTGTGGGAAGCGTGACGGTGCGCATCGACATCCAAGCGCCCGCTCAACCGGCCGTGGCCGGAGGCGGCGGCGGCGCGGGCGCAGTGCAGATCGAGGGCATCAAACACGTCATCGCCGTGGCCAGCGGCAAAGGGGGCGTGGGCAAATCCACCGTTTCGGCCAACCTCGCCGTGGCGCTGGAGCAGAGCGGCGCCCGCGTGGGCCTCTGCGATTGCGACCTCTACGGACCGAGCATGGCGCTGATGTTCGGCTCCAACGAACGGCCCATGGCCGACCCCGAGACCAACCGCATCGCGCCGGTGGAACGCTACAACATCCGGCTCATGTCGATGGGGTTCCTCATCGAAGACACTTCCCCGGCCATTCTCCGCGGACCGATGGTCACCAAGTACACCCAGCAATTCCTGCGTTGGGTGGACTGGGGCGACCTCGATTACCTGATCCTGGATCTGCCCCCGGGCACGGGAGACATCCAGCTCACGATCGTTCAGACGGTGGCCCTGGCGGGCGCCATCATCGTCACAACGCCCCAGGAGGTGGCCCTGATCGACGCCCGCAAAGCCTCCACCATGTTCCAGAAAGTCAACGTGCCGGTGCTCGGCTTGGTTGAAAACATGAGCTATTTCCTCTGCCCCAGTGACGGGAAACGCTACGACATCTTCGGCCAGGGCGGCGGTGAACGCGAGGCCGCCCGGCTCAAAGTCCCGTTGCTTGGGCAAATCCCCATCGACATCGCCACGCGCGAGGCGGGCGACCGGGGAATGCCGGTCACGGCCGCCGATCCCGCCAGCGGGGTCGCCCGGGCGTTTCACGACATCGCCCGCCAAATCCGCGAAACCTCACCCGCGTGAGGCATTGACGCCGCGCCGCAAAACCCCGAAAATCCCGACCCATGACCGCCAAGATCGAAGACAACTCAGACCTGGTCAAAGAGTCGCTCCTCTACAAAGAGTTCCTCGCCGAACGCGAGGAAATCCTGCGCCACAAATGGATCGAGAGCGAGAAAGCCGGACACGACATCGGCTTTGAGAAAGCCCTTTTGGATTGGATCGTCAAACACCGCTCCTCCTGGCGAACCCAGCGACAAAGCGCGCCGCGCGTCGGCGCCTAAGCCCGCCCGACTCGCTCCTGTCCCCTCCTTTAAATGCGATCCCGCGAGGTCGCGAAGGACATGCCCAAAAACTCCGACTCACCTCCCCCGCCCTCTCCGGGCGCCCTTCTCATCCTCGACGCCGCGGCCATCGACCGCGTGCTCAAGCGCATCGCCCACGAGATCGTGGAGCGCAACCCCGACCTGAGCCAGGTCGCGCTGATCGGCATTCCCTCGCGCGGGGTCGAACTGGCCCGCCGGATCGCCGACTGCATCGGGACGTTTGAGAAAATCCGTCCGCCGACGGGCGTGATCGATGTGTCCATGCACCGGGACGACATCCACACCCGGCGCAGGATCTGGGCCGTGCAACCCACGGCGCTGCCCGGGGACCTCAACCAGAAGACCCTCGTGCTCGTGGACGACGTGCTTTTCTCCGGGCGCACCTGCCGGGCGGCGCTTGACGCGATCTCCAGCTTTGGCCGCCCCGCCTGTATCCAGTACGCGGCATTGATCGACCGCGGCCACCGGGAGCTGCCCATCCGGGCCGATTACGTCGGGAAAAACCTCCCCACCCGACTTGAAGAACGCGTGTATGTCCGGCTCGCCCCGCTCGACAGCGAGGGCGACTCGGTATGGATCGAACCCCGTTTATGAGCGCTCCTCTCTCCCCTGTTCCGGAATGGACACACAAGGACCTGGTCAGCATCGAGGCTCTGAGCCCGGCGGAAATCACCGGGATCCTCGACACGGCGGCCGCATTCAAGCAGGTGGGCACCCGGGAGATCAAAAAAGTCCCGGCGCTCCGGGGCAAAACGCTGGTGAACTTTTTCGTGGAAGCCAGCACCCGGACCCGGACCTCGTTTGAGCTGGCCGCTTACCGGCTCAGCGCCGACGTCGTGAACATCTCGGCCTCCGGCTCCAGCCTTGCAAAGGGGGAGACCCTCAAGGACACCGCAAAGAACCTCGAAGCGCTGCACGCGGACATGATTGTGCTCCGGCACAGCTCCGCGGGCGCCAGCCAGTTCCTTGCCGAACGACTCCAAGCCAGCGTCATCAACGCGGGCGACGGCGCTCACGAACACCCCACCCAAGCCCTGCTCGACACGTTCACCATCCGCGAGAAACTCGGACGCGTGGCGGGCCTCAACGTCGTCATTGTGGGCGACATTCTCTTTAGCCGGGTGGCGCGCTCCAACATCCACGCGCTGCTCAAACTCGGGGCGAAAGTCACCCTGGCCGGCCCCAGCACGCTGGTGCCGCGCGCATTCGAATCGCTCGGGGTCACGGTGACCCACGATCTCGACGCCGCGATCGGCGACGCCGACGTGATCAACCTCCTGCGGATTCAGCATGAGCGCCAGCGCAAGGAATACTTCCCGAGCCTCGGCGAATACACGGCGCTTTTCGGACTCACCAAGGCCCGCGCGCAACGGCTCAAGCCCGAGGCCCTCATCATGCACCCCGGCCCGATCAACCGGGGGGTGGAGATCGACAGCGATATCGCCGACAGCGACCGCAGCGTGATCCTCGATCAGGTCACCAACGGGCTGGCCGTGCGCATGGCCGTTCTTTACCTGTGCGCGGGCGCTCGCAAACCGCTCTAAAGAGCGGGCGCTTCCCATTCTCAGCCGCTTTTTTCCACCATGACCGCCACCCGCATCCGCAACGGCCGCATCATCGACCCCGCCAATGGCCGGGATGAACTCGCCGACCTCCTCCTGATCGACGGCCGTGTGGCCGATCCCAACACCGCGCTCCCGCCGGAGACCCGCGTGGAAACAATCGATGCGACGGGAAAAGTGGTTGCGCCGGGGTTGATCGACCTCCACGTGCATTTCAGGGAGCCGGGGCAGTCAGCGAAGGAGACGATCGCCACGGGTTCTCGCGCGGCGGCAGCCGGCGGGTTCACGTCGGTGGTGTGTATGCCGAACACCTCGCCGGCCGTGGATTCGCCGAGCGTCGTCACTTGGATCCTTGAAAAGGCCAAAGCCGAGGCCTGCATCAACGTGTTCTGCACGGGCGCGATCACCAAGGGCCTTGCGGGGGAGGAACTGGCGCCGATCGGCTCCATGCACAAGGCGGGCATCGTGGCGCTCACCGACGACGGGCGTTGTGTGCAAAATCACGAAGTCATGCGGCGCGCCCTGGAATACGCGCGCATGTTCGGGCTCACCGTGATGGACCATTGCCAGGACTATCATCTCGTCGGAAAAGGCGTGATGCACGAGGGCATCGTGAGCACCGCTCTGGGGCTTCCCGGATGGCCCGCTGTCGGGGAGGAAATCATCGTGCAACGCAACGCGCTCCTGGCCGAGCTCTGCGACACTCCCATCCATTGCCAGCACCTGAGCTCCGGGGGCAGCGTTCGCATCCTCAAGGAAGCGCGCTCCCGGGGAATCAAGCTCAGCGGCGAGGTCTGCCCGCACCACATCGCGCTCACGGACGAAAGCATCCGCAGCTTCGACACGAATTTTAAGATGAACCCGCCCCTGCGCACCCAGCGGGACATCGACCAGCTGATTGAGGGCGTCGCCGACGGCACACTCACCGTCCTTGCCAGCGATCACGCCCCGCATTGTTCCTACGAGAAGGAAGTGGAGTTCGACCTCGCCCCCTTCGGAATCCTCGGCCTGGAAACCGAACTGGGACTCTTCCTCGACATTCTCCTCCACAAAAAACGCGCCCTGAGCCTCTCCCGTCTCATCGCCATGCTCACCGTGGAACCCGCGCGCCTTCTTGGGATCGACCGGGGCACCCTGAGCGTCGGAGCACACGCCGATGTGACAATCCTGGATCCCGACCTCGAATGGACCGTGGACAAGGAATCCAGCGCGTCCCGGAGCCGGAACACGCCGTTCCACGGGTGGGAACTTAAGGGCCGGGCGATTCGGACCGTGGTGGCCGGAAAAACTGTCTGGAGCCTGTAGAAGAGGCCCTTGGCGCTCCGGTGGCGCAAGCCCTGCCTTGGCCCCGGCGGAGGATTCCCGCGACGCGCAGCGGCTCAACCCAGCGGCAGCACGCCGACAAGGACCTAGGCGGGCCCGGGGAACCCCCAGCCGGCGCGCCCGGGCTGGAGGAAAGGTTCAGCGGCCCGTTTTCGCAGCATGCTGTTTCTGCCAGCGTTGCTGCTGTTCGGCTCGTTGCAGAAGCTCTTTCTGCGCGGAGCGCTGGCGCTCTGTGGCCGCGAGCATCTCGCTTTGTCGCGTCTGATACTCGGTAAGATCCGCTTTGCGTTCAAACGCCAGTTCACCCTTGGGCTGCACCGACCAGGTGCCCCAGCTCCGACTCAAAAGCTCCAACAACTTGAGCACCGAAGCCGTGAGTTGATCGTCGCTTTCCCGGATCTTGAGATACAGGTCGATGCTCGCGCCCGTTCGAAACCCGCTCATGACCTGAGTTTTCATCTCCCCGGGCAAAGCCTCTTTTTCGAGTTCCACCCGGTACTGAGCTTCCACGGAGCGAAAGAACCCGAGAAGCGCTTGGTTGGCCGCGAGGAGACGCCTGGCGAGGACGATCTGCTCCTGAATGACCTCCTGGGAAACGAGGGTCGCCGGAGACGACCCCCCGGCGGAATCCAATTCCTTGAACGCTTTTTCGTAGTCCGCCATCAGCCCGACCATCGGCAGAAAAACCCGCTGGGCAGCCAGCACCGGCTTTCTCTCGTTGACCCCAAGACCGGCAGCAGCCTCTCCAATCCTTACGGTGTAATCTTGGATCCGGCCGGAGATATTGTCGGGGACATGGTCGTTGCCGACGGACTCCTTGAGAGCAGTCAACGAGTTCTTGTCGAGCTCCTCCAACTGCCTGAGCGCCTTGCGCGAGTCCGGCAGCCCTAGTCGGCTGAAATACACGATTCCAGCGCCCAAGCCCGCTCCGGCCACAATCGCCAGCGTCAACCAGAGGATCCGCCCACGCTCTCTCATTACCGACCCGCTCTTCCTACTCGGCCCAGTGGTGATTGGCTCCGCACTTGGCGTGCACCTTTTCCCGAAGCGACTCGCCCAAGGCATCGTGGCCCAGCCGTGCGATCACTTCTTGGAGAAAGCCGTCGACGAAAAGCTTCTGGGCCTCCTTCTTGGGGATCCCGCGCGAGAGCAGGTAAAACAACTCCTCCTCGTCAATCTGACCGGTTGTGGCGCCATGCGTGCAACGCACGTCGTCTGCCTCAATCTCGAGACCGGGCGCACTGTTGGCTTCGGCCTCGTCGCTCAGGAGAAGGTTGCGCACCTTCTGGTAGGCGTCCGTCTGATGCGCCCCGGGATTGACCCGGATCACACCCGAAAAAACGCTCCGTGAAACGTCGTCCAGCGCCACTTTGTAGAGCAGATCGCTGGAGGTGTGCGGCACCTCGTGGATTTGAAATGTGCGTTGATCGAGCTCCTGACGCCCCAGGGTGAGCGCCAACGAGAGCATCTCGCTGCGGCCGCCCTCGCCCCGGAGATGGCTGACACTTTCACTGCGCACCGCGGCCGATCCGAGCTGCAAACTCAGGGCCACCGCCCGGGCATCCCGGCCGACCACCGTCGAGTTGACCTGGAAAGAACGCGCCTTCGCGCTCCAATCCTGAACGCAGACATAGGTCACTTGCGCGCCCGCCTCGAGCCACAAATCGCTCACACCGGACGCGAACCCCTCTGACGCGGGATCCGCCGACTGAAGGTAGTCCACCAGGGTTACCTTGCTGCGCTCCTCGGCCACAATCAGTGTGTGGGGAAAACACGCGCCGGCCTGCCCCGTCATCCAATGGAAGGTCTCCAGCGGCAACGACAGCTCGACGCCACGCGGGACGTAGAGAAAAGTGCCCGCACGGACCTGCGACTGATGAAGGGCCGCGAATTTCTGGGACCCCAGGATGGCGTCCTCCCGCATGAAATGTTTGCGCACCAAATCCGGGTGCTGCTCAAACGCCTCCTCCAAAGGAAGCCAAAGAACGCCTTTCTCCCGGAGTTGCCCGGAGAACGCCTCCTGGGAAAGCAGCTGATCGTTGCCGAAAACCATCCGACCCGAGACTTGATCCAGTCCCCGGGAACGCGCCACGAGGTCATCCCCGGCTTCTGCCGCCAAGGGCTGCGGGGCGCAATAAGCCGAGAGATCCAACCCGCGGACATTGGAGAAACGCCAGGTTTCATCCGTTCGCTGAGGCATCGGCAAAGCCTCAAACCGTTGCCAGGCCGAGGATCTGAGCGCCTGGAGCCAGGCGGGTGAATCATTGAGCAGGGGGCCGGCGCCAAGAAGTTTGCCGGCCGCGCCAGCGAGAGTTTGTTCCATGAATTCGGGTTCGAGAATCGAAGAGGTCATCCTACGGAGCCCTCCATTTCCATATCGATCAGGCGTTTGAGTTCGACGCTGTATTCCATGGGGAACTGCCGCACCAAGTCGTTGACGAATCCGTTCACCGAGAGGCTCATCGCCTGGGCTTCGCTCAGGCCGCGCTGCTGCATGTAGAAGATCTGCTCGGCGCTGATCTGGCTCACGCTGGCCTCGTGCTGGGCGGCGTTGCCGGTGCCGCGCACCGAGATGGCGGGGTAGGTGTCCGTGCGGCTATCGGCGTTGATCATGAGCGCGTCGCACTCGGTGTTGTTCTTGCAGCCCTTGAGATGTTTGGGCATGTGCACCAGGCCCCGGTAAGTCGCCCGGCCTTGGCCCACGGAGATGGACTTGGAGACGATGTTGGAGGTGGTTTCATCCGCGGCGTGGATCATCTTCGCGCCGGTGTCCTGATGCTGGCCGTCGCTGGCCAGGGCGATGGAGATGACTTCCCCCCGCGCCTTCCGGCCTTTGAGAACCACGCCCGGGTACTTCATCGTCAGGCGGGAACCGATGTTGCAATCGATCCATTTGACCTCGGCCTCCTCGTGGGCAATCGCGCGCTTGGTCACCAAGTTAAACACGTTCGCCGACCAGTTCTGGACGGTGACGTACTGGATCTTGGCCCCCTTGAGCGCGACGAGCTCCACCACTGCAGAATGCAGAGTGGCGGTCTCGAATTTCGGCGCCGTGCAGCCCTCCATATACATCACCTCGCTGCCCTCATCCGCGATGATGAGGGTGCGCTCAAACTGCCCGAAGTTCTCGGCGTTGATCCGGAAATACGCCTGCAAAGGATGTTTCACCTTCACTCCGGGCGGCACGTAGATGAACGATCCCCCGCTGAACACGGCGGAGTTCAAGGCGCTAAACTTGTTGTCGCCGGTGGGAATGACTTTCCCGAACCATTTCCTGAAAATCTCCGGGTGCTTGATGAGGCCCTCGGTGGAGCCGACAAAAATCACGCCCTGGTCGCCCACCGCCTTCTTGATGTTCGAATACACCGCCTCGCTGTCGAACTGAGCCTCAACGCCCGCCAGGAATTTGCGCTCCTGCTCCGGGATCCCCAGGCGTTCGAAGGTGCGTTTGACGTCCTCGGGAACCTCATCCCAGGAACGCGTGGCCTTCTGCCCGTGCGCAAGATAGTACCGGATCTTGTCAAAGTTGATCGCCTCCAGATCCTTGGAAGCCCAATGCGTCGGCATCGGTTTTTTCTCGAAAACATCCAGGGCCCGCAGGCGAAATTCGCGGATCCATTCCGGCTCGCCTTTGACATTGGAGATGTAGTTCACCGTGTCGGCTGTCAGACCGTATCCGGCGTCGAATTCGTGCTGCTCCGGATACGAGAAATCCCCAACGCTGCGGTCGATGTCCAAGGTATCAGTGTCAGTCATATTGGTTCTCCTTGAGTCCGCCCCGGCCTAGGAAGCCAGCGCGGGCTCCTCCAAGCCTTCCCGGATGAAATCGTAGCCCTTGGCCTCCAGCTCGAGGGCGAGCTCCTTGCCACCGCTCTGAACGATCCGTCCACCGACCATGACATGCACGTAATCGGGCACAATGTAGTCGAGCAACCGCTGGTAGTGGGTGATCAGCAAAATCCCGAGATTGGGCCCGCGCAGGGCGTTGACGCCGTTGGAGACCACCTTCAGCGCGTCGATGTCCAAGCCGGAATCCGTCTCGTCGAGAATGGCGTAGCTCGGCTCGAGCATCGCCATCTGGAGGATTTCATTCCGCTTTTTCTCCCCCCCGGAGAACCCCTCGTTGACCGACCGGGCCGTGAACGCCCGCGGCATCTCAAGGAGATCCATTTTTTCGTAAAGCTTGGCGTAGAACTCCGTGGCCTCCAGCTCCTCGCCCTCCGGCAACCGCGCCTGCACGGCGGCCCGGATGAAGTTGGCGTTGGAAACCCCGGGGATTTCGAGCGGGTATTGGAAAGCGAGGAAGAGCCCCATCCGGGAGCGTTCGTCGGGTTCGAGGCCGAGGACGTTCTTTCCGTCCAGAAGCACCTCGCCGCGGGTCACGGTGTAATCGGGATGCCCGGCAATGACCTTGCTCAGGGTGCTTTTACCGGAACCATTGGGCCCCATCACGGCGTGCACTTCGCCTTTGGGGATCTCGAGGTTGAGGCCCCGAAGGATTTCTTTGTCCGCAATGCTGACGTGGAGGTCTTTGATTACAAGCGCGCTCATTTTCGGTTTTCGTTAGTGGGATGGTCGTTTGCGGAACACTTGGGGCAGAGCCCGCGGAAAGAAACTTCGTGCTGAGAGATGACGACATCCTTGGGCATGTCCCAGATGTCCTCGGGCCTCCGGCGCTGCCGCAGAGGCAGATCCATCACGGAACCACAGCCCTCACAGAAAAGGTGGGCGTGTTCCTCGAGGTTGGGGCAGTACCGGGAAGGTTCCCTGTGGTGATGGACGTGTTTGACCAAGCCGCACTCTGTGAGGGTCTCCAGGCAGTTGTAAACCGTGGCCAACGAGATGGATGACATCTTGGTCTTGACCCGCATGAACACTTCCACGGCCGTGGGATGATCAGGGTTGCCCATCAGGGCGTCGTAAACCTGGCGCCGCTGCTCGGTGAAGCGAAAGCCGTTCTGGGCAATCGTCTCACCGTAAGACTTGGCGGGTTCGGTTTTGCGGCTCATTTCGGTGCGAGACAAAACCACAGCGCCGGAGGCTTATCAAGAATTGTTCTAAATAAAGGCCGGGCCGCGACAAGACGCGGCGACTTCCCGCTATGGGACCTATGGGACCTATGGGACCTATGGGACCTATGGGACC
>CAMARB010000052.1 GCA_945860355.1 Chthoniobacter flavus | reverse complement strand
TGCTCCCAAGCCTTGGCGATCCGATCGCCCGGCAACCAAATGGATTTCTCAACCGCTCCCTTAAATTGCGCGGCGGGCACCGGCTTTTCGATGTCGCCTCCGCCCGCGTACAGCGGCGCAAGCCATCCCTCGGATTTCGGCATCGCTTTTAATGGCGCCCCCGCTTTTTCCGGCAACCGCGCGGAGAGACAGGCATCCAACCAAGGAATGGCCAGATACCGCTGATTGCCGCACTCATGCGAAGTGAGCGGATCCACCGCGACACCGATCAACGCTCCGCGTGCCCGCATCGCTCCGAAGAACGCTTCGTTCGCAGGCCATACTCCAGCAAAACGCCCGTCTTTCACGGTGACGCCCTCTTTGGTGCCGGGATTACACATCATGGGAACCTGCAGCGCCCCGTCTGGTGCCGTGTGCGGGTGAATCCCGGACCGTTTGGGATCATCTGCGAGCAAAGGAACCCCGCTGCGCAGCCAGGCACAAGCGACACGTTCCGGATGCAACAGCGTCATGCCGCCCGCCCAGTGACCGCCGCCGCTATGGCCCCACAAAGCCCATGGAACCTTTGCCAATTCGGGATGCCCGGATTTCGCCCCAAGATCCACCAGGCTTCTTTGAAATGCCGCACTCGAGCCATTCCGCGGGTCACACCACATTTGGCAATCCGCCTTCTCGGGTTGCTCATACGACGGAGCCAATAATGCGCACGCGTGTTTTTTCGCCAACGCTTGCCAATGCAAATCAAACGCACCCGTCAGGCCCGATTTGCACGAGCCTTCCCCGCAGCCGTGCTGATGTACGATCACCCCCCGCAATTCTGCGACTCCGGGCGGCACCCACGCCGTGTAATTCACGGGGAAGATCAATTCGCCCGCTGTTGTGGAGGCCTCGTATCGAACCCGGTAGTAGGGCGCCTCCGCTGACGGAAAAACGTCGTAAGGAGCCTTTTGAGAAAACGCGGTGGTTGTGAACGCGATCAGTAGGGGGACGACGTGACGCATAGAAGTGAGGTTGACGAATGCAATGGCTCGCAGCAAGCGTGGAGGCCGTCCGAAACAGGGCTCACGCTTCTTAAAAAGAGCGAGGAATCCGACCTGAGGAGGCTCAGTTTAGGCCAAGCTCGGAATGGCGTTTGTTGGCAAAACGCCCAACCCATGACAGCCCGGGCTGGTGCGCAGAGGCAGGGCTTCAAGAAAACGGCTTTTAGGATGCGCCGAGTTTGGCTGGAGCTGGCCTTGGCCGGCACTGCTTTTGCCTGGCGCACCCTGATGCCGAAGGCATCCCAGGTTGTAGCCGGTGGTCGAGCGCCAGCGACACCACCGGAATCCGATGTCCCCCAAAAATAGGTCGCACCCTGGCAGGGGTGCCAGAGCGCAAGGTGTCCGGTTGGATCCTCTGCCACCCCTTCGCGGGGTGGAATGTTTCTGGGGGCGCGCGTTCCGGGGGTGTCGCTTCGCTCGACCCCGGCTACAACCTCTGTTCCCTCCGGGAACAATGCTCTCCGGGAACAATGCTCTCCGGGAACAATGCCTCCCCGGGAACAAAACCCTGCGGGCATCTGGTCGCCGCCGTTTGTTACGGCCGGCGTTCGCGGATGGCCGCGAGCAGGTCGGCGATCACCTCGGTCCGCGGTTTGGCGCCGAGATTGCCCCTGCCGTGGACGCGGACGCTCACGTTGCCGGCTTCAAGGTCGCGCCAGCCCAGCACCAGCATCGTGTGCACCTTTTCCTGTTCCGCCTGCTGGACCTTGCCGTTGATCTTGTTGCTCGTGGCGTCGATCTCGGCGCGCACCCCGTGGGCCCGCAGTTCGGCTTGGATGGACCGCGCGTACTCCACCAGCGGCGGTTCGTCGCCGATGGGCAGGAGCCGCACCTGGACGGGGCTGAGCCAGAGCGGGAAGTTCCCCGCGTAATGTTCAATGAGGAAGCCGATGAACCGTTCGTGGGTGCCCAGGGGCGCCCGGTGAATACAAAGCGGGGTGTCCTCGGTGTTCTGGGAGGTCTTGTATTTGAGGCCGAACCGCGCCGGTACGGCGAAATCCACCTGGTTGGTGGCGATGGTGAATTCGCGGCCGATGGCGCTCCACACCTGCACGTCGATCTTCGGCCCGTAAAACGCCGCCTCGTTGGGGACCTCGACGTAATTGATGCCCGACCGCTGCAAAACGCCGCGCACCATGTCCTCGGTCTTCTTCCAGAGGACGGGCTGGTCCACGAATTTCTGGCCGAGTTTGGCGGGGTCATGCGTGGAAAAGCGCATCTGATAACGGTCGATCCCGAAGATGCCGAAATACTTCAGATACATCTCGTTGACCGCGTTGAACTCGGCCTCGAACTGGTCCTCGGTGCAGTAAATGTGGGCGTCGTTCATCTGCATCGAACGCACCCGCATCAGCCCGAAAAGTTCGCCGCTCTGTTCGTACCGGTAACACGTGCCGTATTCGGCGAGGCGCAACGGCAGGTCCCGGTAACTGCGCGGCACGGCGCCGAAGAGCTTGTGGTGATGCGGGCAGTTCATCGCCTTGAGGTAGTATTTCTCGGAGGCTTCGCCGCCTTCCTCGTCGCCCAGGATCATCGGCGGGAACATGGAGTCCTCGTAATAGGGCAGATGGCCGCTGGTGAGGTACATGTTGGCCCGGGCTAGGTGCGGGGTGCGGACCCGGTCGTATCCGGCGGCGAACTCGGTTTCTTTGGCGAGTTTTTCGAGCTCCTCAATGAGCACCGTGCCGCGGGGAAGCCAAAGGGGAAGCCCGGGGCCCACATCGTCGTCAAAGCAGAAAAGCTCCAGTTCGCGGCCCAGCTTGCGGTGGTCGCGTTTCTTGGCCTCCTCCAGCATCGTGAAGTAGGCCTCCAGCTCGGTCTTGTTTTTGAACGCCGTCCCGTAAATCCGCTGGAGCTGCGGGTTGCGCTCGTCGCCCTTGTAATACGCGCTTGCCACGTGCGTGAGCCTGAACGCCCCCACGTTCCCGGTCCGCATGACGTGCGGGCCCGCGCACAGATCCGTGAATGCGCCGTTCCGGTAAATGCTGATGGGTTCGCCCTCGGGAATGCCTTGGATGATATCCAGCTTGAACTTGCTCGGCACGCCGCGCGCCTCCAACGCCGCCAGCTCGCCCCGCTCCGCCATCGCCAGCGCCTCTTCGCGCGTGATCTCCACCCGCTCAAAAACGTGGTTGGCTTTGATCTCCTTTTTCATCTCCTCCTCGATCCGCCCGAAATCCTCGGGCGAGATCCGGTGCCCGAGCTCCAGGTCGTAATAAAACCCGTTCTCCACGGGCGGACCCGCCGCAAACTGCGCCTCGGGCCAGATCCGCAAGATGGCTGTGGCAAGGACATGGGCCGCGGAATGCCGCAGCCGTTCGATGTCGGTCATCTGGGCACGTTGCTCAAGGGTCTTGCGTGGTTCGGACATAAAAATCTGTTATAGGGGGGACACCTTCGCCGCGAAAAGCCCGAATGCACGGGCAAAAATCCGCGCTACGGCCGTTTTCTGCCGGGCTTTTTCTCGAGCGCCGCGGTGCAGGCGTCCGCCAGAAGCGCGAGGTCGCCCAAAAACTGTCCCCGGCGTTCCTCCGGCACGGCCGAAAGCAGATGTTCCTGCAACGCCTCGGCGATTTTTAAAGCCGTGTTGAAAGCCCTCCCGCCCGGGGGCTCCAACCGGACCCGGTGGGCGCGCCGGTCGGTTTCGTGGGGATGCCGCGAGACGAGGCCCGCGGTTTCCATGCGCGAGAGGATGGAGGTGATCGTGTTCGGATCGCTCGCCATCAGGTCGGTGAGCTGGCGCTGGGTGAGCCCGAGTGGATCGCCCTCGTTGAGCCAGCGCAGGACGCTGTATTGGTCGGGGGTGATTCCCAAATGGGCGATGCGTTGGCGGAAAGTCTGGTTGAGTCCGTACCAGGCGCGGCGCAGGAGCGGCGGCAAACGCCGCAGAGAGGGGAGGGGGAGCGGAGGCGCGGCGTCGGGAGTCATGGCGGGTCAGTTAATACGTGTGAGTAATGTTTTGACAGCGCGGGGGCCGAAGTCCTAAGCAATTGTCCTGTCATGCCAGATTTTCCCCCCGGCTTGCCATCCGCTTTCGCGCGTCCCCGGGCGTCTCGCCCCGTTCCCCGCCGTCTCATGAAGCCCTCCCTCGTTCCCTCCCTCGCGTTCGCCCTCGCTTTTCTTCTCCCGGCCGCCGGCCCGTTGCACGCCGCCAAACGCAAAGCCCCCAAGCAAGGCGCCCCCGATTCCGCACCCGCAGCCGCGGCGTCCCCCGGCGCCACCCAAGGCTGGCTGAGCTGGCGCGGTCCGGACCAGAGCGGAGTTTCCCTTGAGAAAGGCCTTCCCGAATCCGTGGACGCCAAGAGCGCCCTTTGGGCGGTGGCCTTGCCCGGGCAAGGCTCGCCGGTGATCGCCAACGGCAGGCTCTACATCAACGGTTACAGCGGAGTGGGGCCCGATCTGCGGGAGGTGCTCGCCTGTTTAAACGCGGAGACGGGCGAAAAAATCTGGGAACATCGGTTCAACGATTTTCTGAGCGACACGATCTACGAGCGGTATGCCACGTCCAGTCCGGTGGTCGATCCCGAGACGGGCAATGTGTACACGCAGGGCACCCAGGGGCTGTTCTCCTGCTTCAGTCCGGAAGGGAAACTGCTCTGGCAACACTCGATGATGGAGGAGTTTGGCCGCCTCACCTTCCCCAACTCCCGCACGGCCTCGCCGGTGATCGATCGGGAACTGGTGATCACCCGCGGCATCACCTCGGCCTGGGGCGCCTACGGGCCGGCCGGGGACAGGTTCTACGCTTTCGACAAAAAAACGGGCGAATTGGTCTGGTCCAGCGCGCCCGGGGATCGCCCCCAGGACAACACGTTTTCGCAGCCCTACCTCACCTGGCTCGACGGCAAACGCGTTCTGTTTTCCGCCGGCGGCGATTCCACCGTGGTCTGCATCAACGCGCGCACGGGCGAGCCGCTGTTGCGGATGCCCGTGGCGAAGGCGGGCGCCAAAGGCGGCATCAACGCCGCGGTCGTGCGGTATAAGGATTCCCTGGTTGTTATCCACGAGAGCGAGAACATCGACGCCAGCGAGGTGGGCCGGAGCGCCGCGTATCAAATCCCAAAAAGCCTGCAGCCGCCGGAGCCCGGCAAACCGCAGATTTTCGAGGCGAAGGACCTGGAGATTTGGCGCAATCCGCTGGGCAGCCTTGCCAGCAGCCCGGTGGTGGTGGGCAACCGGATTTACGAGGTGACCGGAGTGGGCGAGGTGGCGGCGATGGACGCCGACACGGGCAAAGTGCTCTGGAGGAAGAAGCTCGCGGCCGAACAGCGCCAGAGCTCCCCGTTTTACGCGGACGGCAAGCTTTACGTGGCCATGTACATCGCAGGCGGCTCGGACGCCAAACCCTCCGAGGAGGGCTCCGGGGCGGATGGCGAGCTGCTGGTGCTCAAGCCGGGGGAGACCGACGCCGCGATTCTCAGTCGCACCCTGCTCAGCGGTCACTGCTACGGGTCGCCCGTGGGCTACAACGGCAAGCTCTACGTGCAGACCGACAAGAAACTCTATTGTTTTGGCCGCAAAGGAAACAACCCGGGCCTGCCCGCAGCGCCGCAGCCCGAGCCGTGGCCGGCACCCGGGGAGAAAAAACAGCTCCAGCTGATTCCCTACGAGGCGTTGCTGGCCCCGGGCAAGAGCCAGCAAGTCCGGGTCCGGGCGCTCGATGCGAAGGGATTCACCGTGGAGGAGAACATCGATCCGAAGAAGGTTTCCTGGGAGCCTTTCATCCCGCCCACGGCTTTGGTCAAAGCCACGATGAAAGGCGGGTTTGTCGAGGGACGCCTGGTGGCTGAACCCGCGCCGGTGGCGTCCGCCGGGCAGTTCAAAGGTTCGCTCGACGGCATGGTGGGTTTCCTCAAGGGGCGGGTGATGCTGGAGCTGCCGATCACGCAGGATTTTGAGAAATTTGAGCTGTCCCAGGACACCTCCAAACCCCCGGCGCCCGCGGCACCCAACACCCTGGAGCCGCCCACGCCCTTCGCGTATCCGCCGTTGCCCTGGAACGGCGCCCGGTTCCGGTTCGAAGTGCGCCAGGCGCCCGGCGAGGGCGGAACCAAGGCGTTGTGCAAGACGATTGACGACAAACGCTTCCAGCGGGGCCAGGTGTTCTTCGGCCACCCGGACCTGCGCAATTACACGATCCAAGCCGACGTGCTCACCGAGGGCAACAAACGCAAGATGAGCGAGGTGGGCGTCATCAACCAACGCTACGCGGTGATCCTCAAGGGCAACGCCCAGCAAATCGAGGTCAACTCCAACCAGGAACGGATCCGGCAATCGGTCCCGTTCAAGTGGACCCCCAACGAATGGTACCGGCTCAAGGCCCGCGTGGATGTGGCGGCCGACGGTTCGGGCGTGGTGCGGGCGAAGGCTTGGAAGAAAAGCGAGCCGGAGCCGGAAGCCTGGACCATCGAAGTGCCCCACAAACACGCGCACACCCAGGGCAGCCCCGGTCTGTTCGGGTTTTCCCCTCAGGAACAGCGCGCCTGGATCGATAACATCTCAGTGACCCCCAACAACTAGCCTCATGAATCGCGTATCCCGCACTTTCGCACTGGCCGGCTGCATTGCCGCGCTCACCCTCAAAGCAACGGCCGAAGACTGGCCTTCCTGGGGCGGCAACGATCCCGGGCGCAACATGTATTCCCCTGCCAAGGGATTCCCGGCGGAGTTTAACCCCGGGAAATTTAAACCCAACTCCGAGGAAGTGGACATGGCGACCACCCGGAACGTGCAGTGGATCGCGAAGCTCGGCTCGCAGACCTACGGCAACCCGGTCATCGCCAACGGCCGGCTGTTCGTGGGCACGAACAACGCCACTCCGCGCGATGCGCGGTTTAAGGACGACCGCTCGATCCTCATGGCCTTGGACGCCTACACGGGCGAATTCCAGTGGCAGCTCGTCGTGCCCAAGCTCGCCAGCGGCAAGGTCAACGACTGGGAATATCTCGGGTTGCTGAGTTCGCCCCGGGTGGAGGGCGACAAGCTCTACCTTGTCACCAGTCGCTGCGAAGTGCTGGCCTTGGACGCCAACGGCCAGCTCAACGGCAACCAAGGGGTCGCCGACGAAGGCCAGTACATGGCCGGCCCCGGCAAACCCAAGGTCGACGTGACGGCCAAAGACGCCGACATTCTCTGGCGATACGACATGATGGATGAACTCGGCGTCTTCCCGCACAACGCCGCCAACTGCTCGGTGATCACACTCGGTGACAAACTTTTTGCCTGCACCTCCAACGGCCAAGACTGGACCCACGTCAATATCCCGTCGCCGCTCTCCCCCTCCTTCATCGCGCTGAGCAAGGAAACCGGCGCACTGCTCGGCGAAGACGACGCCAACATCGGGCCCAACATCAAACACGGCCAGTGGACTTCGCCCTCCCTCGGTCAGATCGCCGGCAAACAGCAGGTCTATTTCGGCGGCGGCGACGGCGTGCTCTACGCGCTCGACACCACGCCTGTGAAGGACGGCGACACCAGTTACATCAAAAAACTGTGGTGGTTTGATTGCGTGCCCGAGGAATACAAGGTCGGCAAGGACGGCAAACCCATCAAATATCCCGCCGCCGAAGGGCCCAGCGAAGTCAACGCGACCCCG
Organism: Chthoniobacter flavus; assembly: GCA_945860355.1. Lineage (GTDB taxonomy): Bacteria > Verrucomicrobiota > Verrucomicrobiia > Chthoniobacterales > Chthoniobacteraceae > CAIURC01. Next base: position 14,499 of record CAMARB010000052.1, on the reverse strand, counting down.
GTGTTCTACAAGAACCGCGTGTATGTGGCCATTGGCCAGGACCCCGAGCACGGCGAAGGCGTGGGCCGTTTGGTGTGCGTGGACGCGACAAAAACCGGCGACATCACCAAGACCGGGCTGATCTGGGATTACAAAGGGATCCACCGCAGCATTTCCACCGTGTCCATCGACCCGGAGACGGGGCTTTTGTTCATCGCGGATTTTAGCGGGTTTGTGCACTGCCTGGACGCCGAGACCGGGAAACTTTACTGGACCCACGACATGCAGGCGCACATGTGGGGATCGACCCTCGTGGTGGACGGCAAGGTGTATTGCGGGGACGAAGACGGCGATTTTGTCACCCTGGCCGTGGCGAAGGAGAAAAAGGTGCTCTCCGAGGTGAACCTCAGCGCGCCCATCTACTCCACGCCGGTGGTGGCCAACGGGACGATGTATGTCGCTTCCCAGACGCATCTCTACGCCATCAGGGGCGACGGTGCCGGTTCCAAAAAGGCGAAGTAGCCCGCATACCCTCCCCTTCCTCGCATTCGTCCCCTCCCTCCCATGACCAGCTCCGCATCCCCCAAAGGATTCACCTCCACGCAGTGGCTGATCTGCGTGATCGCCTCGATCGGGTTTCTCTTCGACACCTACGAGCTGCTGATGACGCCCCTGGTGGCGGTGCCCGCCATCGCGGAGTTCCTCCAGGTGCCGGCCAACAACCCGTTGGTCACGCAGTGGACGGGGAAAATGCTGTGGATCACCGCGCTCTGCGGCGGCGTGTTCGGGCTCCTGGGCGGCTGGTTGATCGACCGGTTCGGACGGAAACGGATCATGGCGGCGAGTATCTTTCTCTACGCGCTTTCGCCGTTTGCAGCGGCATTCAGCACGAGCCTTGGGACGTTCATCTTCTTCCGATGCACGACGTTCATCGGCGTGTGCGTGGAGTTTGTTGCGGCCATCACCTGGCTGGCGGAGGTGTTCCCGGACAAACGCCAGCGCGAATGGGTGCTCGGGTCCACCCAGGCGTTCGCTTCCCTGGGCGGGCTCCTCGTCACCGGGGTCAACGCGTGGATTGTCACCCACGCGCAGTCGCTTCCCGCCCTGCCGATTCCCGACATCTTCAACGCGCACGCCTCCTGGCGGTACACACTCGCCACGGGGCTGCTCCCGGCCATCCCCATCGCTCTGCTGCTGCCTTTTGTTCCCGAATCCCAGGTCTGGCGGGAACGCCGGGATGCCGGCACGCTCAAGCGCCCGAGTTTCCTGGAGCTTTTCTCCCCGGCATTGAGGCGGTCCACGCTCGTCACCGCGCTCTTGTCCGCGTGCGCGTATGCGGCGGCGTTTGGCGCACTGCAACTCACCCCGCTGCGGGTGGCGCCCGGGGTGCCGGAGCTGGCCGAACAACGCAAGGAACTCAAGCAGCTCCAGGGCGAGGCTCAGAAGCTCAATAAAGACCTGCTCGAAGTGATGCCCGCCTACAGCCGGGCCCTCGCCGAGACCCCCGGTCTCCAGAAAGTCGCCAGCCAGCGCGCCCAAGTGCGAGTCGCCCAGCGGGCGGCCAGAAAAGCCGGCGACACACCCGGCGCGGATCCCGCGCAAGCCCAGGAAAAAAGGGCGGCGCTGGAGAGCCGGTTTGCGGCGCTCGAGGCCGAGCTGGGAACCCTCACCGCGGACCGGCCCGACGCGCGCAAAGCGATTGTGGACCGGGAGAAAATCCTCAAAGCCATCGGCGACAACCGCGAAAAACAGGAGCCGTTTGACACGGCCGTCAAAGCCCGTGGCAACAAGATCCAGTTTTTCCAGGAAATGGGCGGGTTACTTGGCCGAATCCTGCTGGCGGTGCTCGTGGTCACGGCGATCACCCGGGGCTCTCTCCTGCGGCTCTTCCTCATCCCCGGGCTGGTGGCGTTCCCGCTCACTTATTTCTATCTCTACCGGTCCGGTGCCGCCGGCCTGGATTGGGCGGTGCTGATCTGCGGCATGCTGGTGGTCGCGCAGTTCAGTTATTTCGGAGAATACCTGCCCAAACTTTTCCCGCTGCACCTGCGGGGAACCGGCGGCAGCTTCGCAACCAACGTCGGGGGGCGGATGTTGGGAACCTCGGCCGCTTTTCTCACGGGCAACGTGCTCGCGCCGCTCATGCCCGGAGCCAACACGTTTGACCAGGTGGCAATGGCCGCCGGGATCGTGGCCACAACCGTGTTCCTCATCGGTTTGGCAGCGAGTTTTTTCCTGCCTGAACCCCCCTCACAACCCGACTCGCAGTAACCCCTTTTTACCATGCAAACGCTCACTCCTGAACAGGCCCAGCAACAGCTCGACGCGCATCTCCGCGAAATTGTCTCCTGGCATTTTTCACCCGAGACCGGATGCCCGTTCTGGCTCGAATGGGCGGCCAAAAACTTCGATCCCCGCGCCGAGATCCAGTCCGTCGCCGATCTACGCAAGTTCCCGCATTTTGAGGACGAATGGCTGCGGGACCTCCAGCCCGAGGTTTGGGTGCCGGCCGCGTTTAAGGGCCAACCCTTCAACATCTTCGAAACCGGGGGCACCACCGGGATGCCCAAACAACGGATCGGCTGGAACGATTACAAGGTCGATTACAGCGAGTTCAGCGAGAAGATCAGCGACGAACATTTCCCCCGGGGCGGCGCCTGGCTGATGATGGGGCCGACCGGGCCGCGCCGGTTGCGCCTAGCCATTGAACATCTCGCCCATGTCCGCGGATCGAGCTGTTACTTCATCGATCTGGATCCGCGCTGGGTGAAAAAACTCATCGCCAACAAACAATTCGACCAGGCCCGGGCCTACATGGATCACGTGGTGGATCAGGCCGCGACGATTCTCAAACACCGCAAGGTGAGCGGGCTCTTCACCACCCCCAAGCTGCTGGAGGCTTTGGCGGAGAAGGTCGACATCTACGCGGCCGGGATCCGGGGCGTGTTCTGCGGCGGCACCACGATGCTCCCCCAATACGTGCGGTTTATTGTCGAGGAAGTGCTCGAAAACCGGATCGGCTTCTACCCGACCTACGGCAACACCCTCATGGGCCTCGCGGCGAGCCTGCCGCTGCGTCCCGAGGACCAGTATTCCATCACCTATTACGCCCCGCAGCCCCGGGCCGTCCTGCGGGTGGTGGACCCCAAAAACACCGAGGCCACCGTCGATTACGACGCGTGGGGCCGGGTGGAGCTGACGACGTTGACCCGCGAGTTCTTCATGCCGCGGTTCCTCGAACGGGACGAAGCCATCCGGCGCAGGCCCCGGGGCCCGTATGCGTGGGACGGCGTGGCGGAGGTGCGTCCGTTCGGCGCAATGGAAAAGAAGATTGTTGAGGGGGTTTATTAACCCGCCCCGCCTCAGAGCATTGTTTGCACGGTTTTAAACCCAAAACGCCCCGTCCTTTTATGAGTCTCCCGCATCTGCCGGCTTTGCGCCGTGGCAAACCCTACGAAAGCCTCGATCAAACCGAGGTTTGCCACCATCTCACCGGCCAACCCATGGCCGTCATTAGCCAGGTCAACGCGGGGATCCTCCGCAAAGACCTTGGCCGGATCGCCGAGGCGCGCGCGGCGCTCAAAAAGTTCACCGTGGAGGAGTTGATCGCCATCTCAGCCAAGGCCGGCGAATGGTTTCTCAACGGCGACCTGCCGTGCGGCGACCGGGGGCACGTCCAGAGCGCCGCGCAGTACGTCGAGACCCTCTCCTCCACCAGCGGCCTGCCCGAGGTCATGGTGCGGCGGAACATGGTCAAAATCCATTACGCCCTGACGCATATCCGGACGATCCTCAACGGCCTCACCCGGGGCCTCCCATTGGAGGTCATCGACCGCGGGTACGGCGAACAAAGCGGGGCGGCCGTGAGTTACTACCCCACCACCAACGCCCTGGGATTGATCATGCCCAGCAATTCGCCCGCGGTGAACTCGCTGTGGCTCCCCGCCATCGCGCTCAAGACTCCGGTCATCATCAAGCCCGGTCGCGAGGAACCTTGGACGCCGTATCGGTTGATCCAGGCCTTTATCGCGGCGGGCGCGCCTCCCGAGGCGTTCGGGTTTTATCCCACCGACCACGAAGGCTCGGGCGAGGTCATGAAACTCTGCGGACGCGCCCTCATCTTCGGGGACGCCAACACGGTCGAACAATACCGCTCACAGCCCAAGTTCTCCGTGCACGGCCCCGGCTTTAGCAAGGTGCTCATCGGCAACGACGCCATTGAAAACTGGCCCGATTACATCGACCTGATCGCCAGCTCCATCTCCGAGAACGGCGGCCGTTCCTGCGTGAACGCGTCCGCGGTGGTGGTGCCCAAATACGGCGCGGAAATCGCCGATGCCCTGGCAAAAAAACTCGGGCCGATCGAGCCATTGTCGCCCAAGGACGAAAACGCGCGGCTTTCCGGGTTTGCAAACCCCAAGATGGCGGACTTCATCGACGCGGCGATCGAGGACGGGCTGCAGACGCCGGGGGCGGAGGATGTGACGGCCAAATACCGGGGCGGCCCGCGGAAAGTGATGTTCGGCGGGGGCGTCTACCTGCGGCCCACCATCGTGCACTGCGATTCATTCGCGCATCCCTTGGCCAACAAAGAGTATCTCTGTCCCTACGCCAGCGTGGTTGAGACGCCGCAGGACCAGATGCTGGCGCAGATCGGGCCGTCCCTGGTGGTCACAGCCATCACCCAGGACCCGGAATTTACCGCGCAGCTCCTGGATTCGCCGTTGATCGAACGGCTCAACCTCGGCCCGGTTTCCACGATGAAAATCTCCTGGGATCAACCCCACGAGGGCAACATGTTCGAGTTCCTCTACAAACGCCGCTCCATCGAACGCGCTTAAACGGGTTTCCCGGTTTTCTTCTCATGATTGCGCCGGATTTCAACCGCCCCGGACGTTTACGCGCCCCTTGCTTAAGCGGGGGGGGGCCGTTCGCGCGCGGTGGCCGGGGCGCCGAGCACGGATATTGCAGCATTTTAACCCGCCCCTCATGAACCCCAACTCCCTTACCGGATTTGATTGCCAGCCCCAGACACGGCTGGTGTTCGGGCATCATGCCTTGGACCGCGTGGGCGAGTTCGCAAAGCAACTCGGGGCGCGCCGGGCCCTTTTGGTGACCGACAAGGGCATCGCCGCCGCTGGGCATCCGGCCCGGGCCGCTGCGGCGGTGGAGCAGGAAGGGATTGCCGTGGTGGTCTTTGATGAAGTCCGTGAGAACCCCACCACGCTCGACGTGGCCCGTTGCGTGGAGGTGGCGCGCGAGGCGCGCATCGATCTGCTTATCGGGCTGGGCGGCGGCAGCAGTCTGGACACGGCAAAAGGCTGCAATTTCCTGCTCACCAACGGCGGCCGGATGCAGGATTACTGGGGCGTGGGCAAGGCCACCCAGCCGATGCTGCCTTTAATTGCCGTGCCCACCACCGCGGGCACCGGCAGTGAATGCCAGTCTTTTGCCCTGATTTCCGATGAGACGACGCATCAGAAGATGGCCTGCGGGGATTTAAAAGCCGCAGCCAAGGTGGCGATCCTCGACCCGCTCCTAACCGTCTCGCAACCGCCCCGGGTGACCGCGTGCACGGGCGTGGATGCGCTGGCCCATGCGCTTGAAACCGCGGTCACAAAAAAACGCACCCCGCATTCGATGATGTATTCCCGGGAGGCATTTGCCCTGTGCATGGGTGGAATCGAGCGGGTGCTGGCGGATCCGCAGGATGTCGATGCGCGCGCGATGATGCAGTTGGGCGCCGCGTATGCCGGGACGGCCATTGAGAACTCCATGTTGGGCGCGGCGCATTCGGCCGCCAATCCCTTAACGGCCCGGTTCGGGATTGTGCACGGCCAAGCCGTGGGAATGGTGCTGCCGGCCGTCATCGCGTTTAATGCCCAGCTCCCCGAGGCCCGAGCCCAGTATCTCGCGCTCGCGGCGGTGGCGGGAATGGCCTCCGTGGAGGATTTGTTGGAGCGGCTCCGGGGCATTCTGCGGAATGCGGGCATGTTCCCGACTTCCGGGAGGGTTCCCGCGGACGACGCCGTGATCCAGGCTCTCGCGCAGGACGCGGCCCGCCAGTGGACGGCCGGGTTTAATCCGCGTCCTGTGGGGGCGGAAGATTTTGAGAGGATTTACCGGGAGGTATTGGGATGACCCGTGCTGCCGTTTGGCTGGCGATTCTCGTTTCCCTGGGGCTGACCGGCGGAGCGGTGTCGGGAGCCGATTGGCCGATGCACCGGGGCGGGCCGCAGCTCCAAGGCGTGGCCGAGATGCCAGCACCGCTTAAACCCGAGCTGGCTTGGAGTTTCGCCACCGGCAAACCCATCAAAGGTTCCGCCGCCATCGCCGGGAACCGCGTGTATTTCGGGGATGAAGCCGGCGTCCTCCGCGCCCTGGACCTGGGCAATGGACGCGAACTCTGGAGTTTTAAAACCGAGGGCCCCATCGAGGCCACGCCCCTGGTGCAGGACGGGGCCGTGTATGTGGGCAGCGCCGATGAGCATCTCTACGCGCTCGAGGCCGCCTCCGGCGCCCTCCGTTGGAAATACAAGACCGCGGGCAAGATTCTCGGCAGCGCTAACTTCGCCCAGAATCCCGGAGCCCCCGGGGTCTGGATTCTGGTGGGCAGCTACGACGCGAGCATGCATTGCGTGGACGCCGCCACCGGCAAAGCCGTGTGGACTCGGGCCACCGACAACTACATCAACGGCACCCCGGCGATCCTGGGCACTGACGCGATTGTGTTCGGCGGCTGTGATTCGGTCATCCGCGTGCTGCGGCTTGCGGACGGCGAGGAGCTGCGCCAGATCGATTCCGAGGCCTACGTGGCTTCCTCCATCGCCGTCCGGGGCGATCGCGGTTATGTCGGGAACTACGGCAACCAGGTCCTTGCTCTCGATCCCAGGGCCGGTTCCATCGAGTGGAAATATCGCGACCGCAACTTTCCCTATTACTCCTCGGCGGCGGTGACCGAGGAGTTCGTGATCATCGGCGGCCGCGACAAACGGCTCCATTGCCTGGAGCGCGCGACGGGCGCTGTCTCCTGGGTTTTCCAGACCCGCAAGCCAGTGGACAGTTCGCCTGTGGTCTGCGGAGACGCGGTGATCGTGGGGAGCGAAGACGGGCGGCTTTATTGCGTGGGTCTGAACGACGGCAAGGAACGCTGGGCATACGACATCGGCTCGCCCGTCACCTCGTCCCCGGCCGCGGCGGAGGGCCGGCTGGTGGTCGGCGCCGAGGATGGAACCCTCTACTGTTTTGGCCGGGCCATTCCCGGGCAGCCCTGAATTTTTCTCCCGTGCCTTATGAGCTCTGAAATCGCCGACATTCTCGACCGTGAAGCCGCCCAGACCGAGGCGGGCAACTACTTCGTGGCGAACTATCCGCCGTTTGCGTACTGGGGGACGGACACGGCGGCGCGGGTGGGCGAGCTCCTCCACCGGGCGCCCGTGCCCCGGGTGCCTTTGGGGGTGTATTTCCATATCCCTTTCTGCCGGAAACGCTGCCACTTCTGCTATTTCCGGGTGTACACGGACAAAAACGCCGAGCAGATCAAGGGCTACCTGGACGCCGGAATTGAGGAGCTCAAGGTCTACGCCGCGTCGCCCCTGATCCGGGGCCGCAAACCGCAGTTTGTTTATTTTGGCGGCGGCACCCCGTCGTATCTCTCCGTGAGCCAGCTCGAATCGCTCACTGGCCGGATGAAAGAGATCCTGCCCTGGGACGAGGCGCAGGAGGTGACCTTTGAATGTGAACCCGGCACGTTAACCGAACAAAAGCTCGCGGCGCTGCGGGCGATTGGCGTGACGCGGCTTTCGCTCGGGGTGGAGAATTTCGACAGTCACATCCTCGAGATCAACGGGCGCGCCCATCGCACGGATGAAATCTACCGGGCGTATCAATACGCGCGATCCATCGGGTTCCCGCAGATCAACATCGATCTGATTGCCGGGATGGTGGAGGAAACCGACGCCAACTGGCGGGAGAACGTCAGGAAACTCATCGAGCTGCAGCCCGACAGCGTGACCATCTACCAGATGGAAGTTCCCTACAACACGGGCATCTACAAGGAGATGAAAGCGGCGGGCAAACTGGTGGCCCCGGTGGCGGACTGGGCTACCAAACGCGCCTGGGTGGACCTGGCATTTAGCGAGCTGGAGAAGGCCGGTTACACCGTCACCAGCGGTTACACGGCCGTGCGCGATCCCAACGCCACCCGGTTCGTTTACCGGGACCAACTCTGGACCGGCGCGGATCTTGTCGGGCTGGGCGTGGCGTCCTTCTCGCACCTGGCCGGCACCCATTTCCAGAACCTCACCGAGTTCACCCAATACCTTGAAGCCATCCAACGGGGCGAACTTCCCGTGTCCCGGGCCATGGCCACCACCGAGGAGGAACGCATGATTCGGGAGCTCATTCTCCAGCTCAAGCTGGGCCGGGTGAGCCGCTCGTATTTCGCGGCCAAGTTCGGGATCCAAATCACCGACCGTTTTTCGCAGCAGTGGGCCGATCTGCGGCTCAAAGGCTGGCTGCGGGAGGAGGGCGACTGGCTGGTGCTGTCCCGCGAGGCGTTGCTGCGGGTGGACCCGCTGCTGCACGCGTTCTTTCTGCCTCAACACAAAGGAACCCGATACACATGAGAGTTTCCCCTCGGAAAAACGATCTGCTGCATCCCCTCACGGTGTTCCGCCGCGAACAACCTCTGGCGTCGGTGGAATTCATCGAGCCGGATCAGATGCCCGAGCCGTACCGCACGCTTCTGGTGCACGACGGCGACATGACCTCGCGGCTCGAGCAGCTCTACGGGGACACCCTCGTGCTGCGTTGCCTGAGTTGCGAGTCCTCCCCGGAAACCTACCGGCGGGAGGTCGTGCTCACGGTGGAACAGACCAAGCTCCCCGTGGAATACGGCGCCATCGAAATTCAGCTCCAGGCGTTTGAGGGCGAATTGCGGGCCCTGATCGAAGATGCCCGGCTGCCCCTGGGCGGCCTGCTCAACCGGTTCGGCGTGCATTACCGGAGCCGGCCCCGGGCGTTTATCCGGCTCGGCGCGGATTCGGCGATGCGGAGTTATTTTGAGCTTCCCCACGCACCCTGCTTCTATGGCCGGTGCAACGAACTGCTGAGCGCCGACGGCGTTCTTCTTGCGCAGATCGTGGAGCTGTTGCGGCCTTAACCCATCCAAAAACTATGATCACCCACTCCCAATACGACGTGATTGTCATCGGCGGCGGTCCCTCCGGGTCGACGGCGGCGGCGCTTCTGGCCCAGAAAGGCCGCAGGGTGTTGCTCCTGGAAAAGGTGAAATTCCCCAGATACCACGTGGGCGAGTCGTTGATGCCCTACTGCTGGTACACCCTGGAGCGCCTGGGGGTTCTCGAGGAGATGGACCGCATGGCGTTCACGAAAAAATACAGCGTCCAGTTCGTCACCCAGGACGGCCGCCAGTCCCAGCCCTTCTATTTCTTCCAGCACCGGGATCATCCCAGCTCCACCACCTGGCAGGTGGAACGCGCCGACTTCGACACGATGCTCCTCGAAAACGCCCGCAAAAAAGGCGTCGAAGTCCGCGAACGCACCCCGGTCCAGCGGGTGCTCAAGGACGACAGCGGCCGCGTCGTGGGCGTTGTGGCGTTGACCGAGGAGGGCGAGACCCGCGAGGTGTTCGCCCCGGTCACCATCGATTGTTCCGGCCGGGAACAGGTCGCCACCGCTCCCCAGGGTTGGCGGGTCAAAGATCCGCGGCTCAACAAAATGGCCGTCTGGACCTACTACCGCGGCGCCCGGCGCGACCCCGGCATCGACGAAGGCAACACCACGGTCGCCTATGTCGAGGATCGCGGCTGGTTCTGGTACATCCCCCTACGGGGCGACATCGTCAGCCTCGGGGTCGTCGCGGAAAAGGATTACCTGTTCTCCGAGTCCAAGGATCCCGCGACGATCATGGCGCGCGAAATCGAGCGCAACGTCTGGATCAAGGATCATCTCGCCGGCGCCGAGCAGTTCGGCGAATACTGGGTGACCAGTGAGTTCTCCTACCGGTCCCGGTACTGCGCCGCGGACGGGTTGTTGCTCGCGGGTGACGCGTTCGCGTTCCTGGATCCCGTGTTCTCCAGCGGCGTGTTTCTCGCGCTCAAGAGCGGCGAACTCGCCGCGGACGCCGTGGACGCCGCCCTGGCGTCGGGGGACACGACCGGGGCGCAGTTTTCGCAATACGGCGAGCGTCTCTGCAACGCCATCGAGACGATGCGCACGTTGGTGTACGGCTTCTACGACGTGAATTTTAGTTTCGCTCGGATGCTCAAGAAACATCCCGAGCAGCGCGGGGCGCTCACCGATTGTTTGATCGGCGATTTGTTCAGCGATTTTGACGGGTTGTTCTCGGCGGTTTCCGAGTTCGCCCGGCTGCCCGAGGTCCTCCCGCACGGGCGCACGGCGGCGCCTTCTCCGGCCGTGGCCGCCCGATGAAAACCGGTTTCTTGAGCGGGCGGTTCTCCGCCCGGAACCTCCGTCTCTGGCTGCTGGCCGGAGTCGCACTTCTTGCCGCCGTCCCCGGACGCGCCTCGGGCGCCGAGCCCTCGCGCCTGCGTTTTCACGAGGCGCCCAAGCCGCTGCAGCCCGACGCCGTGACAGAGGCTTGGCCCCGGTTTCTAGGGCGCAACGACCGGGCGAATTCGGCCGAGAAACCGTTGCTCAAGGACTGGGGCGCCGCGGGGCCCCGGCGGGTGTGGGAATACTCCAAAGGCAAGGGGCACGCGGGGGTGTCGGTGCAGGGGGATGCGGTGGTTTTGTTCCATCGGCTTGAGGGTCGGGAGACCGTCGAGTGTCTCGGCGCCGAAACCGGCAAGCCGCTCTGGAGTTTTTCCTACGAGGCGCCGTATCGCGACCGTTACGGATCGGGCGACGGCCCGCGGACGAGCCCCGTGCTCGCCCCGGGGCGCGTCTATGTTTTCGGGATCTCGGGTCTGTTGCACTGTCTGGATCTGGACACGGGGCGGCTGGTCTGGAAACGCGACTTGGCCGCCGAATACGCGATGAACCCCAACTTTTTCGGGCACGGCTCAACGCCTCTGCTCGCCGGAGGTCGGCTCGTGGTGCAGGTGGGCGGCAAAGAAGACGCCTGTGTCGTGGCGCTGGACCCGGAGTCGGGCAAGGAGCTGTGGGTGGCACGCCATCCGTGGGGTTCAAGTTACGCGTCTCCCGTGCCCGCCCGGTTTCACGGACGCGATTGCGTCCTGGTTTTTGCCGGAGGCGAAAGCCGACCACCCACGGGCGGGTTGTTGTGCATCGACGCCGGGACGGGTGCGGTGCTCAGCGCCACGCCGCACCGCGCGAGGATCGCCGAGTCGGTGAACGCCTCGTCCCCGGTGGTTGCCGGGACCGGGGTTTTCGTGACCGAGGCCTACGGGGAAGGCGGCGGCCTCGTTGAGATCGGGCCGGATTTCTCGGCCAAGACCATCTGGAAAACCAAGAATTTCGGCGCCTATTTCATGACGCCGGTTGAGAAGGACGGTTATCTCTACGGGTTCTCCGGGCAGAACGCCCGGCTCGCCGAGTTGGTGTGTTACGAGGTGGCCAGCGGCTGCGAGATGTGGCGGGAGTCATTCGACGGCCGGTTCCAGCGGGGCACCCTGCTCGCCGTCGACGGCGCGTTTCTTTGTCTGGGGGAAAACGGCGATTTGGCGTGGATGGATCTGTCGCCGCTCGGCGCCAAGCTGCTCCGGTCCGTCTCGCTCTTCTCCGCGCCGGAAACCTGGACGTTGCCGGCCCTGAGCCGGGGTCTCCTCTATGTCTGCCAAAACGAGCGAGACGCCTCGGGCAAGGGGCCCCGGGTGATCTGCTACGATTTGCGGGGCGCACCGAGCCCGGTGGATAAAGGGCGATGAAGGTCATTCTCCTGACGCCCGGCACCGGCAGCTACCACTGCGGTGTGTGCATGCGTGACAACGCGCTCGCCCGCGAGCTTCTCACCCAGGGGCATGACGCCATGCTCCTGCCGATGTACCTGCCGCTGACTCTCGATGAGGCGCCCGCCCAGCCCGAGACCCCCGTGTTCTTCGGCGGCGTGAACGTGTTTCTCCAGCAGAAGTTCGCCTGGTTCCGATCCGCCCCCCCCTGGGTGGACCGGGTCCTGAACCATCCCGCGCTTCTGCGGTGGGCGGGCCGCCAAAGCGGGATGACGGGCGGCGCCGAGATTGGCGAGTTGACCCATTCGATGTTGCTGGGCGAGGAAGGCCGCCAGAACCGGGAACTCGACAAGCTCGTGGACTGGTTGCTGGCCCAGGGCCGTCCTGACGCCATCTGGTTGTCCACCGCGTTGCTCGCCGGGTTGGCGCGCCGGATCAAACAAGCACTCGGGGTTCCCGTGCTCTGCTCCTTGCAAGGCGAGGATTCGTTTCTCGACGGGCTCGATCAACCGTGGCGGACCCGGTGTTGGCAAACCTTGGCCGCGCGTTCCGCGGACGTGGCCCGGTTTATCGCGCCCAGCGTCTATTACGGCCAACTCATGCGGGAACGGATGGGGCTCTCCCCGGAACAAGTCCGTGTGATCCCCAACGGCATTTCCGTGGACGGATTTGAGCCGCGGCAGAGGGAGCCGGCCGACCCCGTGATCGGTTATCTGGCGCGGATGGTGGAAGGCAAAGGGTTGGGCCTGCTGGTGGACGCCTTCATTCTGCTCAAAAAAAGGGGCCGTTTTCCCCAAGCCCGTCTGCGTTGCGCGGGGGCGATGACCTCCGGCGATGCCGCTTACGTGGCTCGGCTGCGCAAGAAACTCGCCGCGGCGCGTTGCGGGGCGGATGTCGAGTTTCTGCCCAATGTCACCCGGGAGGAGAAGATCGCGTTTCTTCAGGGGCTCACCTTGTTTTCCGTGCCCGCGACCTACAGCGAGGCGTTCGGGCTCTACGTGCTGGAAGCCATGGCGGCGGGTGTGCCGGTTTCGCAGCCGCGCGCCTCGGCGTTTCCCGAGATTGTCCTGGCCGCCGACTGCGGCTTTCTTCATGAGCCGGGCGACCCGGAGTCGCTGGCCGACAGTTGGGAGATGTTGCTCGCGAACCCGGCCAAGGCCCGGGACCTGGGCCGCAAAGGCCGGGCCGCCGTGGAAAACAGCATGCCCGCCATGGCCCGGGCGTTTCTCCAGCAAACCACCGAAGTCATCGACGCGCAAAACGGCCTTCCCTAGTGTCCCGCGCCCATGGCCTACGAATTTAAACTCATCCGGCGCATCGAGTTCTCCGAGACGGACATGGCGGGGATTGTCCATTTCTCCAACTTTTTCCGGATGATGGAATCCGCCGAACACGCGTTCTTCAGGTCGCTGGGTTTTTCGGTGCACCCGGAGGGCGCCACCACCGGCTGGCCCCGGGTGAGCGCCTCGTGTGATTATCTCCGGCCCCTGCGTTTCGAGGACGAGGTGGAGATTCATTTGTTTGTGGCGGAGCTGCGGACCCGTTCGTTGCGCTACCAGTTCGTCATCCGCAAGGGCGGTGAGCCGGCCGACGCAGCCCGGGGCAGTCTCACGGTGGTCTGCGCCACGCTGGATCCCGTTGCCGGACGTCTCGTGGCGGTGCCCATCCCGGAGGCGATCCGGAGCCGGCTGGAGGTGGCGCCCGCCGAGTTGCTGGCCCGGCCGGGACCGCTGTCGGTTCAGAGCCAGCCGGGTTGATTGAGGGAGAGACGCGGGGGAGCAAGAGGCCGGCGCAGGGAGCACACAGCTCGATAAAGCCGGGGAGGATGAAAGAGGGCTCCCTTGTCAAAGAGAGCAGTTTACAGTTTGCCTGTCCCCAGCGGCTATCCCTGCAGCGAACTGCTCCGGGCGTCACAGCCTGTGCTCCCACCGCCTGCGCCCCCGCCGCCTTTCCGCACAGGCTGCGCCGCCCTCCGCAGTCGCTGAGCTTGGGGTCGTTCGGCGCTTCTGCGCGTCTCTCGCTTCGACAAAGGAGTTTCGGACTGTTAAAGTCATCGAATGACACTCAAAGCAATTATTCACCCGGCAGAGGAGGGTGGTTTTTGGGCGGAGATTCCCGCTCTGCCAGGCTGCGTCACGCAGGGCGAGTCCATCGCCGAGGTAATGGCCAACCTGAAGGAAGCAGTTGAAGGATGGCTGGAGGCTGGAGATCCGACCGAAGCTGTCTCCGCGCCCGACCAATTGGTGGAGCTTGCCCTTTGAAACAGATTTCTGGTCGGCACCTCGCCAGAATCATTGAGCAGCGGGGTTGGATGCTTGCTCGCATCAATGGTAGCCATCACATCTTCACGATGGCCGGTCGGCGCGAACGCCTAGTTATTCCCATTCACGGCAATACGCCATTGAAGACAGGCTTGCTCCGCTCGCTCATGAAAACTGCAGATCTCCAGGAGTGCGATCTATAGCGTTCCCAGCCGCGCCTAACCCTTAAGTTTCGTTCCGGCGCAGCCCGGAATGAAACTGAATGTTGAGCAAGCCCGCCGTGAGCTACCGGCGCCGGTGAGCGGAGCTAGTAAATTGGTTTTTGGTCCGGGGCGGCGCGATGGACAGCCGGAAGGCAATCGCGG
>CAMARB010000051.1 GCA_945860355.1 Chthoniobacter flavus | reverse complement strand
GGAGCACTACGTCAAAGACACCGCAGTGCCGGACACGACGCCTCCGCCGGCCCCAACGCGGTTGCAAGTGAAGGGCAACGAGCTGACCTGGGAGGCGGATGCGGATTTGGAGAGCGGCATCGCCGGCTTTATTATTGAGCGGGACGGCCAGCCTCTTGCGAATGTTCCGGAGCAAGGGAAGAACCCGTTCGGACGTCCTCTTTTTCAAAACTTACAGTACAGCGACACGCCCACACAGCCATTGGTGCCGATGCGTTTTACCGATGCAACGGCTGAGCCTGGAAAGACCTATCAATATCGTGTCATCACATTGAACACGGTGGGCCTAAAGTCCAAATAACGCCCTCTCCTCCCCGCTATCTCCCGAACGCCGGGATTTCGAAGGGAGATCATTTTCACGCGGAGCCGCGGGGAGCGCGGAGCGTTTTTTAAAATTACGGACTGCCAAGGCGTTGCGCTGGAACTTCGGCTATTGAGGGGAGCCACTAGCCAATAAGAGAGAAGACGGAGCTTCTATTGGTAAGCCCCAGTAAAGCAGAGTGTTTACCAGCTCAATACTGTCCCCGCAGTTTGTCTGTCCCCAACAGACCCCTTTCGAGCGCACTGAAAAACAGCGCAGGATTCACCGGGCCAAGATGGCTTCCAGCTTTTCCCTGCAATCAAACGACGAGGCGTCCAAACAATTCTGCACGACCGCTTCGGCCTCCTTTTCCAGACCGATATCACACAGCTCGATGATGACCGGCAGCGCGTTCTGCGGATCCAGGTCTGAACAATCCACCGTCTCCCTGCGGTCGACATCCCGAATTTCAATGACGCCGCCAAACCTGTCCGCCGCGTGGCTAACGCCGGGGCTCAAGCAGATGCCTTCGCCACTGTCCCGCCAGCAAATCCGAATCACATGGGGAGTCGGCATCGATAGCCGACAAAGCGAGTTCTTTTTCCAAACCGTCCACCCGTCACCCTCCTTCAGATGGGGATACCGCCGGCGCTTTTGACGCAGTATTTCGGCCAGTTCAGACCAATCACCCGGGCGGAGAGCCAAGTCGATCGAGTCCCGCCAGTGATTGAAGCCTTCGAAACCCTTTCCGTCCCGCATCTGGTAAAATTTCGAATGACCTCCCACCGACCGCACTTCATCCAATGAGAGGCGGAGCAATGCCGAGGCGGATTGATCCTCCCGGCACTCCGACGAATGCATTCGGAGGTAGATCGCGCCACCATCGACCACCACCCACCACGGGTTGGGCCGAAAAACCGTCAACATCTTCCAGATCACCGCGGCCCCCACCACCAAGTCCACCAAAACCAGTCCCGCTAGATTTTCCGGCTTCGGTCCTGTGAAAAACGCGATCAGCGAAACAATCCAAAACACAGAGGCAACCGCGACAAAGAGCGCGACGCCCCGCCAGCGGGCCTCGCGAAATACCAAGGCATCCGATCCAAATTGACCCGCTTCAGCATTCATCAATTTCAGATTCAAAATGGTTGCGCAGGTTTTCCGAATTGATCGCGGTCCGCGAGCACGCCCAAATGCACCACGATGGGCGGGCGGGCCGTCCGGTCATCGCTTTTGTTCGGCGAGGAATTCGGTCGAGAGATAGTCCACCAACGATTCAATCTGGACAGCCGAAAGCGGGCCGCCCTCTGTTTCCGCGAATGCCGGCATCAGGGTCTTTGCCACTCCTTTCTCGATTCGACTGCGCCAAAACCCCGTGTCGGACGGGTTGCCCACCTTTCGAAGATCTTTGACCATCGATGCGCGATTTTCGTCCTCGTGACAAATGCCGCATGCTCTGGTGTAGAGCTCTTTTCCATACTTACCCACCCCGGGAGCGACATGACAGCTGGCGCAATCGCCCTTGAAAACCGACTGCCGGTCCGCCGCGGCGGCTCTCCTCATCACATCGACGCTCATTGTTCCTTCCCCACCGCGAGCCTTGGGCGGCGCCAACGCTCCCTGAGTCGATTGCTCGTTAGCAAACGGAATTTTTGCCTGAATCGTGAGAACTCGCTTCCCCTGATCCGTGTAAACAGTGACCGTTTTGCGAATCGTCCCGGTTTTCCCGGCTACTTTCATCGTGACTGGAATCGAGCCGGTCGCACCGGGAGCGATCTTCAGCGGACATTTCAGCGAGCTGACCGTGCATCCGCACGAAGTCTCGATTTTTTCAAAAACGACCTCCCGGCTCGAGACGTTCCGGAATGAAAAAGCGTGATGGGCGGACTCTGCGCCCGGCTCAACGTCAATTTCTGCCGCCTCGGTGGCGAACGCGATCAGCTCGGAAGGCAACATCAAATCGCCCGGCGCGGGATGACCGCCGCTTTTATGCAAAATCTCCTCTGCGTTCCCTTCTGGGGTGCAAAGCAGCAGGACGATCATCGCGAAACATAGCCCCACCAAGAAGCCCCCTAGAAGTCTGCCCCTCCTCGTCTGCAGCCGTGCTCCATTTAATGGTCGAGTTCTCTGTGTTCTACGCATTGAGGCCCTTATTTTGACCGGGCATTGAAGCGCCACCTTTTTACATCAACAATCACAATCATTTTGCGAACGCCCCAAAGGGAAACGCTGAAAGGGAGGCGTGGGCGGCTGGGGCTGGGGAGAGACAAACTATAGACACACTCTGGAGCTGGTAGACTCGTGGCTTTGCTGTGGCCTTTCAATAGAAGCCCTGTCCCCTATTCCTCCACCTATTCCTCCACCCTGTCCCCTATTCCTATTCCTGAGACTTCAAACAATCCTCAAGATGGACCTCAACAAAAGAAAGGCCGAATTGAAGCAATCCAGCCGCCACGCGACGGTGACGCCGCCTACCGCTAAACCCGTAAACAAGAACGAAGCAACCGCATACCGGCGCCGATTACCGGGATCCACATCGAACAGAAAACATTCGGCAGGCCTCCTCGGATTCACAGCCAGACGGCATCCGTCCCCGTGAACACGGTTGGCGATGTATGCGAGCGCCGACTCCCGGGATCGCCAACAGGAGTCAGATACAAGGACCCTCGTTTCGTATGTCTTACCACTGTAAGTATAAGAGCTAACCAATTCGACATCCCAGCAAACCACCTCCGAATCCATCACCGCATAAGAGCGTTCCTCTACTCGGCAATCCAAAACGAGACCCTCGACCAGTGCGAACTGTGACAACTGGCGGAACTTAATCCAGCTCCCAGTAAAACTGAGGCTGATTAGAAGAACGCAGTCGATCGCCATCAGCGCAATAAAAGTAATCGAGCTATAATACATCCCCAAAAAGATAAACACGCATGCCGAGACCAAGCCCGCGTTCATCAGGATCAACCATGCCCACCCCACCCATCCCTCGGGTCGCATCCACACGAGCTGAGAACGCCGTGACGTCTGCAAGCAATCAAATGGAAACAAACTCCACAACCGTCCAGTTCATTTTGCGCCCATGACCTTTAAGCTCTCGATTGAATTTCCATTCAGGTACGCGATTAAGTTGAATATATCAGCAGTCGAAACGGTGGCTGAAGACGTCAGATATTGCCCGGCCACATTCGTGAAGACATAGGGTGCGATGGATTTCCCGGCACGCTCGGTAATCTCAACCAGCGCGACGATTCCGACAGGCTTTTCGAACGCCGCCAAGACTTTGATCGAAGTGATACCTGCCACATATTCCATCATCGCTGGCCCGGTTTGCGGACCTTCCAAGGCTTCAGCGAGAGCCGATTGCGCTTCAGGGGCATAGAGGGACTTCATCCTTTCCTTGTCCCCGCTTCTATATGCGTAGGCGAGCTCCGTTAATGTCATCCATGGAGTTGACCTGGCGGTTTGCGCAGAACTGCTTGATGTAATTTGACCGCAATCCGCGACAAAAAACTGGCCTTTCGCCAAATAAACAAGGTGACCTTCGATGATATTCGCGGGCATTTCGTCCGACGCGACCGGCATGCCTCCGTTCAGGGGAATTCTAAACTCCATGGGTTTAAGCTCAAATACAGGAAACGCTGAAATGGAGGCGGGCTTGGACGAATCGGATGCCGAGACATCCGATGGATTTGGCGGCGACGGTTCAACGCCAAAAGCCAAAGAGGAAACACAAACGACGGCATAAAACTCGATATATCCAATTAGTTTCATATGCATGATTACGATTACTCCTCTACCACAGTTTACCAGAAAAAACGGTCCCCTTAGCATTCAGCAGAGTTAAGTTGAATAGCTTTCCTTTCACAAACCATCCGGCCTCACCAGCACAGGATGAGCGTGTGTCCCACGTGCCATTCACCACTGAATAACAAGCGTTACCCGCACCCGACGCGTTACCAAATCCCCCAACGCTCAATTCAATGGCCCCCGGGACACCACCCAAGCCGCCGAATGTACCCTCGACTTTGATTCCACCGCTGAAACACCAAGAATTACTGTCACAGCCAATGACGGCGTCCGAAACTTTTCCCTCAAATGCGCCGCCGATAGACCCTATTACAAATAGTCCGGGCCACGGGGTGGGAATTTGAAGCTTTAATTCCCCCAGCCCGACTTTAAAGTCCTGGGATTTGATAGTATAGCTTTTTACTTGGTCTCCCTTACAGCAAATTGTCTTAAGCTCTACACCCACATCGAAGCTGACTTTACCAGGAGGGTCATAAGTACCGAAGCGACCAATCGGAATGGCCTTAAGATTACCAATCCAAGTGAGATCAGGGGTGATGGATATGGATTTTTTGTCGGACTTTACGTCGACCTGCCCCGCTTCAAAATGCGGAGCAGAACCGGACCGGCCAGCGGTATAGCCATAAATATAATTTGGCGGCGGTGGCACGGTGTAATTAAATCTAACAGTGCAACCCGCTTTGTATTCACCTGCAATCACCGGCTTTTCGAGAGTCGCACTCCATCCGTCTCGATATTCGTCGGGAAAATGGGCGGGACCGTGAATTGACCAAGACGGCGCATCGACCTGGTCAAAAGGAATCGGGATGGATAAATCAGGCAAACAACGCTTGGGATCTGCAAATACCACATCTCCAGGAATCTTTTCAATGTCGCGTAGCGACCAGGTTATAGGGCGTTCCAAGTAGCCGCCTCCCACCGGGGTATTTCTGGTTAGAATGAGCGTGGGCTTCCTGAGCGATTTTAACCCGTAGGAAACCGAAGTGCTCGCTGAAGCCGTGGCACTTAGGCCTTTGTCGCTGTAGACGACATAGGTGCAGGTATAGCCACCCGGAATATTCGGCGTTACCGAGGACGAATTGTAGGTTTTCCCATCCGGGCCGACGATAACGTAGTAAGAGGAAACGTTCCCGACTGGGTTAACGGTGCGGGTGACCTTCCCGCATGCGTCGGTGTCTTCCGTGTAACCGTCGATCGCCGTAGAGGAACCGCTAAAGCTGACACAGCCGGAGCCGGAAACTTGAACTGAGGCCGTCAAGATCGGCGCCACAGTGAAACTCGTGGGAGTGCCGGTGCAGGGGTTGGTCGCTTCGGTAGCCAACAGCGCCGGAGAGGCGACATGCAGCGCGACTAAAAGGGTAAAGAGGCGAAAGAGGGCTTTCATCGTTCAGAGATTGGAGCGCAAACGGGGTGGGCGCGGAGAAACTGGGTTTAACGTTGGACGGCGCGGTCCAGGGCGGATCTGGCGGCGAAGGCCAGGCGCGGATCCGGCCCGCCCTCCAGGGATTGGAGAAAGCTCAAAGCTTGCGGGTCAGGCAGGTCGCCCAACGTGGCAATCGCAGCGATCCGGAGGGGGATGGTGCTGCCGGTTTGGGCGAGCTCCCTTGCGGTTTCGCGAAGCGCGTCGATTTTCAGCTTCCCGCCGACGCGTAAGGCGGCGATTTTGGAAAGTTCACCGGTGGCCGGCGAGGCGGCGATGTCGTAAGCGGCTTGGGCCACCCGATCGGCGGAGACCTCAGGGTACGAATCGGCGAGGTCCGCCAGCCCGAGCAGGGCGGTGCCGGCGATGCTCGTGTCGATCTCCGAAAGGGCCTGAGTGAGCGCCCGAAGGCCCCTCTCGCTGGGGTGTCCGTCGGCGTACCAGCAGGCGAGGTGCTGAATGGCGTAATCGCGCAAGACGGCGGGCTGATCGCGGTTCTCAAACATCTCGACCATCACCGTCTCGACTTCGATCGAGGCCTCAGGCTCGTTGCGCAGGCGGTTGAGGATATGGTTCTTGAGCACGTAGAGATGGAGCGGCTCGAGATCGGAAGGTTGCTTGGGGTCCCGCAGCAAGCCGTAGAGCAATTCTTTCTCGTGAGGTTTCAGATCCCGGCCCCGGCAATCGACCAGATCGGCGATTTCCTTCGACTTCGAACCGTCGCCGGTAGGGAGGGCCTGTCCGGCTGTTCCACGCGGCAGGATACCCGGGGAGGTTCCCGAGCTCTGGCCAAGGCGGGTATCCGGCACCGTGCCCGGAGCTTGGCGACCGTCACCTTCGGACACGCTTTTGAGCCGCCAAAATTGGAGGCCAGCCCCCAAACCGGCAAGCACGAGCAACGCTGTAAATAGGACCCGGCGCATAGAATCAAAGGGAGCCGATCAGGAGACCGGCTTGAAGCACTTTGGTCCGGTGACAGACGGAGGTGTTGGCGGTTGCAGGCCTGAGGAAGCGAACGCGGGCAGTGCCGAACTCGTCAAAATCCCGGGGGCCCAGGTGCTTGACGATGGTGCCGTCTTCGAAAGACACGCCGGCGGCAAAAACCTCAAAACGAACCGCGAGGTCGGCACCCATCCGACCGTTGAATGTGACGGTGTGTTCCACCAGCGAGCTGCCGTCTGGGTAATTGGTGACAACCCGTGTCATCGTGTTGGCCAGATCGAACCCGTCGATGACCGCCGAATCGAGGATCGGCCCTTTGATCCCGGCACGGGCGACGACCCTCCGGGGTTCCGGGCTGTAGAGACAGACATTGAACCGCGTCCCGCCAGACGTGAGCGCGGCGTTCTTTTGGAAGGACAAATCGACATCGCTCTCGATGACCGAATCTTTGCTGATGAGCGGACAATCCAGGGTGCGGGTCCGGTTGATCCAGGCCTGCGTCCCCGTCGGGAAGGTGTCATCCAAGACGTTCACCGTCAGCGTTCCCGAAGCCTTGACTGTTCCGGCGTAGGCACCGGTGACCGTGAAAACACCGCGGTTCTTGAATTGATAGGGGAGCGGGGCCGCCAGAGTCGTGGCGAGGGGAGCCGGCGCACCCTGAACGGTCAAGGTGACGTTTCCCCCGGTGACATTGCCGGGATCCGCCGTCAACAGGAGCGAGTCGCCCTTGCGGATGGTGATGTTCTTGGTGGTCAACACGTTGGTCTTCACCCAGGAGACGTTGCGGGTGCTCACAGACCGGCCGAAGTCAAACGACACGGTCAGCGGCGTCGGGGCGTCGGCGGAGAGGGGCACGTTCGTGTACCAACGGTTGTTCACTCCCCTCCCCACCGGGGCGGCGGGTTGGAACGCCACCGCAGCGCGATTCTGGGCGAAGCCTTCCACGCAAGCCGGGGAAACGGCGCTGAGAAGCGTGGTTTCATCGATCCCGTGTTTGCCCGCCAACAAGGCCTCCACCCAATCCTTGATGCCATCGTTGTTGCTGTCCGGCCCGCCCAGGCGCTGGAGAGCGAGGCTTTCAAGGCGCAGAGAGTACTTCATCACCGGGTTGCTCCAAACCACCCGGATCGTGTGCAAGCCCTTGGTCAACCAAGGCGTGTAACAGCTGGCGACTGACGCCTCGCCATTGGTCGATGTCAAGCTGAGCGGGGACACGGTTTGGCCGTCGATGAAGACCATCAGATCGAACGTGACGACCCCGGTCTTCAAATACTGGTCGCGGCCAAAAATCTGGAGCCGGTAGAGGTCGGACTCCGGGGCCTCAAGCTGATACTCGACGCTGCCCTGGACCGTGTTGGCATACATCCCGGAGCCTTCCTTGTACCAACGCCCGGTGAGCGCCGTCCCGCTGGAGCCAGAACTGGTCACCGCATTGAGAAAACCGTCGATATCTTTCCGGGTCGGACTTGTTCCGGTGTAACGCACCTCGTCGAAGTCCGACATCCCATCGCCGTCGCTGTCCTTGGACAGAGGATTTGTGCCGAGCCTAGCCTCTTCGGCGTCCAGCAGCCCGTCCCCGTCGCTATCGAGATCGACCTGGACCATATCCACCGTGCAGCTGCTCACCACCGCATTGG
This sequence comes from Chthoniobacter flavus, assembly GCA_945860355.1. Classification (GTDB taxonomy): domain Bacteria; phylum Verrucomicrobiota; class Verrucomicrobiia; order Chthoniobacterales; family Chthoniobacteraceae; genus CAIURC01. The sequence goes on along the minus strand of CAMARB010000051.1, from coordinate 14,060 downwards.
ATCCGCTCCAGCTGGCGATCCCAACAAGGACGTTGGTCGCCTGCGGAAGGGTTTGCACACCGACGACCCCCCAGTGAATCCCGTCGATGGACTTGTGCCCGGTGACCAAATTGCCCTTCCTCGTCAATTTGACCCAGATCGGGAGCGCCCCGGTTTGATCGGGCGAACGCGTCGCTGAAGCGGCTGCGACGCTCCGTCCGCTAAAAGGCACAATCCCGCGACCGAGTTGCATCGCGGCAAACGCCGAGGCGGCGCTCAAATCGCTGCGGATCATGACCCCCGCCGACGGGGTCCCCCCGGACGCGGCCGCGATCCTCGCGACGATCTGCCCATCGGAACCCAGGTTTTGGTAACAGAAGTGGAACGCATCGCTCTTGCCAACGGCGCCGCCCCCCGCGCTGGTGAGTGTGAACACGTTGCCGGATTGGAGGATTCTGCCGGCCACGGAGGGCGCACCGATTTCGCCATGCACCCACGGAGGTGAGAGGCGGCTCCGCTCGGTTTTAACCGACAGCGCCGGGCTGGAGGCGGACGTCTTTCCCGCCGCGTCGGTCGCGGTCACGGTGTACGAGTACTCCGTGTCCGGACTCAAAGGTTGATCTACAACGGAGAAAGAGCTTGCGGACACCGTCCTGAGCAGCAGGCCGTTGCGGTAGAGACTGTAGATTTTCACCCCGACATCATCCTGCGCGGCGGACCACCCCAGGGTAACCGAAGCATCGCTGGAAGAGAGCGCAGACAGGCGCGGGACGGTGGGGGCAAGCGTGTCGGGCTGGGTGCCCGCGGCGATCTTAACCGAGGCGAACCCGGCTTTGCAGAGAGTGGTTTCCGAGCCACTGGCGACGGCCAATCCGACCTGAAGGGTCGCCCCGAGCGCGATCGTGCGCGCACCGACCCACTCCCAGGCCACGCCATCATTCGAGACATAGCCGGCAACGACGCTGCCGGTCCGGATCAGCTTGAGCCATTGCGGAGCGGTTCTTGCGCTCAAACTGGCATCGGTTCCGGTGCCCCCACCCGCCGTCGTCCGGCTTTGAAGGGCGACCGTTCCGGCGGGTGTCACTACCAACGCCACATTCCGCGCTGCAACCGCCATCCCTTCACGGAACATCAATCCCGCCTTTGCGGAAGCTACGGTGCCTCCCTGCGTTGCGACTTTGGCAAGGATCATCCCGTCGCCGGTGAGTGGCTGGTATGAGAAATTGAACCCGTCCGCATTGCCGTTGATTCCCGTGCCCGCGCCTTGGATCGCGAATTCGCCGGTGGTCGCATTGTAGGTGGAGGCTCCGACGCGCCCCACCTTGCCGACATCCTGATTGAGCTCCAAACTCTCCGAGCGCGCTGGAACCGAAGCGAGCGAGCCTGTCATCGCAGCGCTGGGGGCGGATGCCTTTCCCGCCGCGTCGTAAGCCACCACCGAATAGGCATAGAGGATTCCTCTGACCGCGGTGTTGTCGGTCCACGAGCTCGCGGGCGCCGGTACCGAAGCGAGCACGGCGCCATCGCGCAAGATGTCATACGACTTGATCCCGATGTCGTCCGACCCGCCGGCCCAGTTGAGAGAGATCGCTGCCGGGTCCGCCGTGACTCGCACCGCGGGCGCCACCGGCGTGGCCACGTCTTGCTTCGCGCCCTCAGACAGTTCGACAGACTCCGCGTTTGCCGCGCCCAAAATTGCTTTTCCACCGCTGGTTGACACCAGCCCCACGTAAGCCGTCGGCGTCATCGGCACCGTATCGCTGCCAAGGAACTCCCAAGTCTTGGAGTCAGAAGAGACGTAAGCCGTGAACACATTCGCCACCCGCGTCAGCTTAAGCCACTGTGAGGCACCCCTGTTGGCCACCTCACGCACCAAGGTGGTTCCTGAGCCGGTGAGCCTTCGCGCTTGGAGCTGGCAAGTTCCACTCTGGGTGAGGCAGACCGTCTCATGGATGGCGCCACTGGCAAAACTGTTCCGGAACATGATCCCGACTTTCGCCCCGGGCAGGCCGTCCGGAGCCCTCGGGACTTTGATCACGACCTGGGCGTCTCCCGTGACCGTCTGATAAAGGAACTGAAACGAGTCGGCTGCGCCTGCCAGATCCACCCCGGAGCCGCTCAGCGCGACGGCGCCCGTCACTGGATCCACTTCGGATTTTCCGGCGTAGGCGCAGCTTCCGATGTCCTGATAGGTCCAAACCTGCCCCCCAAAAACCGGAAGCGACAAGCTCAACAACAAGGCGGACAGTAATGCGTGGATTGGATTCAAAAATTTGATATCAACCGCGCAGCCAAACGGCTGCGATACACTCAAAAACAATTGCCCCACGCATCGCACTCATGCAGTCCCATCATGCAATCACAGATGGGTTCACTCAGAGGCGATGCGTGGACAAATCGGAGCCCCTCGGCTCGTGCGGGCGGTTGCGTGCCCACTAATCGTGATTGGGTCAACACCATTTTAAAGAAACGCTGTTTCCATGCGGTTTTCCCGATTTCTCCCCGTGGGAGGGTTCCCGAGGGCGATTCAATCGGGGAGGCCCTCGGACAGGAATCAAGCGAAACGCTGATGGCAATAGCAGCCAATAGGTGACAGAGCTTCTATAGAAGAAGCACAGCAAAGCCGGGAAGGCCCGTATGGGGCAGGCTTTTTGTGCAATACAACCGACCCACTTCCAGCCTCGCGGCTCAGCTGGAGATGCGCGAGCCCTGCATCTCATAAAATACGCGAGCCGTCGCCAGTCGGCGCGGCTTGAACCTCCCGCCATTTCAGACGCACCGCGCACGGAGTCAGTTCCATTGCGGGGACTTGAACCCGAAAGCCGAGCCGTCGGAGAAAGTTCATTTTTGCGCGGCGCTGCGGGGGTGCGCGGAGAGTTTTTGAAAATTCCGGAACGCAGATGCGTTGCGCCCGCGCCTTCGGGGTCGTTGCGCTGGAACTGGCGTTTTCGGGTTTATCCGCAGCCCTCCTCTGGCGGAGAATCGGCAACCCGGCCCGCGAGTTCCCGCTAAATTTGCAAAACCAGCAACTTGGTTCTCGGCGCGGTGTTGAACGCATGCGCCGCGGTCAGCGGCCACAATTTCGCGATCCTTTTTCACCCCTTCCTCCTCCGTGCAGACTGACCCCAAAATGAGAATCCCCCTCCTCCTCGCACTGGCTCTTTCGAGCGCGCTCCCGCTATCGACCCACGGCGCTCAAAAGAAAATGAACGTCCTGCTCATCGCGGTGGACGATATGAACAACGATCTCGGCTGCTATGGGAATCCGCAGGTCCAGTCGCCCAACATCGATCGCCTCGCCAAGGACGGCCTCCAGTTCAACCTCGCCTACTGCCAATTCCCGCTCTGCTCGCCCAGCCGCACTTCAGTCCTCACTGGGCTCCGACCCAACACCACCCGGACTTTTGATCTCAAGTATCACTTCCGGCAAGGGTTGCCGGAAACCGTGACGCTCCCGCAGTTGTTCCTGCGAAACGGCTACTACACCGCCCGTGTTGGGAAGCTGTACCACTACGGCAACCCGGGCCAAATCGGGACGAGCGGACTGGATGACCCCGCGTCGTGGCAGGAGTTCTACAACCCGGCGGGCCGCGACAAGACCGCGATCGAAAAAGACGTCATCCAATACTCGGGCAAACCCGGCCAACTGGGCCGTTCGATGGCCTTTCTCGATGACAAGACAGGCACCGACCTGGAGCACACCGATGGCAAGGTGGCCACGCAGGCCATCGAGCTTTTGGAGAAGCACAAAGAAAAGCCCTTCTTCCTCGCCGTCGGATTCTACAGGCCGCACTGCCCCTACATCACACCCAAAGGTTATTTTCAGAAATACTCCCTGAAAGACATCACCCTCCCCGAGATTCCCGAGGGGGAACAAACCCGCGTTCCGGCAGCCGCGCTCCAAGGCACCGGCAAGTGGCCGTATGATGGCGTGACCGCCGATCAAGCGCGGGAATGCAAACTGGCGTACTACGCGGCCATTTCATTTGTGGACGCCCAGGTGGGGCGGGTGCTCGATGCCCTCGAGAAACTCGGCCTCAAGGAAAACACGGCCGTCGTGTTTTGGAGCGACCACGGTTACCACCTCGGCGAACACGGTCTCTGGTACAAACAGAGCTGCTACGAAGAAAGCACCCGCGTGCCCTTTATCATTTCCGTGCCGGGCCAGAAAACCCGCGGTGCGAAAACCAAACGCACGGTGGAACTGCTCGACATCTACCCGACGTTGGCCGACTACGCCGGACTTCCAGCGCCGGGTTCCATTGAAGGCGCCTCCCTTCGTCCCCTCCTTGAAAACCCGTCCATGGAATGGAACCGTCCCGCCCTCAGCCAAGTCGAGCGCAACGGCTTTCCAGGGCACTCGGTTCGCACCGAACGCTGGCGTTACACCGAGTGGGCCTACGGAGAAAAAGGCGCCGAACTCTACGATCACACCACCGATCCCCGGGAACACCACAACCTTGCCCTCTCTCCGGAGCACGCCCCCGTGATCGCCGAAATGAAGGCCCTCCTCAAAAAGGCGCATCCCGCCAAAGTCGAAGGAGGAAAGGCGGACGCCGCCTTCCTCAAATCTCTTGGTTTGAGCGCCGAATAAGCAGCCCCCCGTCTCACCCCCGGCGGCTTTGCGCAGGAACCCTCTGCCGCAAGGCCGGCGCTGAATTTTCTCCGGCTGATCGCGGAGGATTTCTCGCCGCACCAGGGCTGCTACGGGGAGACGCTGGTTCAGACACCGGACCTGGACCACATGGCGGAGGAGGGCATGAAGGCAGCAGATCGACACTGGGCAACCGCCACGGTTCCCCCTAGGCTGCGGGGCATGGAAGTCGAACGGATGAAAACCATCATTTGGGCCAAAGACATGGCGCGTGCCATGCAATTCTACCAAACTGTGTTTGGCGCGGCCGTGAACCGTCAAAACGAGGTGCTCGCGGAACTCCAGATCGCAGGCGGTCTCCTGGGCATCCACAGCGGCGGCGAGGCGGAACGAACCTGGACAGGCCTCGCCTTCCAGGTGAACGACCTTTTCGGGGGCTGCGACCTGGTCAAGGCCCACGGCGGAAAAGTGGACCGCGAACCCGAGGACACACCGGACGAGCCCGCCCATCTCGCTATGTGCGTCGATCCGGAGGGCAACGAATTCATGCTCACCCGCGCCCGGCACCGCTAGCGGGGTCTGCCCACCCCTCTCGACAGCGCTTCGCGCTGCCGCTCAGAAAATTGCGTTCCCCAAAAAGGCGCGGAAATCCTGGGCTCGCCTTTTTTCTGGCAACTTCAATTCGGGCCCGGGGTTTGCCCAGAGGAAAAAGACCCATCAAATGACACACCCGACACTTCCCCGGCTAACGGTTCAACCACTGCTTGGACTTTTGTTTTCTCTGAATTGGGCGACCGCAGTTGCCGACGACTACAAGCCCGAACTCTTTTCGAAAACCAAGCCGGTCTACGCCGACTCCTTCGATGGCGGCATGAGAAAGGATTTCTGGGAGGTCCGGCAGGAAACCACTTGGACGACCGAGAACGGTGTTCTGAGCGGGAAACCTGCTTCTGGGGCGTATCAGGAGAAGAAGAAGGCCAGCGGGGATGCGGCACACGCGGGACTCAGGCCCGTGATCTGGCTCAAACAGATCCCGGAAAACTTCATCTGCACCTTCCGGGTCCGGTTCGATGGAAAGGCCTACCAGAAGGGGTTTCCGCTCATCGACATCGGCCACCACATCCACACCCTGCGCTTCAGCGAGTCCGGAACCACGCTGGGAATCAAGAAGGTGGTTGCACCCCAGGCGCTCGGGGGCGTCCCGTTCTCCCTGAACGAATGGCACACGGTAGCCTTGGAACTTAAAAAAGGTGCGCTCCTCGTCTCCATCGACGGGAAGAAACAGGTCGTGCGCAACGAAAACGTCGATATGACCGGACAAAACCAGATCGATTTCAAGGGGTTGGAGGGCGGTGCCTGCCTGGTAGACGACATCCAACTCTGGGAAGGGCTCGATTAACGGCCCTCTCCGGAGCCAGGCGCCGGAACGGAACCGGGTCTTTGGGCTTTGCCCCGGGGCGGGCCCGCGTGCAGAGTCGGCCCGCCCATGTACGAGCCGCTTTTGTCACCCTCGGTTTTTGAGGAGGAATTCCGTGCGTTTGCCCGGCAGGAAGAGGCGCATCCATCGGCCCCGGGCGCCTTGGTTTTCTACGGCAGCTCTTCGATCCGGTTCTGGTTAACGCTGGCCAAGGATTTTCCCGAGACCCGCGTCATCAACCGCGGCTTTGGCGGTTCAACACTGGCCGAGTGTGTTCGGGAGCTCGAACGCCTGGTGGTTCCGCTCCAGCCGCGCGCCGTGGTGCTTTACGCCGGCGAGAACGACATCGACCAAGGCGCCACGCCCGAACAACTGCTCGCCACGTTTGAGACGTTTCTGAGCCGGCTCGAGGCGCACCTGGGTACCGTCCCGGTGGTGGTGATCTCCGTCAAACCCAGCCCGGCAAGGTTCTCCCAAATCGACCGGATACGCCGCGCCAACTCCCTTTTGCGGGCGGCCGTCGAGTCCCGGCCCCATGTCCACTTCCTCGACGTGTTTGAGTCGATGCTCGAAACGCCGGAGAACGTTCGTCACGAGCTTTTCACATCGGACTGCTTGCACATGAGTCGCGCGGGTTATGTGCTTTGGAGGGACGCGCTCCGGCCCTTCTTAAGCGCCCGCGGCCTCCTCGAATGAACCGCGAGTATCACTGCTGGGAAAGCCGCGCGCTCCAGAGGAAAATGGAGCTGCTCGTTTTCGGGCATGCCGGCCCGCGGATGCTGGTGTTCCCCTCGCGCAAACAACGCTTCTACGAATACGAGGACCGCGGGATGATCGCCCCTCTGCGGGCCCGGCTGGAGGGAGGGAAACTGCAGCTCATCTGCGTGGACAGCCTGGATGCCGAGAGCCTCTACTGCTTCGAAAAGACGCCCGAGGAGCGCATCCAACGCCATCTCCAGTTCGAGCGGTATGTGCTCGAAGAGGTGCTGCCGTTTTCCGGGGAACTCAACGCGCACCCGTCGCTTTCGACGCACGGCTGCAGTTTCGGGGCGTATCACGCCATGGCCATCGCGCTGCGGCACCCGAAGCATTTCCAGAGGGTGCTCGCCTTCAGCGGACGCTACGATCTGACGCTGGACGCGGGCCATTACCACAACCTCTTCCACGGGTTTTACGACGACTCGTTGTACTACCTGATGCCCAGCCATTTCGTCCCCAACCTGCACGACCCAGGCCAGCTCAGCGCCATCCGCCGGCTGCGCTTCTCGCTGGTGATCGGGGAGGACGACCCGTTCTACGCGGACAACCTCGCGCTGAGCCGCGCGTTCACCCAAAAACGGATCCACCACGAACTCCACACTTGGAGCGGCAACGCCCACCGGTTCAGGGACTGGCGCCAGATGGCGCCCATCTATTTCTAGGCGAGCCCCATGGGGTTTTCAGCGGCCGGCCTTATTTGCCGACGTCCCGCGCGCCGCAATAAAAGGGCCATGACCGAACCGGATTTCGTCTCGTGGGCTCTGTCCCCTCAGCGCTCGCTCGAAGAGGCGTTCTGCGCGGAATTGCTGGTGGAACTCGGGCAGAACGCCCCGTCCGGCAGCGGTTCAAGCGAAAGCCAGCGTGAACACCAGCGCAGAAGACGCCTCAACCCCGCGCACCGCGCCGTGCTGGACCCGCGCGCCGCGCACCGCGCCGCGCAGGGGCTCCCCGCGCTCCGGGAAATCTATCACTGGGCCCAGGGCGACGACCGGCCGCTGCGCGATTTGTCCGGCCTGCGGTTCTGTCCGCAGCTGCGGAGGCTCAAACTCGGCCCGACCGAACTGCCCACGCTGGAGGCGTTGCGGTTTGTGCCCGAGCTCGAGGAACTCACCCTCCAGGACGACCGCCTGGAGGATTACTCCGGCCTCGCCCATTGCCAAAACCTTCGGAAACTCCAGCTCTGGCCCGGGTTCCCCTGGTGCAACATGCACGCCTTGGCGGAGCTGCCGCTTTTGGAGGAGCTCTTTTTCCACGGCAACCTGCCGATGCTGGAGGGCAGCCGGCCGCTGCGCCGGTTGAGAAAGTTGTTCCTCACCGCGCCAGGCCCGGGCCACGCCCCGATTCGGGACAGCTGGATGCTCCCGGAAATGCCGCTCCTGCGGGAGGCGCACATCGAAGCACTCGCGCGCCTCGACGGCATGGAACGTTTTGCCGCCCTCGAGGAGCTGGCCGTTTGCGGCCTGTTCCGGGATCTGACCCCGCTCGGCCGGCTGCGGCAACTGCGCAAACTCACGTTGGCCGGTGAAAACTTCCAGGACCTGCGCCCTCTGGTCCGGCTGGAGGAACTCCGGCTCCTGCATTTGCTGCGCGATTACCCCTTGGATTTCACCCCGCTGCTCGATGCGCCCAAACTGCGTGAAGTGAGCACGAGCCATGAAAACCTCGCCGGCCTCGAACTCGACGCCCTCAACGTGGCTCTCGGCGGATGGGACTGCGAGTTTGGGTTGGCCCAGCCCCGCCCGCTCGAAACCGCGGTGTTCCGGATCGTGGACTTGGGGCCCCGGGCCGACCCCGGGTTTGCGCCGCGCACGGGATCCCGGGAGGCCACGCTTGCCAAATCGTTGCAGGAAGCCGAGGGGCAATGGCTGGCGGGACGGCTGCAATCGATCCTCGAGGAGCTCCTGGGGGAAACCCACTGGGGCGAGGTGGAGGCCTGCCCCTCCGACACCCGCCGGTGCGAGTTGGATCTGCGCATCTACAGCCTCCAATCCGCGCATCAACTCCGGCGCATCGTCGAAGCCTGCCGCTTCCCGCTCGCCGCCGCCCGCAACCGTTGGACCCTTGACGTGAGTATCCTGCTGGAAGCCGACTGGGAGGAGGATCCCGCGACTTGGAAGGACGACGTCCAGGAGGAGCTCGAGGCGCAGATCGCCACCGCCCACGATTGCGCCCAGCGCCGGCGCCAGTACCGGGGATTCCTCGAGCGGCTGCACCGATTCAAACTGCGCGAGGAACTCGGCCAGGGCCATTCCCCGGAGGAATTCGCCCCGCCGGACATGGAGCTCAACCCCTGCGAGCTGCTCTCCGAACACGAGGACTGGACCCGGGAGCAGCATCCGCAGGCGGACGAGTATTTCCTCATGGCGGAACTCACCGAGGAAGGCCTCTGGGTTTACGAGAACTACCGGTCCCTGGCGGAACGGCTCCTGGGCTGCCCGCTGGAGCCGCCCCCGCGGACACCGGCCGGGGATCCGCGGCGCGCCTAAAGCTTCACCGCGAACTCGTCGGTTTCAGACACCGACTCCACAAAAGCGGTCAGGAGCGCGATGACCTTTGCCACGTCCTCCAGATCCGCCGTCTCCACCACCGAATGCATATACCGCAGCGGGAGGGACACTAGCGCGCTGGGAATCCCCTCGCGGACGGTGAAGATGATGTCCGTGTCGGTGCCGCTGTAGCGCGAGGAACTCTCGTGCTGGATCGGAATGGAAAGCCGGTCCGCCACGTCCAGGAGCCTGCGCACGACGAGCGGATGGTTGCAGGTGCCGTGGGTCACGCTGGGGCCGCCGCCCAGCTTCACCTCCCCGTGTTTCTCCAGCTCAATGCCGGGCGTGTCGGTGGCATGCGTCACATCCAAAACCACGCACACGTCGGGCATCAGCCGGTGCGCCACAATCTTCGCGCCGTTGCCCCCGATCTCCTCCTGCACGGCGTTCACGGCGTACAGGGTGGAAGCCAGCGAATCCCGCTTCTTGGAGAGGCCGGCCAGCACCTGCGAAAGAATGAATCCCCCAATCCGGTTGTCCAACGCCCGGCTCACGATCCGGTTTTTGCCGAAAAACTCCGCGCGATCCACATACACCGCGGGATGCCCCACGCGAATGCCGGCCTCGCCCACTTCCGCGGCGCTCCCGGCGCCGATGTCCACATAGAGCTCGTGGACCTGGGGCGCTTTTTCGTCCTTGGCGTCCTTGCGCAAATGAATGGCGGTGTTCCCGATCAATCCGCGCACCGGGCCTTTTTCGCCCAGGATTTCGAGCCGCCGTCCGCGGGCCGTGGCCGTGTCGGAGCCGCCGATCCGGTCGATCCGCAGGAAGCCATCCTTGGTGATGTGTTTGACGATGTAACCGATCTCGTCGGCATGGGCCTCCAGCATGACGCGCTTGGGGCGAGCCGCCCGGCCGTCGATCACGGCCCAGGCGTTGCCGTAGGCGTCGTTGTCCACGCGGTCGGCGAACGGGGCGCAGTAGGAGGCCCATTTGCGCTGGCCAGCGAGTTCAAATCCGGTGGGGCTCGGGGTGTTGAGCAGGTCGCAGAGGAAAGATTTGGCGAGGTCGTCCATGAGGCAGCAATAAGCCATGAACCCGGCCGGGGAAGCACGGAGGAAATCGTCCCCCGAGGCGGGGACCCCGGCCGAACCTGCGTGGAGGGGAAAAAGCGCGGGCAACTGGCCATCTTTCCCCTTGCCCCCGGCGAAGAACTCTCCTATGCGTTCACATTGATTGCGCGGAAGCGCCGTCCGCTGCCGCGTGGGTCGCAAGCGCGGGGAGCGAGAGCGAGCCGAGGAGATCGTACCCCCAAGTCGAACTTCGCGAAATTGTGACATGATGATAAACGGGTAGGCCCTCAGCTCCACGGTCCCCTGCCCCACCAGAACCGCAGCTATCCAACTCCAACAAATTCGAGTCAACGGCCGGATCCGCGCCCGCGAGGTGCGAGTGATCGTGGCCTCCACGGGCGAGCAGCTCGGAGTCCTGAAACTCTCCGATGCCATCCGGCACGCCCAATCCCTCGGCCTCGACCTCGTCGAGGTCGCTCCCACTGCCCAACCGCCCGTCTGCCGGATCGTCGATTACGGCAAGTTCAAGTACGAGGCGTCCAAGCACGAAAAGGACAAGAGGAACACGTCGAGCAAGCTCAAGGAAATCAAGTTCCGGGTGAACATCGACGACCACGATTACCAGACCAAGATGCGCCACGCGGAGGAGTTCCTCGACAAGGGCAACAAGGTGCGCATCCAGCTCCAGTTCCGCGGCCGCGAAATGGCCCATCAAGAGCTGGGCATGGCCCTGATGATCCGGGTGAAAACCGATCTGTCCACCATGGCCAACGTGGAGACCGAACCCAAACTCATGGGACGCAACGTCACCATGACCCTGGCGCCGCTTCCCGCCGCCAAACGCAAACGGCATTTTTCCATCGATCCCAACCTCGCTCCTCTCGAAGACGACGAGGACGAGGGCGACGACGACGAATAGAACCTCAGCCGCAGGCGCGACTCTCCTTCCTCAAAAGAGAAGGGAAAGCGCCCGGCCAAATCCGGCGATCTTCCCGACGCCGGAGCACCCTCATTCACGCCCTTCACGACGGCTCCCACCGGGTCCGTCGGGAAGGGCGTTTTTTTATTCAACCTCCGGCACAACGCCGCTCCCTCGAAAACAACCCGACTCCCCCACCCGCCCGAGCCTTTGTTAACGGGCTTTTTTGCCGAGCTCCGGCTTCGCGCCGCAACCGCCTCCGCCACAGCACGATTTCGGGGACGTTTTCCGCGTGAAAACCCTGCGGCCCAGGAAAAAACCGGCAGCCGCGAGGAGCAGCCCCACCGCAATGGGATCCCACCACGGCGTCATTGGAACCCGAGCAAACGCCCCCCCTGATACACGATCAGCGCCGCCAGATACGCCAGCGACGTCATATAAAAGAGCTGGAACAGGGGCCACCGCCAGGAATTGGTCTCGCGCCTCACAATCGCCAGCGTGCTCACGCATTGCATGGCCAGAACGTAGAACACCATCAGCCCAATGCAAACCAGCGGCGTAAACACCGGGCTCCCGTCGGCGCGCAGCTCCGAGCGCATGGTGTCCCGCAGAGGCTCGATGCCGTCCTCCTCGGATTTTTCCACGTTGTAGATGGTCGACATCGTGCTCACGAACACCTCCCGAGCCGCGAACGAACCAATTAGCCCGATCCCGATCTTCCAGTCGTAACCGAGAGGGGCAATCAACGGTTCGACCATGTGCCCCATCCGCCCGCCCAAACTTTGGGCCAACGCCTCGGCGCGGGAAGCCTGCGGGTTCTCGGGTTTGGGATAGGTCATCAGCGCCCAGAGCCCCATTGACAGCGCCAGAATCACCGTCCCCGCCCGGCGCAGAAAAATCCCCGCCCGCTCCAGCATCCGCAGGGCGATGGATTTGAAGGAGGGCATCCGGTAGGGAGGCATCTCCATGAGCAACATCGGCGTTTCGCCCTTGAAAATCCGGGTCTTGAAGAACCACGCCATGCCAAAAGCCGCCACGATCCCCAGGGCATACATCCCCAGCATGATCCCCATCTTGCTCAGAGCGGACGCCCCGGGAATCAACACGGCGATCATCAGGGCGTACACCGGCAGCCGGGCGGAACAGCTCATCAGCGGGGCCACGAGAATCGTGACCAGACGGTCCTTGCGCGTTTCAATGGTGCGCGTCGCCATGATGCCAGGAATGGCGCAGGCAAAGGAGCCCAGGAGCGGGATGAACGATTTCCCGTGCAGCCCCACCCGGGACATGAGCCGGTCCATGATAAAGGCGGCGCGCGCCATGTACCCGCTGTCCTCCAGCAGACCGAGAAAGAAATAGAGGATGAGGATCTGGGGAAGAAACACCACCACCCCGCCCACGCCTGCCACCACGCCGTCCACGATCAGACTCCGCAGATCGCTCTCGGGCAGAAGATTGCCCACGCGTTCCCCCAACCAAACACAGCCCGCGTCCAGCCAGTCCATGGGAACCTGGGCCACGGTGAAAATGCAGAAAAACATCAGGCCCATGGCCCCGAGGAACGCCAGCCATCCCCAAACCCGGTGGGTGAGAACCATGTCCAGCCGGTCGGAAACCGAGAGCGCAGCGTCCCCCGGCTTGCTCACCGAGGCATGGCACACGGACTGGATCCAGGCATACCTGGCCTCCACCAGCGCGGTCATCGGATCCAGGCCCGCATCGGACAAGGTGCGCTGCGCCGAGCGCGCCGCGTCGAGGACTTCGGCGGAATGGCCCGCGAGCTCCTTCAACGCCTCCTCGTGCAGGGTCAAAAGAAGGAACGCCTCGGGCAACGCCACCTCCGGGGGGACGGCCAGCCGTTTGGCCAGACTCTGCGCCTCGGATTCCAGCAACGTCGGCAACGGCGCGCGCACCTGGGGTGCGGGCAGCGAGGTCTGGGAGAGCGCCTGCTTGAGAGCCACCAAACCCACGCCGCGGGTGGCCACCATGGGAATCACAGGCACCCCGAGCCGTTCGCTGAGAGCCGGCACATCGATCAAAACGCCGGATTGCTCCGCCATGTCCACCATGTTGAGCGCCACGATCAGCGGCAACTGCAGCTCCAACATCTGGGCCACCAAATAAAGGTTCCGCTCCAGATTGGTGGCGTCGATCACCGCCACAATCACGTCCGGCCGGGCAACCCCTGGCAACCGCCCCAGGAGCACGTCCCGGGCAACCGCCTCGTCCGGGGAACGGATCTGCAAACTGTAACTCCCCGGCAGATCCAAGAGGCTCATCGGCTCGCCGTGGCTGCCGAAGAAAGTGCCCTCCTTGCGCTCCACGGTGACCCCGGGATAGTTGCCCACCCGCTGGCGCAACCCGGTCAGGGCGTTAAAAAGGGTGCTTTTCCCGCAGTTGGGGTTTCCGGCAATGGCCACGCGCCGAACCGTTTGCTCCTGAACAGGCTCCGCGGGAAGACTGGCCATAGGAAAAACGTCGTGCCCCTCCTTAAATCAGCGCCACGCGGATGCACGCCGCGTCCCGTTTGCGCAACGAAAGATGGTATCCGCGCACTTTGAGCTCCATGGGATCCCCCAGGGGAGCGAACCGGACGACCTCAAATTCCACCCCCACCGTGAGGCCCATTTCCAGAAGCCGCTGCCGTTGTTCCGCCGCCAAATCAAACCCCAGCACCCGCCCCTTTTGACCCACCCCCAACGCACTGAGAATTTCCGGCGCGGCTGCGGTCATGCCAGCATCCGCTCCACGCGGACCATCGCCCCGAGTTCACGCCCGATCGCCACCCGAGTCCCGCGCAACTGACAAATCATCGCCCCGCCCTCAGCCACCT
>CAMARB010000050.1 GCA_945860355.1 Chthoniobacter flavus | reverse complement strand
TATCGGATGCCGCACCATGCTGCCTACGGTAAACCATGAAGCAAACCGGCGAACAGCCTCCGAGAGCCGGATGCGGGAAATCCGCACGTCCGGTTCGATGAGGGGGAGGCGCGTGTGGTGCTTCACCAACCGCGCCTCCCTACTCTATTCATCGCCCCGCGGCCCTGCGAGCACCGATCAAGGGGGTTTTTGACCGCTCCAAAGACTCGGAGATAACCCTCCTTCACACTTTGCCATCCCTCCCCACCCTACCTGCGTGCCGATGGCTCAGGCACGCCGCCCCCGGATAAACCGACGAGGACTGGCCCGAGTTCAAACGCGCACCCGCGCGAACGGTTGGAAACGTTCTCATGGGATGCCGTTCCCTCTCCAGTTTCGCCGTCTGTTGTCATGGAAACACGCCGGTCGTCTGGGGACGGGTTTGGCCTTGGCCGCCCAAAGCGCCTGTGTTCACTCGCCGCCGCCAGAATGGCGGGCGTGGTCCGTGGAGGAAATCGCCCGCAGCCAGCGCCAAGCGCTCACCCTGAAGGAGGCGGGCATCGGATCCCAAAAAATCCCCGGCGGGCGAAGGTATTCGTTTCCTTTCAGAACGCAGCTCTCCCCGCAGACCGACCCGGTCCGTGTGCCTCTGCGGCTCGACCTGAAACCGGCGAGCGGACTGCCTCAGGTGCGGGTCCGCGTGAACCGGCGCACGCAATGGTGGATGGTGGACACCGGGTCGGCCCTGACCGGCATGGACGCCCGTTCGGCGGCGATTCACGGGGTGCGCCCGCTCAAAGACGGCGCCCTGAGCATCGCCGGCACGCACGCCGACATAGCGGGCGGACTGGCGCTGTTGCCGGAAATCACGGTGGGCCGCGTGACGGCCTCCGGGAACAACCTCGCGGCGGTGGCTCACGGGGAATTCCACATCCGGCGCATGGGAGGCCTTATCGACGCGCATTGGCCCATGCAACTCCTCGGAATGAGCTACTTGCGGATGTTCGCGCGCGTGACGTTGGATTACCCCCGGGGCGTCCTCGAACTCTCCGCGCGCCCCCTCACGACGGCGGCCTGCGACGCTCTCGTTCTGCCCATGGGCCTGCGCCAGAACGTGCCCCTCACGGTTTTCAAAGTGGAAGGAAAACCGCTCGTCTGCCTCGTCGACACGGGTTCGGCCGGCCAACTCGAGTTGCCCGAGGGTTTTCTCCAGAGCGTGGGCGTCCCCACCCATCCGACCCAAACCGTGCGCTCCATGGGAGTCGGCGGTGTCGGCGAAACCCGGGGTGTGAACCTGCCCCGGCTCCAGATCGAGGGCCGGACTTTTGAGGATCTCGATGTGGAAACCGGCGGACGCTTCACCCAAGCCGGACACGGACTGGTGGGCTCGGGTTTCCTGAAACGGTTCCGGGTCACCTTCGATTTTGTGGGCAACCGTCTGATCCTGGAAAACCCCGGCTCGCCAACCACCAACCCGACCGCCATCCAACCTCTCACCCGCTCGGCCCCCGAAAACAACGGGTCCGGTGGGCGGGGCCTCCCGCGATGAACCCCTCGTGTGGGCGGCGACCCGGGAGACCGATTGATTCCGGCGATGTTCTCCAAAGCTTTTATCAATAAACGCAGTTGAAGAAGGCTCTGTAACCCTCCCCGAATGATCAGCACAGAATCTTCACTGGTTCACAACCAAACTGCGTCTCCGGACCGCCTCACCTTGCGAGTGGCACGTCCGAGCGATCGCCGCTCCATTTACCGTCTGCGACACGCGGTTTACGCCGAGGAGATCGGCCAGCACCCGGTCCAAGCCAGCGGCCAGCTTTCAGATGCCCTGGATGAAAAAAACATCTACCTCGTGGCGCTGCGCGGCCGCCAGTTGTGCGGTTTCATCAGCATCACCCCACCCCGCGCCGACACGTTTTCTCTCTCGAAATATTTTCCCAACCAACCGCTTCCCTTCGCTTCGGATGACACCACCTACGAGGTGCGCCTTTTGACTGTCCACCCGACCCATCGCGGTTCCCAGGTGGCCAGCCTGTTGATGTACGCCGCGCTGCGTTGGGTCCAATCCCATGGCGGCACCCGGATCGCGGCCCTTGGGAGACAGGAAGTCCTGGAACTCTACCTCCGCTTGGGTTTGAAACGGACAGGACGGGTCGTCCATTCCGGAGCGGTCACTTACGAGCTGATGATCGGCCGGGTCGAGACACTTGCCGACGCCGCGGAATCGATGCCCAGCCTGAGGGAACGCTGGGAGGACCATGTGGATTGGCAGCTGGGCTGTAGCCCGCGGAAACCCGCCCCTTGTTTCCATGGAGGCACCTTTTTTGGGGCGATCGGCGTGAACTTCGAGCACCTCGAACGCAGCGCGAAGATCATCAACGCCGACGTGCTTGACGCCTGGTTTGATCCCTCCCCGAAAGTTCTCACGGCGCTCACCCGGTATCTGCCCTGGCTCACTCGCACTTCGCCGCCCACCGGGTGCGAGGGTTTGGTGGAAACAATCGCCCAGGCGCGCGGAGTCCACCCCAGCCAGATTCTCCCCGGCAGCGGTTCCTCGGATCTGATCTTTCGCGCATTGCGCCAATGGCTCGACAGCCGCTCACGGGTCCTGCTGCTCGATCCGACCTACGGGGAATACGCCCACGTGCTGGAACAGGTGATCGGCTGCAGAGTGGACCGGCTGAATCTGTGCCGGACAAACCATCACGATCTCGATTTGGCCGCGCTCGCCGCCGCTTTGGAGAAGGACTACGACCTCGTGATTCTGGTTAACCCGAACAGTCCCACCGGGCGCCACGTTGACCGGCAAGAACTCGAGCGCGTGCTCCGGCTGGCTCCGGTGAATACCCGGGTGTGGATCGATGAGACTTACATCGATTACACGGGCCGGGAGCAATCGCTCGAGGGGTTTGCGGCTCAGAGCGAAAACGTCGTCGTCTGCAAATCGATGTCCAAAGCATACGCGTTGAGCGGGATGCGCGTGGCTTATCTCTGCGCGGGCGCCCACCAACTCGAGTCGCTCCGCGCCATCACACCCCCTTGGGTGGTCAGCCTGCCCGCACAGGTTGCCGCCGTCGCGGCCCTCAAAGACCCCGATTATTACCGGGCTCGTTACGCCCAAACAGCCCAGCTCCGCCGGAACCTCGCCGCCGGACTCCGCCGCCTCGGCTGGGAGGTCACCGACGGCTGCGCGAGTTTCCTCCTCTGTCACGTCCCGGAGGACGGATGGGACGCCGCGCACTGGGTACGCGCCTGCCAGAAACACCATCTCTTTTTGAGGGATGCCTCGGGCATGGGCACGGACATGGGCGCCCGGTCGATCCGAATCGCCGTCAAGGATCAGAAAACCAACCGTCGGATCCTCCGCATCCTCGCCACGGTCAGCCAACAGCGGGAGTCACTTCCGCATCGCACGGGTTTGGACAGGGCAAACAGCCGCCCCCCCAAGGACACAGGAGCCCGTCCCGGTCCGGCAATACCGGGCGGGATTGCGCCCGTCGTGGTCTCCGGAGGGATGGCTTGAGATCACCCAAGTCCCCGGTTTCCCCAGGAGCGCACCCAGACGTGTGCGCGGAGCAAGATCGCTGTCCCCCGAGGGATGGCTGGAGGAGGTGAACCCCACGCCTTCCCTGAGGGGAACCCGGTTGGTTTTGAGCGCGGCCAGCAGGGCCCGGTCATGGTCCCCGGAAGGATGGCTGGAGGAAGTGATCGTTACCGGCTCCGGACGGTCGTTGACTCCGACCGGACCCGCCAACGCCGCCGCCAAAGGACTCAGTGCGGCGACGAGAACCCACAGATTTTTCATTTTCATAAAGGGGATCGGTTTTGAATTTGTTTTGGCCACCGACCACACCCCGGCGGCCGGTGGCCCGCCTCCTCTTTGACAAGCCTCCCCCGCTTCCCGGTCAAAAAAACAGGCCACTTCCCGCCACCCCGGCCCTCCGGTCCGGGGCGGGCCCGATACCAACCGCCGACCGCTTGGAGAGACGCCCCCAGAATCAACCGCAGCGCCGGGACAACCACATTCCACAAATGAAAATCAAAAAATATATCCTCGCGCTTCTGCTGCTCGCGATTCTCGTCAATGAGCAGGTTCTCCAGTGGGCTGTCGCCGTCAAAGTCGGAGGGTACGCCGTCAGCACAGGGTTTCAGGACGCGTTCAAGTATTTCACTGTGGACGGCTATTTGTTTTTCACAGCCTTCCGACTTTTGCCTTACGCCGGGCTTGGGCTCGCCCTGGTCCTCATCTCCAGAAGCAGGTTGAGGGATTACGTGTTGCCCGTATTTGCGGGTGGCGTCGTCGGGATCCTGGCCATGATTGTTTGGGGATCATGGATGGCTCTGCGCCCCATCTACGCGGGGGGGCATGTGTCATCCACCACGGCGATTGCGTTTATCTTCATTCCGCTCTACGCGGTGCTCAGCGGAGCGATTGCGGCGCTCGTCGCCGCCGCCATTTACACCCCGCTCAGGAGCCGATTCAGACAACAAAACACCTGACCCAAAAGCTTCGTTCCGGCGCAGCCCGAACGAAGCAGGTGGTCCTTTCAGGGTCGGCGGCCACCGGCGTTTGCCCGGCCTCCATCCCGGCCAGAATGGCCTTCTGCGTGGTGAGAGATGGTGGGGGGATTTAAACCGAGCCGCACTGACGAGCCTGGGCTCAAACCAGGCTCGTCAGCCACTTCAATCCTTACGAGGCGCGGCAATCGCAGGCCCGGGAACCGGTTTTGGACTGGAGCGCAAGCGCACAACCCGGACGGTGTTTGGCTTGGGCGAACCGGGCGCCGTTCCGACCGTCATGGTCCCCGGAATGGTGGCTCGAGCTCGTGGTCGCCGATGTTTTTCCCAGGAGCGACCGCAGGGAAAGCCTCTGCAACAGGTTCCGGTCGTGGTCACCCGAGGGGTGGCTGGCCGCGACCACGGCGCCCGTCGACGCGGTGGCACGGGCAGTCCGGTTCGCGTTAAGAAGCGCCAGCGTCCGGTCATGGTCGCCCGAGGGATGACTCGAGGAGCTCACCGCCAGCGGCTCCGGGGAGCGGCTCGCCGAGGCCGAGCCGGCATAAGCCGCGGAGGTCAGGGTCAACAGGGTCAGGATGGGGAGATGCATTTTCATAGGAGGAGACGTTTTTTGGTTTGGTTTGCCCAGACGACACAGCCGCCCCCCAGCGACGCATCGCCCGCAGCACGTTCTTTGACAATCCACCGGGTAAAACCTTCAAAAAAATCGCGCTTTTTCTGGGGGTGGCTCACCGCCCCCAGCCGTTTCCAATGTTTTTCAGCAGCGGGCGAAGGTTCGAGACTCAGTCGGAGCACTGGCGGGGCCACAAACGGTGAGCCCTGAGATCTCCCGTGTCTTCGTAACAATGTCTCTGTCCCCCCCAACGCCCGCAGCCCGGGGCAACGCCGGGACGGGATGGGGCCGGGCCTTTGGCCCTCCCCTGACTTGGCATGGAAAGTCCCACGGGGCCATGGGCCTTGGCCCTGTGCTCCTGCGTGTTGCCCAAGGGTTGCTCCGCACCCGAGGCCTCGGAGCGCCTCGCCCGCAGGCCGGGCGTCTGCGCCAGGGCATCCTCGTTTTGAAACCGTGCAAGCGCCACCGGTCCTCCGCCCTCAATGGGCGCCGTTCGCAACAACCCCTCGGGGCCCCATTTTAGATGCGTGAGCCCCGGTTGGGGCGGGGATTTGCATCGACTTCCCTTTGGGGCTTGTTTGGAAATGCGGGCCGATGCAGATCAACCTCAAAACCGACTACAGCCTGCGGTTGCTTTTGTTTGTGGCGACGCACCCCGGGGAGGTGGTTTCGGTGGGAAGAGTGGCCGAAGTTTTCGGCATCTCGGCAAACCACCTGACCAAGGTGGCGCGTTCCCTGGCAAATCTGGGGCTGGTTGAGATGGTGCGGGGACGGTCCGGCGGCTTGCGTTTGTCCTGCGACCCCAAGCGGGTGCGGGTGGGAGAAGTCGTGCGACTCATCGAGGGGACGGCCCCGCTCGTGGAGTGTTTCGACGCGCAGACAAACGGCTGCGTCATTTCCCCCGTCTGCGCGCTCAAGGGGGCGCTTCGGAAGGCGCAGTCCGCATTTTTTGGAGTGCTGGACGGCTACTCGCTGGAGGACCTCACCCGCAACCGCGCCCAGCTGCAAAAGCTCCTCAATCGCTGAAGAGGCCGCTGGGAGGGCGCGGTGAGTGAGGGCACCCGGAGGAGCCCGTTGAGTCGGTCACTTCGCGGCGCCATCGGGGCGGTTGAGCACGGCGTTTCGCGTGCTCGCGGCGACCTCCATGACTTGGGAGATGAGCTCCGCAGGGACCTTAAGTTCTTCCAGGGTTTTTTGGAGGTTCTCGGCGACCGCGTCGAAATGCGAATCGTTGAGCTTTGGAAGGTGTGCGTGGGCCTTGCGGAGGTCTTTGCCGACGTAGGGAATCGGGCAGCCGAGGGCTGCGGAGAGGAACTCCTTCTGCTTCCGCCGTTGTTTGTTCATGTTGATGTCGGCGAAGAAGTGGTTGATGCGGTTGTCGGCGAGGACCTTGGTATAGAACAGGTCGATGGCGGCCTCCATTGCGGCGCGCCCCCCCAGTTTGTGGTAGAGGCTGTTTTCGCGCGCCTGCATGAAGGTCTTGCGGCACGCCTCGTCGGCAAAGACGTAGGTGGCCCCCTCATATTCCGCCGTGATGGCGGGATTGGCAGGTTTGCCGCTGACTGGGCAAAGCGCGGGGGGTGCCGCCGGGGTGGAAGCCTCGGGAGAGGGAGCGGCCAGAGCGGGCGCCGAGAGCGGGGAGAGAAGGGCGAGGGCGGCGAAGGCGGTGAGCGAGAAGCCGAGGGATTGGAGGGGAGAGGTCTTCATGGAGTTCGAATGTGGGGTTGGGAGCGCGCCATTGCGCGCAAAAGCGGTATTTGGGATACCGGTTTGTGTCGACCCCTCTTTTAGGTCGGCAGCGAGGGAACAACGGCCCCCTCGGAGGGGCGCAAACGGGACAGGCCCGAATGGCGCTCGGTTTAGCTCACTTTGGGTCCGTTGGAGGTGGCGGTGTTTCGGTGCGGGAGATCGCCCATTTGGCGTCGAGGTCGGGTGAGGCGTGGATGATTCTCGGGACGCCGTTTTACCGCGCTGGGTTCGGAAAAGGTGGCACAGGCTTCCAGCCTGTGACCTGCGACAGGCACAGCCAGGATGGCTGTGCCACTTTGGTCGACGGCACCCTCAGAACCCAACGCCCCCCACTCGGAGATTTCCAGAGGAGGGGATCGTCCCAACCCATCCTTAACGGAGCCCCACTCGGGACAGAAAAACTGGATCGAAAAAAGACTGAAGATGTTCGTGAAGCAGGACGGCCAAGATGATCGGAATTTCACTGATCGACGCGAACGCCCCTTAAGCCATCAGAACAGAGATGACTCCCATCCAGAGGCATCGAGCTCCAGTGGTTCCAGGAATCAGCTTCATCGAATGGGGCTGCGTGGTTGGCCGAACATGTATCAGGCAGCGGCTGCAAGACCCTGCGGCGGCCTTGGCTTTCGGTCCAACAGCCGACGTTTACCGAGGAAAGTCCTCCGGCCGCGACTCGAAAACGGCCGACCACAAAATCCCGACCCCGCCGATTCACGCTCCCGCAGCCTTCAGGCGTTGCTTCCGCCCATTCCCTCCCGGCAATCATCGCCCCTTCATGGAGGGTTCCGCGCAGGCTCCCCGGTTCGGGGTCTTCTCTCTCGGGGGAGGCGTCTCAGATGCGCCCGGGCAAAGGCCGTCGCCCGAGGCGGACGGCCGCGCTAGAACGCCCCGAGCCGCCGGAACGCCTGCTCCCAGGGCGCCGGGTCGCGCGGTTCGAACGCCTCCATGGGAAAAGACGCGCGCACCACCTCGCGCAGCTCGCTCAGGGAGCCGATGTGCCCCAGCGCCATCGCCTGAAGCAGGGCGTTGCCGACGGCGCTCGCCTCCACGGGGCCCGCAAGCACTTTCCTGCCCGTCGCGTTGGCAGCAAACTGGTTGAGCAACGCGCTCTGACTGCCGCCGCCGACGATGTGCAGCACCTCCACAGTCATGCCGGTGAGTTCCTCCAGCTTTTCCAACACCTGTCGGTACAGCAACGCCAGACTCTCCAGGACGCACCGGGCGACCTGGCCCGGCGTCTCCGGCACGGGCTGGCCGGTTTCCCGGCAAAATTCCCGGATCTTGTCCGGCATCCGGTCGGGGCGCGCAAAACGGGGATCGTCGGGATGAATGATCGAGCGCAGGGGGTCGGCCTCCGCGGCGAGGCGGGTGAGCGTTTCGTAGGTGAAATGCCGGCCTTGCTGCGCCCAATCGCGGCGGCACTCCTGCAGGATCCAGAGGCCGACCACGTTTTTGAGAAACCGGCTGGTGCCGCCGCAGCCGATTTCGTTGGTGAAATTGGCTTGGCGCACCGCCTCGTTGATGAGGGGCTTGGGCAGTTCCACCCCGAGCAACGACCAGGTGCCCGAGCTCAGATACGCCCAGCGTTCGCCCCGGGCGGGCACGGCCGCCACAGCCGCGCCGGTGTCGTGTGTGCAGCCCGCGATGACTTCCACCGGCCCGAGCCCGGTTTCGTTGCGCACGTCCTCCAGCAAAGGCCCCAACCGGGTGCAGGGCGGGACGACCTCGGGAAAAATCGCGGCCGGCAACCCGAACCGCCGGATCAACTCCCAGGACCATTGGCCCGCCACGGGATCGTAGATTTGGGTGGTGCTGGCGTTGCTGGCTTCCTGAGCGGCGGTTCCGCTGAGCAGGAAATGGAACCAGTCGCCGATCATCAGGAACCGCTCCGCGCTGCCCAAAAATGCAGGGTCCCGGCGGGTGTCGGCCAGGAGCTGGTAAAGGGTGTTGATGGGCATGAACTGGATGCCTGTTCTCGCGAAAATCTCCGGGGCGTCGCCGTTCCCGAGCACCTCGGCGTAGGGGGCGTCGGTGCGGGGGTCCCGGTAACAGAAAGGCAGCCCGAGCTGGGGCTCGCCGGCGCGCATGAGCACGTAATCGAGCCCCCAGGAATCCACGCTGACACCCGCCACGGGCACCCCGCGGGCGGCCACCTGGCGCAGGCCGGCGACGATTTCCCGCCACAGCCCGGCCGTGTTCCAGCGCAGGCTGGACTGGATCCGCAGGGGCCCGTTGGCGAACCGGCAGACCTCCTCCAGCGCGAGACGGCCCGCCTGAAGCGTGGCCAGCATCAGGCGGCCGCTTTCGGCTCCGAGATCCACGGCGATGTAACGGGAAACAGACATGGGCGATCGAAAAAGCGCGCAGGGATAGAGCATGCGGTCGAGGAAAGCGAGAGGGGAAGACTCCGGGCGAAGGGTCGGCGCCATTGCCCGCTCCAAAGGCCGCTTGGAAATCCGGCCGGGGCGGTTTAGTTTCCGCGGCTTCATGAAGAATCTTCTCGCCTGCGTTTTCCTGGCTTCAGGTTCGCTTCTGGGAGCGGCCGAACCGCCCACCATCACCATTTCCAAGAGCGACAAACTCAGCATCGGCCTCGGAGCGTTGCCTGCCGAGGTCGCGTCCGTGCTTCAAAACGACCTGCTGCGCTCAGGCTACTTCAAGGTCGTTCCCGCTGCCAGCGCGGGCGCGGGATTCGTGGTCAGCGCCACGGGCGGCGCAGGCGGGCTTCTGGGCAAGGTGGAGGATCGCGGCGGGAAATCCGTGCTGAGCAAAACCTACAGCGGCAACAGCCGCGCCCAGGCCCATGAGTTCGCCGACGAGATCGTCGAGACGCTCACGGGCAACCGCGGGTTCGCGAGCACGAAACTCGCGTTTGTCGCCACGCGCACCGGGAAGAAGGAGATTTACACGGCCGACTCCGACGGCTCCAACCTCACCCAGCTCACCCAGGACGGCAGCATCAGCGTCGGCCCGGCTTTGAGCCCCGACGGTCGCACGCTCGCCTACACCGGCTACAAAAGCGGCTACGCCGACATCTACCAGATCCTCCTCGGCAGCGGGGCGCGCAGCCGGATCATCAAGTTCCCCGGCACCAACTCCGGCGCGGCGTATTCGCCCGAGGGCAACCGCCTCGCGGTGACCCTCAGCAAGGACGGCAACCCGGAGCTTTACGTGACCAGCGCCGGAGGCGGCAGCCCCAGGCGGCTGACCCGGACGCCCGGCGTGGAATCCTCGCCGACCTGGTCGCCCGACGGCGAGGAGATCATCTACTCCTACGTGGACAAAGGCGGGCCGCAGCTCTACCGCATCTCGGCCAGCGGCGGCAGCCCTCGCGCACTCTCCACCGGACACGGGTACAACACCGAGCCGAACTGGTCGCCCGACGGCAAGAAAGTGGCGTTCAACATCCGGGAAGGCGGCGGATTCGCCGTGGCGATCCTGGATCTGGCCAGCTCCGAGACGCGGACCGTGGGCAGCGGCCAGGACCCGGTGTGGGGGGCGGACTCGCGGCATCTCGTTTTCGCCAGCGGCGGTTCCCTAATTTTACTCGACGCGCAGACCGGTCAGCGCACAACTCTGCTCGGCGGGCTCGGCGCGATCTCCGAGCCGGCCTGGTCCCGTTAAAAAGCCAACCCGCGGCAGCCCATCTTCATCATGCGTTTCTCTCTCCTTCTCCACCTGCTCCCCGTCGCCGCGCTGACATTCAGCGCCTGCGCGAACAAAAACAAATCCGACCGCCCCTTCGGCGGAACAACCGACAGCGATTCGGTCAGCGGCATGGCCCTGAACGGATCCGCGTTGCCGGAACGCCAGGAGGGCGTTTCCTTCCTCGGCAACAACGTGGATCGGAACCGGTTTAGCCCGATTTATTTCGGCTACGACAGCTACACCGTTTCCCCGAGCGACTCCGGCAAGATCCGCCAGATCGCCGACCATCTCCGGGGCGGTTCGGGCACGATCATTCTCGCCGGGTTCACCGACGAACGCGGCACGCCCGAGTACAACCGCGGCCTGGGAGAACGCCGCGCATTGGCCGTGCGCCAGGCCGTCGTCGAGGCGGGCGGCAACGCCAGCCGGATCCAGACGGTGAGCTTCGGCGCCGAACTGCCCGCCGACACCGGGTCGGGTGAATCCGCCTGGGCGAAGAATCGCCGCACGGAAATCGGCGTGGTCCGCTAACCCATCCCCCTTTCCACGGCCCGCCGTCAGGCGACAGTCCGACCAAAGGCCGCGAAAAAAAGGCGCCTCCGGGTGAAACCGGCGGCGCCTTTTTTATTCACGTTTTTTCCGGACGCACGCGCCCGGCGCCGCGGGGTTAGAGCTTGGCGGCGATGACTTTTTCGAGCTTCACGATGTCGGCCGCGAACTTGCGGATGCCTTCCGCGGTTTTCTCGGTGGCCATGGCGTCCTCGTTGAAGAGGAACCGGAACGCCTTCTCATCGAGCGCGATCGGCGCGATGTCGGCCTTGAGCGCGGCCTCCGCGTCGAGCTTGCACACCACGGTTTCCTGGCTCTCCGCGAGTTTGGCCAGCAGATCCGGGCTGATCGTCAAAAGGTCGCACCCGGCCAGTTCGATGATCTGGCTGGTGTTCCGGAAGCTGGCACCCATGACCTCGGTTTTGTGGCCGAATTTTTTGTAGTAGTTGAAGATGGCGGTCACGGACTGCACGCCGGGATCCTCCGCGCCCACGTATTCGCGTTTCTGGGTGGCCTTGAACCAGTCGTAGATCCGGCCCACGAACGGCGAGATCAACTGCACCTTGGCGTCCGCGCAGGCCACCGCCTGGGCCA
Source organism: Chthoniobacter flavus (assembly GCA_945860355.1). Lineage (GTDB taxonomy): Bacteria > Verrucomicrobiota > Verrucomicrobiia > Chthoniobacterales > Chthoniobacteraceae > CAIURC01. Next base: position 10,622 of record CAMARB010000050.1, on the reverse strand, counting down.
TGGAAAAGAGCAGGGTGAGGTTGCAGTGGATGCCCTCTTTTTCGAGCACTTCGGCGGCTTTGATGCCTTCCCAGGTGGAGGCGATCTTGATCAGGATGCGGTCCCTGGAGATGCCGGCCTTTTCATAAAGCGCGATGAGCTGGCGGCCCTTGTCGATGGAGCCCTGGACGTCGAAGGAAAGGCGGGCGTCGGTTTCCGTGGAGACGCGGCCGGGAACAATCTTGAGAATCTCCAAACCAAACGCCACGAGCACGTGGTCGATGACGTCCTCGATCTGAGCCTGCCCGCTCAGGCCGGAGCCTTTGCGGTCGGCGATGACCTTGTCGAGGATGTGGGCGTATTCGGGTTTGGTGGCCGCTTGCAGGATGAGGCTCGGATTGGTCGTTGCGTCGTGCGGATGAAACGCGCGCATGGACTCAAAATCCCCGGTGTCCGCCACCACTTTGGTGAACTTTTTGAGCTGTTCGAGCTGGCTCGATTGCGTGGCGGAGGAAGGTGCGAGAGTGGCGGTGCTCATGATGAAAGCCGCGCACCTTAAAAGGAATTGCGCGCGTTGCAAGCCGGGGGGTTTGGTCGGAGGCGGTCGCCCTGCCTGCGTCGAGATCGCCGGTCCCTGCGAAGGCACCGACTCCCGCCGGCCCCGGACCGGGCACCCGCCGCGGCCGGGGTTTTCCCCGGTTGCCAGAAACTCGGGCCGGGGTGTAAGAGTCGGCATTCATGCGATTTCCTCTCGCTCTCACCGCGAAGATTGCGGCGCACATCGTCGGCAAAAAGCTGCGCGGCGTGGAAAAATTCGCCACGGTGCTGCAGCTCGAACCGCTCCACACCTGCAACCTCACCTGCACGGGCTGCGGCCGGATCCGGGAATACTCGACGTCGCTCAAGGACATGATGTCGCTCCAGGATTGCCTGGACGCGGCCACGGAGTGCGGGGCGCCGATGGTGTCGATCTGCGGCGGGGAACCGTTGATCTATCCCCACATCGAGGCGTTGGTGGAGGGGTTGCTGTCGCAAAAACGGATCGTTTACCTGTGCACCAACGCCACCGCCATGCGCCGCAAGATGCGCGAGTTCCTCGCGGCGGCCTTGCAGAAGGACCCGGCCCGCGCCGAACCCGCGCTCGCCGAGCTGCGCGCGCAGGAGCTGGTGTCGGACCGGGACCTCGAGGACATCCGCAGGGGCCCGAAGGACCGGGGCAAACCGGTGATCGCTCCGAGCCGGTGGATGTATTGGAACGTGCATCTCGACGGGCTGGAACGCACGCACGACCTCATTGTCGAGCGCGACGGCGTGTTCAAGGAGGCCGTGCTGGCGATCCGGATGGCGAAGCTTCTCGGCTACCAGGTGGCCACCAACACGACGGTCTACAGGGAGACCGACCCGGACGAGCTCGAGGCCATGTTCACGTTCCTCTCCAGCCTCGGCGTGGACGGGCACACGATCTCGCCGGGCTACGAATACGACGCCGCGAAGAAGGACATGGTGCGGCGGCTCGGCGTGGCGCCCGAGACGTTTTTCCTGACCCGGAAGATGACCGTGGAGAAATTCGCCAAAGCCGAGGAATGGGGCCGCAAATTTCCCATCTTCGGCACGCCGGTTTACCTCGAGTTCCTGGCGGGCAAACGCGACCTGAGCTGCAGCGCGTGGGCCATTCCCACCCGCAACGTGCGGGGCTGGAAAGGGCCGTGTTATTTGATGACCGACGCGCATCACGGCTCCTACACGGAGCTCCTGGAGAAGACGCGGTGGGAGCAATACGGCGTGACGCGGGGCGAGGCCCGGGATCCAAGGTGCGAAAACTGCATGGTGCATTGCGGATACGAACCCACGGCCAGTCTCGGCATCGACGCGCTTCCGGGCGACCTCTGGAAAACGCTCCGGTTCAACTTCGGGCCCCGGCCGGAGCGGCTCAGCGCGGACCACGTGGAGGCATTCAACGGCGCGAGCTCGGGCAATGCCGCAGAGCGAACGCCGGCGCTGAGCGGGCCTCCGTAAACGCTCGGGAATCCGTAGCGCGCCGACCCGCCTCCCCTGCCCCGATTTCATGATGCCCACCGCTGCCGCACGCAACGGGTCCCTGGCCGACCCGCTCTCCCAGGCGATCCGCCTGGCCCAGCAGAACCTGCTCCGACTCCAGCACGGCGAGGGTTTCTGGTGCGGCGAACTGCAGGCGGATTCCACGTTGTGCTCGGATTACGTGCTCTACATGCACTGGGCCGACGAGGTGGACCCGGCGTTGGAGGAGAAATGCGTGGCGCATATCCGGCGTCGGCAGAAGAGCGACGGCGGCTGGAACATCTACGAGGGAGGCCCGAGCGAGGTGAGCGCCTCGGTGAAGGCTTATTTCGCGCTCAAACTCGCCGGCCACTCCCCGGACTCGCCGTGGATGCAGGAGGCGCGCGCCTGTATTCTGCGCCTGGGCGGGATCCCGCGCATGAACACATACGCCAAGCTTTACCTGGCGTTGCTGGGGCAATTCCCGTGGCGTTACCTGCCCACCGTGCCCGTGGAGATTCTCTTTTTCCCCCGGTGGTGTTTCTTCAACATCTACGAACTCTCCTCCTGGAGCCGGGCGATGCTCGTGCCGCTCGCGATCCTCAATCACCATAAGCCCACGCGGCAGCTGCCGCCCGAGAAACATCTCCACGAACTCTTCCCGGCGGGACGCGAGCACCAGTTCCTCGGCGTGCAACGGAAGGGTCGGTTCTGGTCGTGGCCCAATTTTTTCCTGCGCTGCGACGGGATGCTCAAACTCTTGAACCGGCTGCCATGGAAACCCTTCCGGCAGAGTGCGCTCCGCCGCGCGGAACGTTGGATGACCGAGCGCATGGGCGAGGGCAGCGACGGGTTGGGGGCGATTTTCCCCGCGATGCTCAACGCGCTGATTGCACTGAAAACGCTGCGTTACCCGGCCAACCATCCTGTGCTCCTCAAGGCCCGGCGCGACTTCGAGGGGTTGTTCGTGGAGGATCCCCAGGATTTCCGGATCCAGCCCTGCCTCTCCCCGGTGTGGGACACGGCCATCAACGTGATCGCCCTGGCCGAGAGCGGATTGGATCCGCAGCACCCGGCGTTGCAGGCGGCCCGGAAGTGGCTGGAGTCCCGCGAGGTGCGCCGGTTCGGCGACTGGCACGTGAAGAACCCCCACCCCGAGGCGAGCGGCTGGGCGTTTGAGTTCAACAACGAGTTTTATCCCGACACGGATGACACGATGATGGTCCTCATGGCGTTGCGCTTTCTGCCGCCGCCCGACCCGGAAAGGTTCCGGCGCGCTCTGGGCTGGCTGTTGAGTTTCCAGTGCCGGGACGGCGGCTGGGGGGCGTTCGACAAGGAGATCACGCAGCGCTGGCTGGAGGACGTTCCGTTTGCCGATCACAACGCCATCCTCGATCCCACGTGCAGCGATCTCACCGGGCGCGTGCTGGAGCTTCTCGGGGGGATCGGTTACCCGGCCCGGTCCGACGTGGTGGAGCGGGCATTGGAGTTTCTCCGGCGCACCCAGGACGACGACGGCTCCTGGTACGGGCGCTGGGGCGTGAACTATCTCTACGGCACGTGGCAGGTGCTGCGCGGACTGCGCGCGATCGGCGCGGACATGCGCCAGGATTGGATTGTCCGGGCGCGCGAATGGCTGGAGAGCTGCCAGAACGAGGACGGTGGCTGGGGGGAAACCTGCGCCAGTTACGAGAATCCCCGGACAAAGGGCCGCGGCCCGAGCACCGCCTCGCAAACCGCCTGGGCGCTCATGGGCTTGATCGCCGCCACGCCCTCCGCGGAGGGGCTCGAACGCAAGGCGCTCCGGCGCGGCGTGGAGTATCTGCTCAGAACGCAGGCGGCGGACGGCAGTTGGTCGGAGCCGGAGACCACCGGGACGGGATTTCCCCGGGTGTTCTATTTGCGGTACGACATGTACCGCAACAACTGGCCGCTGCTCGCCCTGGCCACCTACCGGAACTATCGCGCCGGAGTCTTCCACGCGCCGAGCCTGTATCGGCACGGCTCACGCATCTAAAATTCAGCTTCGTTGTGGGAGGGGCCGCGCAAGTTCCCAGTGTGCGCGGCAAAACGGAGGGCATTGTTCCCGGGGGGACGGCCTTCCGGCGGTGTCGCTTCGCTCAACCGTCGGCTACTTTCTGGGATGCCTCCGGCATCGGATCGAGCCGCGCGTGCGGGTTCCTCGCGTTTTTTATATGCGTGAGCCCTGCCTGTATCGGCACGGGCAGCCGCCGTTGGAAAACGCGCGGCCCTGAGAGAGGGCGGGTCGGCGCCGGGAAACGTGACGTCGGCCTTCAAGAGAAGGAGCACTGAGGCGGGCACCCCGCGCCGGTTCCAGCCGGAAACCGGGGGGGTAAGCCGGATTCCCCCCCGGCGAAACCCTCTCCCGCGCCTCAAGCGCGCGGCTCGGAAATCGGATGGAATCAAAAATTTCCCTGATCGAAATGCGGAACTTAGCTTAAACCCTGGGTGCTCATGCACCTCGTTGTCACCTGCGGCCCCAGCTACGAACCCATCGACGCCGTGCGCCGGATCACCAATTTTTCCACCGGCGAACTCGGGATCCTCCTCGCCAACACCCACCAAAACGCGGGGCACACGGTCACCTGCCTGCGCGGGGTCTCGGCCACCTGCCCGCTGCCGGCGGAGCCCGGGGTGCGCGTTCTGCCGTTCACCACCAACGCCGACCTGCTGAGCCAGCTCCAAACTCTCGCCCGCGCCGGCGGCGTCGATGCCGTGTTCCACGCCGCCGCACTCTGTGACTACCAAGTGCGCCATGTGACCCTGGAGACGGGCGAAACCCTCGCCCAAGCCGAAAAGATCCCCAGCCGTTCCGGCGCCCTGGTGCTCACCCTCGAACCCGCCGTGAAGATTCTCGGCGTCCTGCGCGAACTGTTTCCCGGGAGCCGTATCGTGGGTTGGAAATACGAGCTGGAAGGCGGACGCGAGGCGGCGGTGGGGAAAGCCCTCGCGCAGATCGCCGAAAACGCGACCACCGCCTCCGTCGTCAACGGCGCGGCGTACGGCGCGGGATTCGGCTGGTGCCAGCAGGGGGCGCTGCGCGCGCATTGGCCCGACAAAACCGCGCTCTGCGCCGGGCTGACCCGCTGGCTCGGGGGATCGCCCTCCGAGTTTCCGCTTTCTTAGCGCGAAACCCAGCGGCTAACCTCCGCCCCATGGCCGAAAAACCGCTTTGGACCGGGACCGCCTCCCAGCTCAAGAATCTCGGGGCATTCCTGCTGTGCGTATTCATCCTGCCCATTCCGTGGGCGCTCTGGAAATGGCTCACCGTCAAATGCCGCGTGTTCGAGCTCACGTCCGAGCGGCTGCTGATCACCTCGGGGATTCTGAGCAAAACCACCGAGAGCCTGGAGCTCTACCGGATCCGAGACATGCAGGTGACCCAGCCGTTTTTCCAGCGCCTGTTCGGGCTCCAAACCCTGCATTTGATCACCTCGGACGCCACCACGCCGGAGGTGGTGCTGGATTATCTCCCGGCCGGGGCCGGGCTCGCCTCGCTTTTCCGCGAGCACATTGAGAGCTGCCGCATGGCGAAGCGGGTCCGGGAAATCGACATCGAATAAAGGCCGGGCCGGGCGGGGTTTGCCCCTCCCAATATTGGCTTGCCCACCCCGGGGGCGTTGGCGAGCTTTCGCGATCCATGAGCCCGCACTTTGCCTCCCCCCAAAACGCAACCGGCGCAGCCTCCATCCCCACCCGGGATCAAATCCCCGCGGCGGACACTTGGGATCTGACGGTGCTGTATCCCGGGACCGAGGATTGGGCGGCGGGATTCGCGGCGCTGCAGAAGTCCTACGAAGGCATCGCCCAGTTCAAGGGGCGGGTCGGGCAATCGGCGAAAGACCTGCTGGAATGCCTGGAGTTTGAGAAAGACCTCAGCCTGCAGATCGAGCGCCTGGGCCATTACGCCAGCCTGCGCTCGACCGAGGACAGCTCCAACGCCGAGAACCTGGGCCGGGACGCGCAGTTCGACAACCTCATGACCCGGATCGGGGAAGCCTGCGCGTTTCTCTCGCCGGAGATCATGGCCATCGAGGAGAGCCGGTTTGAGCAGTTCCTCAAGGACCCGGTTTTGGCGCCGTGGAAAACCAGCCTGCGCAAGCTGCGCCGGCTCAAGCCGCACACCCTGAGCGCGGCCGAGGAACGGCTGCTGGCGCTGGGATCAAGCGCCGTGCGGGGCCACTCGGAGACCTTCTCGCAGCTCACCAACGTGGACATGAAATTTGGGGTCGTGCGGGACGACAAAGGCGAGGAGCGCCCGCTGAGCCAGAGCAGCTACTCCTCGTTCCTGGTGCAGCGGGACCCGGCCGTGCGTCGGCGGGCGTTTGAGCAGTTCTACGCCGAGTTCACCGACCACCAGTTCACGCTCGCCTCGAGCCTGGCCAACTCGGTGAAAGCCGACGTGTTCAACGCCCGGGCCCGGAATTATCCCAGCGCCCGGGAATGCGCGCTGTTTCAGGACGACGTGCCGGTGACGGTTTACGACAACCTCATTTCCACCGTGAGGGCCAACCTGCAGCCGTTGTTCCGTTATTACGCCCTGCGCAAGCGCGTGCTCCAGCTGCCCGAGCTGCATCCCTACGACACGTATGTGCCGATTGTGCCGAACATCGAGACTCACGTCTCCTTCGAGGAAGCCATCGACAAGGTGGTCGGCGCGCTCCAACCCCTGGGCGGCGAGTATTGCCGGGTGCTCGAGGACGGGCTCCGCAACGGGCGCTGGTGCGACCGGTACGAGAGCAAAGGCAAACGCAGCGGCGCGTTTAGTTCCTCCAGTTACGGCAACCCGCCCTTCATCATGATGAACTACAAGGCGGACGTCTTTTCGGACGTGTACACCTTGGCGCACGAAGCTGGGCACTCGATGCACACCTGGTACGCCCAAGGCCATCAGACCTTCCAGGACTATCATTACCCCATCTTCCTGGCCGAGGTCGCCTCCACCTTCAACGAGGAGCTGCTCACCCATCATCTCCTGGAGCAAACCTCCGACCGCCAGATGCGGGCCTACCTCATCAACCGTCAGATCGACGACATCCGCGGCACGGTCTATCGCCAGACCATGTTCGCCGAGTTCGAGAAACTCACCCACGCCATGGAGGAAGCCGGGGAACCGCTCACCCTGGAGAGCTTCCGCAAAACCTATCGCGCCCTGCTGGACGCCTATTTCGGCCCCGACGTGGCGATCGACGACGCCCTGGAACTCGAGTGCCTGCGGATCCCGCACTTCTACAGCGCGTTCTACGTTTACAAGTACTCCACGGGCCTGAGCGCCGCGGTGAGCCTCTCCCAGCAGGTGTTAAAGGAGGGCACGGCCGAACGTTACCTCGGGTTCCTCAAAAGCGGCGGCCTGGAATTCCCGCTGCCCACCCTGGCGGCGGCCGGCGTGGACATGTCGAGCCCCGCGCCGATCGAGGCCACCCTCGCGCTTTTCGCCCGGCGCGTCGCGGAACTCGAAGAGCTGCTGGGGTAGTTGGTACCAAATCCGCTATCGTATCCATCCGCACCCCGTTTTACCCCCCCCCGCAACCGATGGACGAACAACGCACACTGCTCGCAGCCCAAGGCTACTGTGAACTGGGCATGTTCGATGAAGCGATCAAAGAGCTCGAGACCCTGCCCGAGGACGTGCGCGTCACGCCCGCCACCATCGAACTGCGCGTGGTGATTCTCATGCAGGCCAAACGCTGGAAAACCGCCCTGAGCGCCAGCCGCGACCTGTGCAAACGCGATCCCGACAGGCCCACGGGTTACATCCACGCCGCTTTCTGCCTGCACGAACTGGGGCGGACCGCCGAGGCCCGCGAGTTTCTGCTCAAAGGCCCGGACACCCTCCTGAGCGAACCCACCTTCCACTACAACCTGGCCTGTTACGAATGCCGGCTCGGCCGGCTCGACCTGGCGCGCGCCCACCTCGAAAAAAGCTTCGAGCTCAACAAACATTTCCGCGACCTCGCCAAAAACGATCCCGACCTCGCGTTTCTCCGGGAGTGACCGGCGCAAACTCCCCTTGGTTTTCCCGTCAATTCAAGGGAGTTTCCTGCGCACATGGATTCGTTGAGAGCGCTTTTTGAGGAAAACTTCGCCCGGTTCGAGGAACTCGGCGCCTCGGTGTCGGTCTGGCAACACGGCCGGGAACTGCTCAGCCTCGGGGCAGGCTTCTGCGACCGGCAGAAAACGCGCCCCTGGACTCCGAACACCCCGGTGTTGATCTGGTCGGCCACGAAGGGCCCTTCCGCCGCCTCCGTGCTGCACGCCTGCGCCCAAGCCGGGCTGCCGCTTCAGTCCCGGGTGTCGCGGTTGTGGCCCGAGTTCGCCGCCGAGGGAAAAGGGGAGGTCACATTCGCCCAGCTGCTCTCCCACCAAGCCGGGCTCCCCGCACTCAGCCAAAAAGCCTCCGCGCTGGATCACGCCGCAGTCGCCGGCGCGCTCGCCGCCGAACCCCCGCATTGGCCCCTGGGAACCGGGCACGGGTATCACCCCCGCACGTTCGGCTATCTCCTCGACGAACTCCTGCGCCGGATCACCGGCGGCATGTCCCTCGCCCAGTACTGGCGCGAGCATTTCGCCGAGCCGCTCGGACTCGATCTCTGGATCGGGATCGCTCCCGACCGCGTGGACGACGTCGCGCCGATGTTTCCCGCGAAAAATTCCCCGCCCAAAGGCGACGCGTTTTACACCGCTTTTCTCACCGCCGGCTCGCTCACCGCCCGCGCATTCGCCAGCCCCCAGGGGCTGCACAGCATCGCCGCGATGAACAGCCCCGGGGCGCGCACCGCGGCGATCCCGGCGTTCGGCGGCATCGGCACCGCTTCCGCGCTCGCCAAATTCTACGCGATGCTCGCCCAAGGCGGGGTGTTCGAAGGCCGCACCTATTTCGAGTCGATCGATCCGATGACGCGCACCCTCGTCCAGGGACCCGACAAGGTGCTGCTCCTGGAGACCGCGTTTTCCGCCGGCTTCATGCGGGACCCGGCCGGGAGCGACGGCGCAAAACAGCGCCAAACCTTCGGACCCTCGCCCAACGCCTTCGGGCACCCGGGCGCGGGCGGCAGCCACGCCTTTGCGGATCCCGATACGGGGATCAGCTTTGCCTACGTGATGAACCAGATGGAGCCGGGTGTGTTGCCCAACACAAAATCCCTGCGGCTGGTCGAAGCGCTCTACGGTTTGCTCTCGTAACCCGCCCCTCTTTTTTCAAACCCCACACCCTTCCCATGGATTCCCCAGCCCACTCCACCCGCCGAGTCACCGCCGCGCCCCGAGGGTTCCTCCGCAAAACCGCGCGTTGCATTACAACCGTTCTTTTGGGCCTGCTGGCGCTGCTCCCCCGCGGGGCGGGGGCCGCGGAAGCCGGCGCGCCCGGGAAGAGCGGCGAACCCCTGCTCTGGGTGCTCCGGGACGCCGATTCGACGGTGTATCTGTACGGCACCATTCACCTGCGCCGGCAGGGCGGCGCTTGGGGGGGGCCGAAAGCGAAAGCCGCTTTTGAGGAAAGCCAGCGGCTCTGGACGGAGATCCTTCTCGACCCGGCCCAGGAGGCGGCAGCCGCCCAGACCGTGCTCAGCCTGGGACTCGATCCGACCAGAAAACTGTCGGACCGGATCGATCCCGCGAAAAAGCCCGCGCTGGCGGAAGCGGTCGCCGCTCTTGGAATGCCCGTGCAAGCCATTGAACCGATGCGTCCGTGGCTGGCGAGCATGACGCTGCTCATCGGCACGCTCACGAAGGCCGGATACGACCCCATGCGGGGGGTGGACCGGCTTCTGGACGCCGAAGCACGCGCGGCGGGAAAAACTCTCAAGAGCTTTGAGACCAGCTCCGAGCAGGTGCAATTCCTCGCCGGCCTCACCGACTCGGTCCAACTCGACCTGCTCCACCACACGCTGGAGGAGTTCAAAAAAGGACCCGAGCTCATGAAACAACTCGAGGCCGCCTGGGAACAGGGCGACGAATCCGAGCTGCGCCGGTTGGCCGTCGATGAGATGCGAAACACCCATCCCGAGCTCGACAAAATCCTCCTGAGCGATCGCAACCAGCGGTGGGCGGAAAAAATTGGCGAGATCCTGGCCGGATCTGGCGTGGACTTCATCGCCGTGGGCGCCGCGCATTTGATCGGGCCCGAGAGCGTCCAGGAGATGCTGGCCAAGAAGAACCTCAAAGCCACCCGGGTGACCCCCTGAGTCGGTCCCGCGATTCAATTAATAGAGTAGGGGGGTGCGCTTGGTGAACCACCACACGCGCCTCCCGCTCATCGAACCGGACGTGCGGATTTCCCGCATCCGGCTCTCGGAGGCTGTTGGCCGGTTTGCTTCATGGTTTTCCGTAGGCAGGATGGTGCGGCATCCGACACAGGATTGGCCCTCATGCGTCTGCCTCCTTTGGGGTCCTCCTCCACGATGGGCGCCCGCAGCCGTCCCTTGATTCAACGCAGGACGCCGCCATCACTGACTCGCCCTAGGCGCAGCAGCTCGGCGTGCGGGATGGTGTCAAAATAACCGCTCAAGTTGGCGTCCACCCCCTCGCGTCGGCCACTGAGCTCCGCTTCTTTGATTGCATCAATGGCTTGCTGCGCACGCTTTCGCGGGCGGTAGGCGTCACTCTTC
>CAMARB010000049.1 GCA_945860355.1 Chthoniobacter flavus | reverse complement strand
CCCCGACTTTCCCACCTACCTGCCCAACGGTGAAACCGATTTCATGGTTAACCGTGAGTGTTTCTCCAAAAGCGCTATTGACACTTTTCAGCAGATCGAGCGCCCGGCAATCCCTGAGGACAAAAGTCGCCGCCTGATCAAGCGCCATGCCAATCGCACTGGCATTCTGCCAATGCACAAGTCGGAATCGGGCGAAGATCTGCACTTCTACAGCATCGGCGATTTCTACCACGCGATTGAGCTCGGGATCGAACACCTCTGCGCCGAACTCGGTGAGGCGAAAGTTTTCACGGGCGATCGTTCAAAGCAGGTGACCCCTGAGTATTATTATTCCGGCGGCGGCGAAATTATTCCGGTATATGATCAGGCCTCGGCCAAGGCAGCTATTCGTCTCATATCCGAACAGGGGGAGGGGTATGAAGGTGAGATTTTAGACTTTGAAGGGGAAATTTCGCATTACTATCGGTTCGACCAGCTCAAACAAGGGAGATTCTACCGGCGAGGCGATGCGAGCGGGAAACCTACCGGCGACCTCGTGAACGTGAACTGGGATGCGGCCTATCCGGTCAAGACCAATGTGAAGCTGGCAGATCTTCCCGTCGGTTCCGACGTCTATCTGGCCGCCAAAGAATACAATCAGATCTATAAAGATTTTCTGGCCAGTCTGACCACCGTCTTTGACGGCCAGCCACAGCGGTTCATTGCCGCCGTTGGCGCCATGTTTAAAATCAAAGAAAAGACGCTCCAGCTCATCCGTAACCCCATTCCTGGCGGTGGGGGACTTCATGCCGCGCCAACTTTTGAAATGGAATAGTTAACCGAGGAGAATCTGTGACCAAGCAAATCGATCAAACTCAATTTCAGCACTTCCTTAGGCTGTCGTCCGTACTGACCGACTTTGAGGAGTTTCAGCTGCGCGGAACCGGGCAGGCGGAGCTCTATTACTCGACGGCAGCCGACATTGTTGGCGACGGAGCCATGAGCGCTCTGCTCCGGGCGTTTGGCGCAGTTGAAGCCGCAGCGCAGGGCGACCAGGTTCAGTTGGAGAAAGGATTGCGCCGCGCAATCCTCAGCGACGAAAGGCTGGGGCCAATCGCCCGCAACCTGATCAAGCTCTGGTATATTGGCACATGGTATCAATTGCCCGGCAGCTGGCGCGAACGCTTTGGGGTTGCGGCCGAGGATAAAACCTTCATCCCGTCTCCGATGTCCTATGTGGAGGGGCTTTTGTGGCCTGCCATTGGCGCGCATCCTCCCGGTGCCAAGGCTCCGGGGTATGGCACTTGGAGCGGCGCCCCCGAGATTCCGAAATCCCCGCGTCTCTAAGGTTGTTAATGCTCTCCAGAAGACGATACCCATGAACACCCCGGAAAATAGAAACATCTACACCTACCTCAATGATGGCTCTCTGCCTCCTCCCTTTTTCGAGAAGGTCGCTCTCGAGGAAAGGAGTAATGACGGATACTGGATCAGTGCCGTTGATGTTAACGGTGACGGGAAGCTGGACCTAGTCACTTCAGGGTTGGCCGAAGGCAAAATCTTCTGGTACGAAAATACGACTTGGAAAAAGCGCCTGATTGCCGAGTTTTCGGGTCCGGTCGCGATCGACGCGGGTAATCTCGCGGGACGAGGTCTCAACGATCTAGTCATTTGCCACGATTTTGGTGGCTGCGTGTTTAATTGCGGACCCAACGACGGTAAGATTTCGTGGCTTGAAAACCCCGGGACGTACGAGGACGATAAACCGTGGCCTGTCCGCCCCGTCGGCGATTTGATTGCAACGCACCGGCTTAAGCTCGGGCATTTTACCCAGAGCGAAAGTCTTGAGCTGCTCGCGATTCCGGTTGTCGGTTGTCAGCCATTCGGGCAGGGGGTGCTGAAACCGATCACATTGACACTGTATGATGTCCCGAAGGATGTTTTTGCGTCCCAGCCATGGAGTGGACGGACAATCGACGATCAGAGCTTCGTGCTGGTTCACGATGTGCTGCGCGACAAGTTCCTTGGACATGAAGGCCAACAGCTTGATTCGCTCATTCTATCCAGTTCCGAGGGGGTGAGCTGGTATTATTACGATGCCGCGAGCGACGCGTGGAAGACCCATCACATCGCTGATGGTGACCAAACCTACGCAAGTATTGGGTTCAAGGGATGCAGCAACGCGGTCCCAGGGCGCATTGGCGATGATCCGTATGCCTTCATTGCGACCATTGACCCGTTCCACGGCAACATGGTCGCCCTGCTCCACCGACAGAAGGGCAAAACCCTCACCGACGAGCCGTGGAAGCGCACGGTGCTGGACACCTTCGGGGAGTTCAACCCGAAACATCAGAGCACCGGTCATCATATCGTTGTTGGGGACTTTGACGGCGATGGCGACGATGAATTTCTGGTCGGATTGCGCGGGCCAATGCCCCATCAAGGTGTGTTCTACTACAAGGTCATCGACCTCGAGCACGGCTTGGTCGAGCGCTGGCGGGTTTCGACTGTCTCAGCTTCGCTCATTGCGGTCGGTGATTTTGACGGCGATGGGCGGCTGGATTTCGCCACCACCAGCTACTATACTCCAGGATTCTTTCTTTGCGATCTGCCGCAGGTGAACGTTTTTTACAATCGGTTCGGACGCCCGCTTCCACATTAGATCCCTTCCCCGTCGAACCCTCCCAAAGCACAGCAAAACATTAACCATGAGCTACGAAATGAAGAAAATGAATGCGGATAAGGTATCGATTGGAATCACTCCGACTTCCTGGTGGAATGATGATTTCCTGGATATCGATATCGGCATCACCTTCGGTCAATGCGTAAGCGAGATGGCCCTTGCCGGTTATCAAGGCTGTAGCGTTGGTCATAAGTTTCCCTCCGATGTCGAGGTTTTGAAGCAGGAACTTGGGATGCGTGATCTGCGCGTTTCTGAGCCGTGGACCAGCACGTTTTTTACTCAGAACGCGATGTACGATAAAACCGTCGCCGACTTTCGCCAGTCGCTTGAGTTCATCAAGGCGATGGGCGGCAAGGACATTGTCGTAGCCGAACTTGGGGGCTCGGTTCATCAACGTCCGGTCGCGTTGCTACCCAACCGACCGATTTTCAGTGAGAAGCAATGGGAGGCGGTTGCCAATGGCCTCAATTACCTCGGCGAAATTGCGAAGTCCGAGGGCTTGCGTCTGTGCTACCATCATCACATGGGCAGCGGCGTTCAGACTCGTGAGCAAGTCGACCGTCTGATGGCGGCCACCGACCCGAATCTGGTGTATCTATTGCTCGATACCGGTCACATCACGTTCTCGGGGGATGACGCTTTGAGCTTGGCTGAAGGCTATGCATCGCGAATCAAGCATGTGCATCTTAAGAACATTCGGCGTCCGATCATGGAACAGGCGATCGCTCAGAACCTCTCCTTCAAGGAGGCGATTCAGGCCGGGATTTTCACCGTGCCGGGCGACCCGGAAGGCTGCATCGATTTCGGCCCGATTTTCAATGTGCTCGCCGAACACGATTACGAGGGCTGGCTGATGGTGGAGGCTGAACAGGATCCGGCAAAGGCCACGCCGCTTGTCTACGCTAAGATGGCGCGCGACTATCTCCGCGCCGCCACCGGCATCTAAACGTTGCTGCGGCGGTGAGTCTTATCCAGCGTTGTAATTCACTACGGGAGCCTGCCCTGTCGGTGCCGAACGTTACGGCGGGCAGGGCGGGCTTACCCACTGAAGCAGAACGCGGAGGAAGCCTCGCGGCGGCGGGTGCAGAAATGAGTCGTTGTGCAGCGGCGCCCAGCAGTCCCGGTAGAGCGCGTTGATTGGCTCCACAAGCTCCGGCTCCCCGAGCCGATCGTATCCGAGCAACTGCCTCCCGTGCGTCCAGTTCTTCTGGTCCGCGTGGCCGTTGTCTTCTTTCTTGTAAGGCCGCGAACGGGTGAACCCCAACGCCTTGGGGCGGTCTTGAAAGGAGCGCAGCAGGTGCCAGTTCAGGACCTCAGACCCGTTGTCGGTGTCAAAACCCAGCAGCTCAAACGGCAGCGCTCCCTCCACCTCGCACGTCGCCGGCACCACTCCCGCCGCACCCTTGTTCCACACCGCCCGGTTGGCCGAGCGTGTTGACTCAACCAAAAAAGACACCGGTGAGAAAAATAACAGGGGCTTTGAACGCGCCCCAATAGCCCACCCGGAATGGCGTGGGATTTTGCTTCAAAACGGCCCTCAGGAAGGGGCCCGTAGTGCGACTGGAAAAGGGCCCTTTTAAAGCTGCGCGATTTCCTGCGCTACGCCGCCGCACGCCCGGGGGCGCGCCGGAGTTGAAGCACTCGCCTCAGCTTACGATCAATGGCTCTCTTGAGCTTAAAGGGGTTGAGAGCCGCCTTCATCCGCTCAAGACATTCGATCTTCTTCGGATCCGCTTGCCCCGATGCCTTGAGCCTCTCAAACGGCGTCGCCGGCTTGTCATACACACGCTTCTTGCGGCTTCCCTCCACCTCCGTTCGGATGTGCTTCATTGCCGGGCAGACGAAGTTCCGGAAATGACTCCACTCCCGCGCATAGAGCTCGTTCAAGAGCTCCGCCTGGGCGGCTTCCCCCGAGCGTCCGTAGCCCACCAGTTGCCTCACATGTGTCCAGTTCTTCCGCTCGACCCGGGCGTTGTCGTTCTTATGGTAGGGGCGTGAACGTGTGAACGCCACGGTCTTGGGGCGTTTGAGGAAATAGTCCGCCAGATGCCAGTTGAGGAACTCGCCCCCGTTGTCCCTGTCGAGCCCGAGAATGGGAAAAGCCAGCGCCGTCTCGATCTCCGCAACCTCTGCCGCACAGCGTGTTGGCCCTTGCTCCAAACCGCCCTCGTCTCCGTCCACTGGGTGTGCACATCCGTCACCGTCAGGCTCCAGCAGAAGTCGCCTTCCATTCGAATCCCCGCAGTGGGCCACCGCATGAGCTTTTCCCGGTTTAATGGACAGACGGGAAGGGGTCTGAAAGGTACAGACCAAAATGAAGCAGCCCCAGCAAACCCACGGCACTCCAGAAACGCGGAGGTCCTTCGATGACGAGTTCAAACGCCAAGCGGTAGCGCTCATGGAAACAGGACGCCCCGTGCGCCATCTGGCCAAGGAACTCGAGGTCAAGGCCCGCATGCTCTACGAGTGGAAACGCAAGTTCGGTGCCTCGGTGAGCTCCACAACACCCGCCCCCACGGACCTTGGGTCCCTCCAAGAGGAAAACCGCTCGCTCAAGGCCGAGGTCGCGCGCCTCCGCCAACGAGAGGAGATTTTAAAAAACGCTCGGAATCCTCTCCGAACTAGGCTCGCGCGCTTCCATCGCATCGAAGGGATGAAGGCCGACTATCCCATCGCCCAACTCTGCACTGTTTCAGGGAAACGCTGATTTAATCGTCGCCGAGACATTTCCACAGAAAGAAGAATCCCAAAAACGGTCGAAAATGGCATTTAATCAGCGTTTCCTTAGGGGTTTCCCGCAGCCGCTTCTACGCGTGGAGCAACCAAAGGCCCAGTCGCCGCATCCAAGAGGACGAGCGGCTCACCGAGCAGATCCGCACGGTTCACACTCGCAGCCGACACACCTACGGCAGCCCGCGCATCAGGATCCAACTTCAAGCCGACGGCATTGGGATCGGCCGCCGGAGGATCGCCCGGATCATGCGCCAGCAGAGGATCTTTGGGCGCTGCCGCAAGCGTCGCAACCCCCGCACCACCCACAGCAATCACGATTATCCCATCGCCCCAAATCTGCTCCAGGACCGCGCCCCAGCCCAAGCCATTGACGAAGTTTGGCGCACCGACATCACCTACGTTCCAACCGACGAAGGCTGGCTCTCTATGTCCGCAATGATGGATGCCTACAGCCGCCGGATTGTCGGTTGGGCTTGCAGCTCCACCTTGGCCACCGGGCTTTGCCTGGAGGCGTTGAGGAGGGCTCTCCAAAACCGCCGCCCGCCGGCGGGGCTCATCCATCACTCGGATCGCGGCGTCCAGTATGCGTCGCGCGAATACCGGCAAGCGCTCGTGAACGCGGGGCTTACCCAAAGCATGAGCCGCAAAGCCAACTGCTATGACAACGCCATGATCGAGTCGTTTTGGAGCACGCTCGAGTCCGCAGCCCGCAAACACTTCAAGACCCGTGCAGAGGCGAGGTTAGCCGCGTTTGATTTCATCGAGTGCTTTTACAACCCGCACCGACGCCATAGCTCCATCGGCGGCGTCTCCCCAGTTGCTTTCGAGACCCTCAATAACTAAACCAAAAACACCCCGCCCTCTCTGTCCAAAAAAGCGGAGCAAGCCCACCTGCAAAACTGAACTTACTTGGACAATCTTTTCATGCGCGCCTCAATTGGTGCTCCCTTCGAAGCCCCGGCGCTCCGGCCCGCATTTTCACGCCGGGCCCGCACCCAGAACCGGGCCGGATCGGTCGCCTCCGCGAGGACACGCTCCAGCGGGAGGGGTTCCCCGGTGATTTGGCAGGCCAAAAGCTCCGCCATCAGGCTGGACCACACCAACCCCCGGGACCCCAGGCCCAACTCCGCGTACAGCCCCGGAAGCCGCGCGATTTTCCGCAGGTCGCCCGAAGCCGCCTGCGTGAAATCAGGAACCGCCCCCACCACCGGAAGCCGATCCGGGGTGAGGGTGCGGAACCCGACCCGGCCTGTGAACCCCGCGGGATCCGCCTCCGGCAATTCCCAGCCGATCAGCTCGGGCAGCCGGGCGAGGTTTGCGCGGTGTCCCTCGGGTTCCAGGGCGCGGGAATCGGTGTCGAAATCGAACGTGGCGCCGAGGCAGCAGAATCCGTCGAGGGCGGGGGTGAGGTAGCCGTCCCGGCAGATGACGTGGGGGACGGGAGGCAGGCTTTCGGCCGGCAGATGGGTGACCTGGCCGCGCACTTTTTTCAGTCGAAGCCCCTGGATCGGAGGGAAACTCAGAGCGTCATGGGCGTTGGCCAGCACGAGCACGGGCGCCTGAGCCAGGGGCTCGGAGTTTTCGCCAAAAACAAGCCAACCGTCGGGGGTTGGGCGGATCTGAAGGGCTTGCCGACTAAAACAACGGCGGATCCCCGCGCCGGCGGCCCGCAACCGGGCTTCACAGAGTGAGACCGGGTTCACGCAGCCGCCCATCGGGAAGAAATAGCCGCCCGCGGAAATCGGGCGCCCGACGCGGGCGCTCACCGTGGCGGGGTCAAGAAACCGCAGGTATTCCTCCGGGAACCCGCGGGCGATTTCTTCCATGGCGCGTTCTTCCCCCGGTTTTTTCGCGAGCTGGAGCACGCCGCAATCCGACCATTGCACGGGAAACCCCAGCCGGCTGAGCCCGTGGATCTCGCGGAGGAGATGGAGGAAACAGGCCCGGGAAAGCCGGGCGCTGAGGCTGTCGTCCCGGGAAACCATGGGGCTGAGCACGGCGGCGTGGTTGCCGGAAGCCTCCTGAGCCGGATGAGGATGCCTCTCGACCAGGGTGGTTTCCCAGCCGCGTTGGGCGAGACGCCAGGCGATGGCGGTCCCGGCGAGCCCCGCCCCGACGACCACGGCCGATCGGGCCGAGGGCCGCGCACGCCGACGGCGTTGGTGCCCGGGCGGCAGTTGGCCGTTCCAGAACCCGGAGGCCGCGCCGGGCGCCGCGATGAATCCCGAGCCGAGGAGTTCCTCGCGTTGTGTCTCGGAAAGCCCGGAAGCCGCGAGAGTCGCTTCGGGCGCGGCCAAACGCGCCAGGATACGGAGGGGAAAGGCGGTGGCCGGGCCTGCGCAGGGAATGGGCGGCGCGACAAAAAAAGCGTCGACCTCGGCTTGGATCTGCGGGGCGAGGGTTTGGGGGGAGCCGAAGCCGAGGGTGAGCACGACGCGGGCGTTGTCGAACTCCAGCCGGTGAAACCCGGGCACGCGCAGGGGCCATTGCGCCCGGAGCAACCCGGCGAGTTCTTCCAAGCCCGGCTCCCGCGCGGGGTGCCGGGCCAGCGCGTCCGGTGAGAGCGGATGTTCCTCAAGAGCGAAAAAATGGAGGCGCCCGAGGGCGGCGGGATCCGACCGCCATGCCGCCCACGTGCCGATGAAATCGAGTCCGTCGCCGAAGGCGGTTTGAAACACGACGAAAGAAGCCCGGTCCCGCCAGCGGCGGGAAAGGGCGGTTCCCGAGAGAAAAAGTGAAGTGTTCATACGCCCGTCCGGTTTTTTAGGGGGCGAGGGCGTGTTGGGAAAGCCGGGAGGCGGTCGGCCGCTGTCGCATCGAGTTTCTGCGGAGTCTTGGACGAGCAGCGGCCTGGCCCGCTTCTGCTCCGGCGCCTCAAAAATTCGCTCTCTCACCATGGCCGCTTTCCATGATGAGCACTGCAGACATGTTCCGGGCACTGCTCATTTTTCTTCCGCAGTTTCTGTGACATTCGAGCGATTCCCGGCAGTGACCTCGCAGCCCCACTGAGACCTCAGAAGCACGCGTTCACGCCACCGCAGCCACCGGTTGCGTATCCCGTCCCCACCGCCCGGCAAACCACCAGCGCCAGACGGCGGGGCCAACAGAAGCCCGGCCGATTTTTCGAGAGGGAACGACATCCAGGGTCCTCCCTACGACTCCCCCTACCCGCGCCGTCCCCGCTGTCGCTCGCCACCGCTGTGCGCGATTCCATCCTGTGACCGGAATATGTGGCGCACCTGGACGGCGCGGCCGGGTTGTTGCGAAGAGATCGCCAGCCCCCCTCACTCACTCCCCGGGCCCCGGGCTGCTCTCCTACGGTTCCCGGTGCAGCGGCTGAAAAAGCAAATTCCTCGCAATCAAAAGCAGCCGACAAACGTTACTGCCTAAGAAGCGCGCCCTCTTTCGGAAACCGGCTCAAAAGGGGGGTGAGGTGGACCAAAACATTCCGGTGCATTGCATGGCGCTTGATAAAGTTTTCCTTTTGCTATTTTTTTCGAAGAATCAATTCGTTCGTTGGATCTTCAGATCGGAATCCTCGTCTTGAGACGCTCCATAAAACCATCCCTATGATTCAGCATCTATTCCGCTCCGTGCGCTCTTGCCTGACCGCTATTTTTGCTCTGGGGCTGGCGGCCACGATGAGTCTCCACGGCGCGACAGCCGACTATAATCTGCCTGCCAACAAACTAGCCATACAGGGCTATGATCCAGTGGCTTACTTCACGCAGAACAAAGCCGTGCAGGGCAGCGCTTCTTTCAAAACCCAGCATGATGGAGTCACTTATTATTTCTCCTCTGCGCAAACCCTCGCGACTTTTCAGGCTGCGCCGGCCAAATACCTGCCGACGTACGGGGGTTGGTGCGCCACGGCGATGGCCAAGGGGGAGAAGGTCGAGATCGACCCCACGAACTTCAAAGTCACCAATGGTCGGCTCTTCCTGTTTTTTAACGCATGGTATGGCGATGCCAAAAAGGTCTGGCTCAAGGATGAAAGCACTCAAGAAAAGAAAGCGGACACAAACTGGAAGAAAATCTCAGGCGAGTAACCCATCGCTCCCCGCTTGATATGTCTCCAGCAATTCAAAATCGCCTGGGCTGGGTGCTGCAAATCGTAGCCGCCGCCATTCTGGGACAGACGCTGTTTTTCAAATTCAGCGGGGCCCCGGAATCCGTCCACATCTTCACAACGCTCGGAGCAGAGCCGTATGGGCGTTGGCTAGCTGGTGTTTGTGAACTCGTGGCCGTGGTGCTGCTGCTCTGGCCTGCCATGGCTGGGGCGGGCGGACTTCTCGGCCTGGGCGTGATGAGTGGAGCGCTCCTCGCTCATCTCACGACTAAACTCGGCATTGTAGTGCTCGATGACGGTGGCGAACTCTTTATTCTTTGTGTCGTGGTCTGGATCGCCTCTGCGTTGATCGTTTGGATCCGCAAAGATCAACTACTGGCCCAAGGAAACGCCTTACGCCAACGGATCCTGCCATCTTAAGTCAGCCAAGTTCGGCGTGTGACCCATGTGCTCCCTGAGTTGGCATCACCGGAAAGACGGCTACGAGGTGTTCTTCAATCGGGACGAAAAGAAGACTCGCGGGCGTGCACTCCCGCCTTTCACGGGCGAACACAAGGGTGTGCGTTATCTTTCGCCGAAAGACTCCGACGCGGGCGGCACTTGGTTGCTTGCCAATGAACATGGCGTGACACTCGCGCTGCTGAACCACTGGGGCACCGTTTCGAAAAAGGCGAATCCCGCCCTAAGCCGTGGCAATCTTCTCAGCCAGCATCTTGCGAATCAGAGCAGCGCGTCTTCTGCGATGGAGCACCTGCGCAACATTTCGCTCACAGGATACGGCGCATTCACACTCGCCGCGTTCGATCCCACCACTTCCAGTGCCGGGCCGCAGGTGGTTCGCTGGAACGGCGAACGGCTCGCATCACTCACGCCGGAGATGCCGCTCTGCTCGTCCTCATTTCTCCCAGATACCGTCATCGAGTCTCGGCGACGCTATTTTCAAACGTTGCCCGATCAGAATCCTGAAACGCTTTGGGATTGGCACAGGCGGGAGGATTCACCCACCGCCTACACGGTCCGAATGAACAGGCCCGATGCTCAAACCTGGAGTATCAGCCGCGTTACCGTGAATCGTGACACCGTCTCCTGGCGTTACATCGAGGAGATGCCTGGGCTCACGGCTGGCCCTTTGGAACATCAGGCGTTTCTAAAACGGTGACACCCTGTGGAATCCCTCACCTCCACACTGGCGCCAGCCTCTCTCATGGGCCTGTCCTTCATTCAGGTCATGCTGATCCTGATGGCGGCCACGTTGATTAGCGAAGATTTGGCCTGCGTATCGGCGGGACTCCTTTCAGCGACTGAGCAGTTGCCTCTCGGGCTTGGGATTTTGGCTTGTGGCGTTGGGATTTGGAGCGGCGATCTGCTCCTCTATGCGATTGGCCGTGGGGTTCGAGATGGACTCCTCCGCGGCGACTGGCTCTCCCGTTGGATCACCGCCGAAACGCTGGCTTCGGGCGAAAAACTGATCACGGAGAAAGGCACACGCTTCCTCGTGGCCTCCCGTTTCCTGCCCGGCTCGCGGTTACCCGGTTATCTCGCAGCGGGAGCGCTGCGTTATCCGTTCCGGAAGTTTATGCTCATCATGGCACTCGCCGTTGCGGCATGGACGCCGTTGCTCTGTTTTCTGTCACTGTCGCTAGGCATGAGCGTTTTGCCGTGGCTGCATGATTGGCGGTTGTGGCTTGTGCTGCCGGCGGCATGGCTGATTTTAGCGTTCGCCGCAAAAGGAATTCCGATGCTCTTTACCTGGCGAGGCAGGCGCTTGTTGGTCTCTCGATGGACACGGCTTACGCGGTGGGAATTCTGGCCAAGCTGGGCTTTTTATCCGCCCGTAATCCTGTGGATCTTCCTGCTGAGCCTGCGCCACCGCTCCCTGACTGTTGTGATGCTCTGTAATCCTGGGATTCGCCTTAGTGGCCTCGCTATGGAGTCCAAGAGCAATATCCTCAGTGCTCTCGCAAAGGATAATCCCTACGCTTCAGCCATCGCCGCATGGGCCTCGTTAGCCCCTGGACAGCCAGAAGAACGCCTCACAGCTCTGCGTGAATTCATGCGGGAACATGCTCTGGGTTACCCGATTGTTTTGAAGCCGGATGTGGGCGAGCGGGGGCAAGGTGTGGCCATCATTCGGAATGAAACCGCGGCGCTTCAGTATCTGACGGAATGCACAGGGCTCGTCATTGCCCAGCGCTACATTGGGGGGCTTGAGTTCGGTGTTTTCTACTCGCGTAAACCCGGCGCAGCTCGGGGCGAAATCATTTCATTGGCGCAAAAACATCCGTTCAACCTGCAAGGTGACGGAGTCCATACGCTGGAAGAGCTCGTCCTTTCACATCCGCGCGCCGTCGCTATGGCCGGATACTTCGAGAAGAAATTCGCGCGTGAATACCCGCGTATTCCAGGCAATGGAGAGGAAGTGAAGTTGGCGGAAATCGGGACCCATTCCCGGGGGGCTATCTTCACCGATGCGCGGAGTCTTCTGACCGATGCGCTCCAAAACACGGTGGACAACATCACGGCTCCCTTTAGCGGCTTTCATTACGGACGCTACGATCTGCGTGTGCCGTCGATTGAAGACCTCAGGAACGGTCGCAACCTTCAGATACTGGAACTCAACGGCATGACCGCGGAGCCGGTGCACATTTACGACCCAGCCTATCCCCTCATTCGCGCCTGGATTGATGCCTGCGCCGCCTGGAGCGCCGCCTTTTCAGCAGGGGCCGCATTGCGGGACGCCGGCCACACGGCGCCTACGATCCGCGAAATATGGGCGGCGCTGAACCAGCACCGCAACCACCCCTGGTTTGAAGCCGACGCCATACTTTCTGCCTCGTCGCCTGCTTGAGCACTCCTGCCATGACCGAACTTCTTCACGCCAATCTTCAACTGCTCAACCAGATCTCGGAGTTGCTCACGCTTTTGGATGCGGAAACCTACGTGAAAACTTCACCCGTGTTTCTCAACTCCGCCATAGGAGGTCATGTGCGCCACTGCTTGGAGCATTACCAGAGCCTCATCGCCGGTCTGCCGGAAGGTCGGGTGAACTATGATCACCGGGCACGCGATCCCCAGGTCGAAACGCTACCGGCCGCCGCCCAAACCCGAGTGACGGAGCTTCGCACCCAACTCACCAAATTAGATTCCGCCGAACGCGGGGAGGGAGTCCTCGTGCTAATGGACCACGGCGCCGCCTCATCCCTCGGCGATTGGACTCCGTCCTCTTTAGGGCGCGAACTCCAGTTCCTTATCAGCCACACGGTTCATCACTTTGCCCTGATCGGCGGTCTTTGTCGCATGCATGGTGTGCCGATCCACAAAGACTTCGGCGTCGCGCCATCAACGCTTCGACATCGCGCTTTAGAACCTCGGTGAACCATGTCGAAACCCGCGATTCAAACGAAAACGCCCGCTCGTCAGGCCGATCTGGGACGCCGCGTGCTTTCTCTGGGAACGGATGTTCCCGAGTATTCCGTGCGTCTTGCCTCCTCGCCTGAGGACGTGAAAGCAGCCCAAACGCTTCGCTTTTTCGTTTTTAATCTCGAGCTGGAAGAGGGCTTCGAATCCTCCTTTCTCACTTTCCGTGACGAGGACGACTACGACTCTGTATGCGATCATCTCGTCGTCGAATACCAGGGTGAAGTCGTCGGCACCTACCGCATGCAAACAGGGACCCGCGCGGCAGCTCACATCGGATTTTATAGCGCCCAGGAATTTGACCTGACTCGGTTCGAGCCTATCCGAAGCCAAATTCTTGAACTCGGCCGTGCATGTGTTCATCAAGACCATCGTAACGTCCATGTGCTCTCGATGCTGTGGCGTGGAATAGCTGCCTACGCACGCACCCATTCCTGCCGATATCTACTGGGGTGCAGTTCCCTCACGTCTCAGAATCCAGCCGAAGGCATATCGCTTTATCAAAAACTTTCCGAGGAACACGCGTCTCCCATTGAGCTCCGTACTATCCCTCTCCCGGGCTGGGAGTGTGCGGCAGACGAAAATGCCATCTCCTCAGCCCCCCCCCCGAGGCCACCCAAATTGCTCCGCGCCTATCTTTCGTTGGGGGCCAAGATCTGCGGTCCGCCCGCTCTTGATCGTGAGTTTCGAACGATCGACTTTTTGACGCTCCTCGATCTCGAAAACCTCCCGCGGAATGATGCTCTTTTTTAATTCAGGAGTTCAGGTCCAATAAAAAAGGCGCGCCCCCCCGGGGGCTTTTCCCTGACGGACAGGAGGGCCGCAGTCTTCCAGGACGGAAACCCGACGAGTTGAGGATCAACCCGGTGTCCGCTTCCGTGAGGACAATCTTCCCGGGACTCTTCAACGTCGCCGTAATGTCCGGCAACCGGAGCAACGCCTGCGCGACTTCCGGTTCCCGTTGAATCTCGGCTAGCGCACGGCCCACCACTTCGGGACGCACGGCCTGCGCCTGACCAAGGCGTTGCATCGCCTGTTTGTCGGCCTCGGAGTGAATGTTGGAGAGACTTCTTCACGCGCCTTCCGCGAAAGCGCATCGCGATTCTCCAGAAGCACATCGATTTTGAGGTTCGAGAGTTGTTTGACCACCGCAGTCGCGACGTTTGCGTTCAACGCTCCCATCGGCGAGGAGGTGCGGAACAACAACGCTGTCCGCCCGAAATGAAACAGCGCGAAAAACAACCAGAACCCCTCACCCCCCGGGCCCCCGTCCGCTCTCCTAAGGGTCCCGGGGCGCCGGCCGAATCAGCAAATTCCTAGCGATTTTTTTGGGCGCGATGGCGTTTTGTGAAAGCCGGGAGGCGATCCCTCGCAGGGCAGACCCGGCGGGACGGGGCGGGCGGGCGGATTTTTGTCGAAACCCGGATCGGGCGATAACACGGCCATAACAAATGCCTGTTGGAGTGAAGCAGGGTCGGTGTCCGGCCCGGCAACCAAAACCCCCCATGAAAAACCGCATTTCCCCCTCCGCATTCACCCTGATTGAGATCCTGGTCGTCCTCACCATTGTGGCCGTGCTGGCCGGATTAAGTTTCCCGGCGATTCGCGCGGCGATGTTGAAAGGGCGCCAGGCGGAAGCCACGCAGCGCGTGTCCCAAGTGGGCAAGGCCCTGCTGATGTATGCCAACGACAACGACGGCGTGTTTCCCCGGGGCAAAAACAGTTTCGGGGAGCCGATCCAGAGCTCCAACGACGCGTTCCGCAGTCTTTTCCCGAACTACCTGGACACCGAGCAGGTGTTTGTCCTCGGCCGCTCCGTGGCCGGTCCGCGCGCCGACGATCGGTGCGAGAAAGCGAACGAGATTCTCCAATCCGGCGAAAACCACTGGGCGTATGTGGAGGGCTTAACCAACACCTCCAAATCGACGTGGCCGCTCGTGGTGGATCACACCGACGGGGCTGGCATGTATAACACGCGCGACTCGGAACTGGGGGGCATCTGGACCGGCCAAAGCGCGATTGTGGTGCGGGTGGACGGCGGCGTCGCCGTGACGCCTTTGCAGGGCACCGGCGAAAAGCGGTTCCTGCCCCGGCGGGAAGACCCGACCTCCAACGCGCTCGCCGTGGACAAATACATGGGCGCGAACGTCCGCCTGCGGGAGCCTACGAACTAGGAGCACGTTGGCATTTGGGGTTGGCCTTGGCATGCGGGTTGCCTCAGGAAAAGCTTCCCGAGTGAGCACCTACCAGTTCAGCCAAAGACAACTCCGCGGGCTTGTGGCCCTTCTGGTTCTGCTCCCCTGGATTCCCGTCACTCTGCTCTGGCAGGTCTGGCGGGAATCCAACACCCACCAGCGCGAGGCGACGCTCGAACGGCTCGCGGCGGGTTACCAACAAATGCTGCGCAGCGCCGACAACTCCCTCAAAAGGCATCTTTCCCAACACCCCCCTCAGGAAGCCCCCAAAGCCGCTCAACTCTTCTTCGAGGATCTCTTCGGACAAGACTTGGTTGTCCGCTTGGTCAACCCGCAGGGTACCGCCCTCGGCTCAAGTGAACCCACGCCCGGAGAACCTCTGACCCAGCATTTCCTCGAAAAAGCCGGGCTCCCCTGGCGTGTGGAGGTTTTTCTCAGAAACCCGGGGACGGCTTTGGCGGGCGCCGATCCCACCCCGGTTTGGATCCTCGGGCTGTGTATCTCCGTCACGGCGGGAATCGCGGTGACGGCGGGGATCACCGTGAGCCGTCAGATTGCGTTGCGCGAGTTACGCAACACCGCCGTGGCCACGGTGGCCCATGAGCTGCGCACGCCGCTGGCCTCGATCCGGATGCTCCTTGAAACCCTGCGTGAAGGCCGTTGCCGGACGGAAACGCAGAAGGCCGAGTATCTGGAGTTAATCGCCCTGGAAAACGAGCGGCTCAGCCGCTTGGCGGAACATTTCCTGACCTACTCGCGGATGGAGGCCAGGGAAGGCCTCCGGCTGCCGCCCACCGCGCCGGGAGCCGTGGTCGAGCAGGCCTTGCAAACTCTCGGGCACCGGTTGCGGGAACCCGAGTGCCGGTTCCATTCCGCGCAACCCGAGACGCCCCTCCCCGACATCGCCGCCGACCGCGACACGCTCGCCACTGCGTTGCGCAACCTGCTGGAAAACGCCCTCAAATACAGCGATTCCCCCCGCCACATCGATCTCGCTCTGCGCCGGGACGGCGCGTTCATCCGGTTCTCCGTGCGCGACTCAGGCTGGGGGATTCCCTCCGGGGAACAGAGCCGCATTTTCGAGCCGTTTTATCAGGTGGACCAAAAGCTTTCCCGGAGCCGGGGCGGCGCCGGGCTGGGCTTGGCCATCGTGGCCCGGATCATCCGGGCCCACCGGGGGCGGATCTGGGTGGAGAGTCAACCCGGCCAAGGCAGCACGTTTCATTTCACCATCCCGATGGCTTAAACCCGGACCTGGACATCCAAGGAAAACCGTTTCGCAACCGCTTCCACCCCCATGAACCACACCGTTCTCCTCATCGAAGACGACCCCACCCTCCTGCGCGGGCTCAGGGACAACTTCGAATTTGAGGGATACCACGTGCTCGCCGCAACCGACGGGGAACTCGGCCTGAAAATCGCCCAGGAGGGCGCACCCGATTTGATCGTGCTCGACCTGATGCTGCCCAAGGTCAACGGATACGAAATCTGCCGGTGTCTGCGGGATCAAAAATCCGAGACGCCCATTCTGATGCTCACCGCCAAATCCGAGGAATCGGATGTCGTGCTGGGGCTCAAACTCGGGGCCGACGATTATGTCACCAAGCCGTTTAGCCTCCGGGAGGTGCTGGCCCGGGCCGAGGTCTTGCTCCGGCGTCGGCGCAAAGTGGAAACCGCCGTGTACGCCTTCGGGCAGTGCCGGCTGGACGTGGCGGCGCGCGTCCTGACCCGGGACGGGACGCCGGTGGCGCTTTCGCCCAAGGAATTTGAGCTGCTCGAGTTCCTGGCGCGCAACGCCGGACGCGCCCTGAGCCGGGAACAGATCATGAACGCGGTCTGGGGCTACGACTGCGCCGTGACCCCCAGGACCATCGACCGGTTCGTGAACGCGCTCCGGCAGAAAATCGAGCCGCAGCCGGTTCAGCCGCAGTGGCTGACCACCGTCCGCGAGTTCGGCTACCGGTTTACCGCCCCTTAAGCTGGCCCTGCCCATCTGCGGGGAGGCGGGTTTCCTTTGGAACGCTCGCGCGCTGGGAGCCGGGGGAGCCGGGGGAGCCGGGGGAGCCGGGGGAGCCAGGGGACAGGCTTGAATGGCACTTCGTTAAGGCCTCTTTTCGATATGTCTGTGGGCCAAGGGCCCAGCCTATCCCAGCCCGGGGGGACGCCCCGGGAAGGCTCGTGCCGACTAATCCCCCCCTCGGCCGATCTTCTGGGGCTTCCCTTTTCCCTGCCCTTCATCGGCGGCAGCGGAATCATCGGCATCCTCGGGGATCTTGAAGTGGATGGCCTTGGCCTGCTTCTCGTATTCCGCTTCGAGTTTCGTGCGGAGCTCGGCGTGTGCGGGATCGGAGGCTAGGTTCTTTATCTCGTAGGGATCCGCCTTGAGATCGAAGACTTCAGTCCATTCGTCGTGGCCGGGGTATTTGATGAGTTTGGCTTCAGTCGTGCGGACTGCGGTGGTGAGCGGGGCTTTCATCCCGCGTTCGTGGAAGTAACAATAGAAGAAGCTATCGCGCCATGAGGGAGCATTGGCGCCTTCGATGAGCGGCTTCCAACTGCGCCCATGCATCGCAGCGGGCACGGGTTGGCCGGCGATATCCAGGAATGTGGCGGCGGGATCCACATTGAGGACCATGCGGTCTTCAATCCTGCCAACCTTCGCCATCCGCGGCCAGCGCAGCAGCAGCGGGATGCGGATGGACTCCTCGTACGCCGTCCGTTTGTCGCCCAGGTTGTGTTCGCCGAGGTAATAGCCGTTGTCGCTCGAAAAGATGAAGACCGTGTTGTCGGCCAAATTCAGGTCGTCGAGCAGCTTGAGGAGCCTGCCCACATTGTCGTCAACTGAGTTGATCCCGCGGAACATGCCGAGATTGGTCGGGACTTCTTTGCCGGCAGTGGCTCTGACTTGAGCCTTGGCGCCCGAGGCGTAGACAGCGGGGATGCCGTAATTGGGCGTGACGCGGGCTTGAACACCTTCATAAGCCTTCTCGTGGCGCGGAGGCGGGGTGAAAGGAGCGTGGCACGTTTTCAATCCCAGGATCATCAGGAAGGGGGTGTCCTTGTTGGCCTGGATAAAGTTCATCGCGTATTCCGTGGTCACGTCATCGACAAAGCCCTTGCTTGGAGTCGCCACACCGTCGACCTCGATCGGACAGTCGAAATAGTTGCCCTGCCCAACAAAACTGGCCGAGGTGTCGAAGCCCTGGCGTTTGCCTGACTGCGCGCCGTGGTGCCATTTGCCGAAATAACCCGAGACGTAGCCCGCGGGGCGGAGCAGCGCGGCGATGGAGATATTGCCCGCCGGATGGGGCGTGAGGTTGTCTCGCACGCCGTTGACATGCCCGTACTGGCCCGTCAAGAGCGAGGCGCGCGACGGCGCACAGAGCGAGTTCACCACAAAGGCATTCCGGAAACGAATGCCCTCCGCCGCGAGGCGGTCGAGATTCGGGGTCTTAAGCCACGGGAAACGGCCTTTATCCCCCTGTTCCCTCTGCACCACACCCAGCGCATCCCAGCGCTGATCGTCGGTGAAAACATAAACGAAATTGGGCTTCCGCTCGGCCGCCGATGCGAAGCCTGAGAACACAAAAGCCAGGAGGAACAGACAGAGTCGGGACATGCTGGGCATAACCGCTGAATGTCCCTGGAGTTGCGAAAAAACTCACTTCTGGGTCTTGATGGAGAGGACCCTCGATTCTCCAGCGGCGAAATGCCGCAGCGGGCCGGGCGCAAACGGCGCCGCCATCAGGGGCTTCTTCGAGCAGGGTGGCCGGGAACCCACAGGGCGGGTCGATTGTTTCAGTAGGTAAGCAAGGCACCTTGGGAAGATGCGGAAACAATCATTGGAGGCCAGGGGCCAAGGATTCTCTGCGCTCTTTGGGTACTCTGTGGTGAATCCCTCCGGTCCTCATAAAAACCGCCGCCGCGCGCGCGCCGCCATGAGCACAACCCCGGCCGTGTACCGGAAATTACCGGCCGGACCCCGGCGCCGGGCCGAGGTGGGGCAGGCAGGCGTCGGCCTGGACCTTGCGCCGGAAGACTTTGTCGCCTTGGGTCGCGTAGAGATATTGCAGGCCCGGACCGGACAACGCGCAGCTGGTGAGCGGTTTTTGGGGCTGCGGCCGGGAGACGACCCCGCAGAGGCGGCCCGTGGGATCGAACACTTGGATGCCCACCTTGCTGGCCACGTAGTAGCGGCCCTGGAGGTCGCACGTCATGCCGTCCCCGCCGGAAGCGGTCTTAAACACGGGGTCGCGTTGGGCGGGGCGCGGATCGCTGTTGTCCAGCTCGGTGCGCAGGGTCATGTACGGGGCTTTGGCGCTGAGGCTGCCGTCGGGTTCCACGCGGAAAACCCAGACGTGTTGGCCTTTGTAATCCGACACGGCCAGGGTGGTTTGATCCGGCGAAAGAGTGATGCCGTTCGGCCCGGTGATGCCGACGTCCGCCGCGCGGAGTTGCCGGGTGGTGGCGTCGATCCAGCTCACCTGTTTTTTGCCGGTCTCGGTGAAATAGACATGGCCCCGGTGCGAGACGGCGAGGTCGTTGGGTTGAACGTCGCTGGCGAGCACCTCCACGGGGCCGTTGTCGAGGGGGATGGCCACGACGCGTTTTTCCGCGGGTTGGCAGGCGTAGAGCCGCTGGTCGGGCCCGAATTTGAGCCCGCTTGCGCCCAGCTCCCTGATCTTGCTGACCGCGCCCTCCGGGCTGACCTTGAAGATCGCCGGGGCTTTCAGGTCGGAGAAATAGAAATTCCCCGCCGCGTCCGAACACGGACCGTCGGTGAAAACGAGGTTGTCGGCGACGAGTCGCCAGGGCTCGCCTTCGATCAGCAGCCGTTGCAGGGGCATGTCGCCTCCGAGCGGTTTTTTGGGGTCGGGAGTTTCCTGGGCGGGCTTGAAATCCTCCGTGCGCCAGAGCCATTGGAGAGCCTCCGGAAAGAGCGGGCCGCCGTGTTTTGAGTTGTGGCCGTAGCCCTCGGCGAAGTCCAAACGCGCGTCGTAACCCATGTACCGCAGGGCGGCGGCCATCTGCTGGTTGGCCAGGGGCCAGTTGCCGTACGCGTTGTCCACGTCCCCGCTGGAGTCCTCCAGATAAACCCGGATCGGTTTGCGTTCGGTTTTGCGGATCCACGCCGGGTAATGGTGGGCGCCCCGCAGGTTGGTGAAGCTGCCGATGGTGGAGAGCACTTTGCCAAAGCTCTCAGGCCGTTCCCACGCGGCCGTGAACGCGCACGCCCCGCCGGAGCTCGCCCCGCAAAGGGCGCGGTCTTTGGGGTCGTTGGAGAGCCGGTAGGTTTTCTCCAGCTCGGGCAGGATTTCGTTGAGGAGGAACTGCGCGTAGCGATCCCCCAGGCTGTCGTATTCGAAACTGCGGTTACTGCTCTGCCAGGGGCTCTTGGCCGGAGGCAGATCCTTGGCGTGGCCCGGGTTGATGAAAACGGCGAGGGTGACCGGCATCAGGCCGGCGGCGATGAGGTTGTCGAAAACGACGGGAGCCCGCCAGTTGCCCTGGGGTTTGATGTAGTCGTGCCCGTCCTGGAACACCATGAGCGCGGCGGGTTTGTCCGGGCGGTATTGGGCCGGCACATACACCCACCAGTCCCGGGTGGTCCCGGCAAACACCGTGGATTCCCAGGGCGGCATTTGTGTGAGTGTGCCCTTGGGCACGCCGGCTTGTTCGAGCGCCTTCGGATGCGGCGCGTCTTGCGCAAGCAGCGGCGCGGGCAACGGGCTGAGGATCGCGGATGCCAGCAGCAGAGCCGCGGCCGGTCGGAGCAGGGGTGAAAACATGGGGAGAATAAGCGGGGGATTATTTTTTTGCCCAATCGCGCCAGAGCCAGCGCAGGGTGTCGGGGAGTAACGCTGCGCCGTGTTTGCCGTTGTGGCCGCCGTCGCCGAACTCGAAACGGAAATCGTATCCGGCGAACTGGAGCGCGGCGGCCATCTCCTGATTGGCCAGGGGCCAGTTGCCGTGGAGATTATCGAGGTCGTTTTTGCCGTCCTGCAGGAAAACGCGGAGGGGTTTGGCTTGGGTTTGCCGGATCAGGGACGGGTAGACATGCCCGCCGCGGATGTTGGTGAAGCTGCCCACCCAGGAGACGACCTTGCCAAACTGATCCGGGCGCTCCCAGGCGGCGGTGAACGCGCAGATTCCCCCGGAGCTGATCCCGCACAGGGTCCAGTCCTTTGGGTCCGTGCTCAGTCGATAGCTTTTGCGAACCTCGGGGATGATTTCCTCCAACAGAAACCGGGCGTAGGTGTCGCCGAGGCTGTCGTATTCGAAGCTGCGGTTGCTGCGGGGTTTGCCCCCGGGGGTGGGGAATGCGCCCGGGCTGATGAAAATGCCGATGGTCGGCGGGATCTCTTTGCCGGCGATGAGGTTGTCCAGCACGACCGGGACCCGGGACCCGCCGTCGGCCTTCACAAAACCCGCCCCGTCGCAGAACACCATGACCGCGGCGGGTTCGCTGGGGACGTATTGTTGGGGCACATAAATCCACCAATCGCGCTGGGTGCCGGGATAGATCTTCGAGTCCGTCCAGGGCGGCATCTGGGTGACGGCGCCTTTGGGAACGCCCTCCCGGGGTTGGGAATCCGGGCCGAGTGGGTAATCGTCGGCGGCCAGAAGTGTGAGAGCGGAGAGGAAAAAGGGGAACAGAAAGCGCATCAGGGAGGAAACCCCCACCGGGGAGTGTGTGTTAGAGGTTGCGAGCGGGGACGATGGGGCTGCGGAACGGGGCGGGTCAAGAAGACAGGGGTGAGGGTGAGATCTGAGAGCCGTTTCAGAGCGAGCTGGCAAGGATACGCCCGGGCCTCTGGCCCTGATTGGGGGATATCGGGAGGTTCGGGGCGCGGAATGAATCAACCCGCCATTCAAAGCGCACCCCGCTGCTCCGGGCAAACCCCTCTGTGCTCACCCCTTCACCCCTCACCCCTCACCCCTCGTTTTGATTGCCGGGGCGGGGAGCGGGCCTCTAGTTTCCCGCCGCTTCCTCCGCGATTTCCTTCACCCCAACGAGCGGCTCATTGAGCCGGCGGAATCGCGGAGGCGAAAACACCCCGACAAAAACACCCCTAAATTCCATGTCCCATTCCTTATACCAAGACCATGCCGTAACGGGTAAAAGCCTGACAGGCGGACTTGGATGTGATGGAAAGGTGAATGGGAAGACCACGAAACCAACTCGACAAGACGGGCGAGGCGCAGGAAGTGCTCGATCGTCTGCAGAACGAACCGCCCGGC
>CAMARB010000048.1 GCA_945860355.1 Chthoniobacter flavus | reverse complement strand
TTCGAAATCTTCACCGATCCGGGGCCGAGCGCAACCTGGGAAAATGCAGGCAGCGCCAAGGCAGCAAGAATGCAAGCTACAGAAAAAGCTAATCTCATAGGGGGGATTTTTCTTAGGCCGTGATTGGGCCCTAGAAAGAGGTCGTGGTTTTGGATGATTTAGGTTGGCTTGGGAAGAAAAAAACTTCCGCAACCACTAATTGAGGCGCCCCCGAAAGTACTCGATTGCTTTGCGAATGCCGTCCTCAAAATCCACCCGAGGCTCCCAATGCAGAATCGCACGAGCGCGTGTGATGTCAGGCTGGCGCACCTTCGGATCGTCAACAGGCAACGGCCGATATTCGATGGGAGACGACGTGCCCGTGATGCGCTGAATTTCCTCGGCGAACTGCTTGATGGTCATCTCCCGGGGGTTGCCAATGTTGACGGGCTCATGGAAGTCCGAAAGAGCCAGTTTGAAGATCCCGTCGATGAGATCACTCACGTAACAGAAGGAACGGGTCTGGGAACCATCCCCGAAAATCGTGAGAGGCTCCCCCTTCAGCGCCTGCCCGATCAGAGCGGGGACCACGCGCCCGTCACGCAAACGCATCCGGGGGCCGTACGTGTTGAAAATCCGGACAATCTTCGTGTCGAGGTGATGATACCGATGGTAGGCCATCGTCATCGCCTCGGCGAAACGCTTGGCCTCGTCATACACACCGCGAGGCCCAATCGGATTGACGTTCCCCCAGTAATCCTCGCGCTGCGGATGGACCAAGGGGTCGCCGTAGCATTCCGACGTGGAAGCCAGAAGAAAGGTCGCGCCCTTCGCTTTCGCCAGACCCAGGGTGTTGTGTGTTCCCAACGCACCCACCTTCAATGTGGGAATCGGGTGCTCAAGGTAGTCGATGGGACTCGCCGGAGATGCGAAATGGAAAACAAAATCCACGTCGTCCGGAAGAGAGATGTGATTGGAGACGTCCTGCCGGATGAGTTTGTAGTTCTCGTTCTTGGCCAGGTGCTCGATGTTCGCCTCATTTCCCGTCAGGAAATTGTCGAGCCCGATGACCCTGTGGCCCTCGGCAAGCAAACGGTCCGTGAGATGCGAGCCGAGAAAACCCGCGCCACCTGTAACGACCGAAATAGGGTGCGATTCAGAACGTGTAAACATGATAGGAGACGTTGTCTAAGCGGACATCTTCGGGCGTGAAAGCGCAAAATGGCGCGCGGGAAAACTTCTGAAAAAATCCGCCCCACACCGGGCCGCCCGCACCTAGGGCAGAACTTCAAATTGGCTCATTTGGCGGAACATTTTGTAGCGTTCATCGATGTCCGCCGGTGAGAGTGCGCGCAACCGCTCAAGACTGAACGCCTCGACGTTGAAGCTGGCCAGAACGCTGCCGAAAACAACCGCCCTCCGGAGCTGGGCAAACTCAATATTTCCCCGCTCTTCGGCCGCCAAGTATCCAGCCAAACCACCCGCAAAGGTGTCCCCCGCCCCAGTCGGGTCGTGGATATCCTCGAGAGGATACGCCCCGCAGCTGAAAAACTCGTTCTCCCCGAAGAGCAGGCAGCCGTGTTCGCCTTTCTTGATCGCGACGAACCGAGGCCCCATCGCGCGGATGGCCGCCCCGGCTTTAATGAGGCTTGTCTGCCCCGTGAATTGCCGGGCCTCGCTGTCGTTGAGGATGAGCATGTCAACGCGAGGGAGCAACGCACGGAGATCATCGTTGGCGATGTTGATCCAAAGATCCATCGTGTCGGCGATGACGAATCGAGGTTGACGCACTTGGTCGAGCACGTGGCTCTGGAGCTTGGGCGCGATGTTCGCCAGCAGCACAATCTCGGTCTCCACGTAAGAGCCCGGCAACTCCGGCGTGAAATGCTCGAACACGTTGAGCTCAACGCTGCGCGTCTCGCGCGTGTTCAAGTCCCACATGTACTCCCCGGACCATCGGAAGGTCTTACCCGGCTCCACGCGCAGCCCCTCGAGGTCAATCTTCCTGGAGGCGAAATACTCGACGTGCGCCTTTGGAAAATCCTCCCCCACAACCCCCACCATCCTGACCGGGGAAAAGAAACTCGCCCCCACCGCGGCGTAGGAGGCGGAACCACCGAGCAAATCGGCGTGTTCCTCCACAGGAGTTTTAACGGTATCGAGAGCGATGGAGCCAACAACGAGGACAGACATGGGAATACGGGTTTGGAAATTCGGGAGCCGCTAATGAAGCCGCGCCCAAAAAAAGCGCGAGGCAAAAGTGGCGGGGCCTAACGCACCGCTCCAAGAACCGACCTCACATCGCGGCAGTAGCCCGCGATGTCTCTCGCCTGCAAGATCCCAGAGACGATCACCACTCGGCGGGCACCGGCGCCGATTACTTCGGCCAAGTTCTCCAATTTGATGCCACCGATACAGAAGATGGGGATGCCGACCTGCGAATGAACCTCGCGGATCTGATCCAAGCCGATCGCCGGACGCCCGGGTTTTGTGGGCGTTGAAAAGAGCGGACCGAAGCCGATGTAATCCGCCCCCGACCGCTCGGCCTCGAGAGCCTGCGCCAAGCCATGGGTTGACTTGCCAACCAGCGGAGCCGGCGCCTCCCCGGCAAGGGAACGTCCGGCCCGCCAGCGGGCATCCTCTACAGAGAAATCCTCCTGGCCCACATGCACCCCCTGGGCTCCAATCGAAGGGACCAACTGGGGATGATCATTGACAAGCAGAGGCACACCCGCGGCCTCACTCAAAACGACAAGCTCCTGCCCCCAGGCCTCCACCTCGGACTCTGAGCAGCCCTTGGCGCGCAACTGCAAAACCTCGACGCCCCCCTCGATCATCTGCTCCGCCACCCGGAGAAGATCTCCCGAGGCGACGTATCCCATGTCGAGGATCCCGTAGAGCTGGGCAGACTGGAGCGTGTTCACAACCTGGGAATCAGCCAAACGCCGCGGCGCAGAAATCTCGAAAGCCAGAGGATCTAGCGGCGCAGCTTTGCGACGCCTGACT
Source organism: Chthoniobacter flavus (assembly GCA_945860355.1). Classification (GTDB taxonomy): domain Bacteria; phylum Verrucomicrobiota; class Verrucomicrobiia; order Chthoniobacterales; family Chthoniobacteraceae; genus CAIURC01. The sequence goes on along the minus strand of CAMARB010000048.1, from coordinate 19,744 downwards.
CGATGATCTTGCCCACGAAACTTGTCGAGTATTTGCCCCGGATGAAGTCTGGATCGCGCATGATCGCCTCTTGAAACGGCACTGTCGTTTTGATTCCTCGAACGATGTACTCGCTCAGCGCGCGCCGCATGCGGTCGATCGCGTTGCCGCGGGTGGTCCCCATCGCGATGACCTTGGCAATCATCGAGTCGTAGTGGGGAGGCACGGTGTAGCCCGCATAGGCATGGGAATCGATCCGGATCCCGCGCCCGCCCGGCGCGTAGTAGAGGTCAATCTTTCCGGGGCTCGGCTGAAAGTTGTTGAAGGGATCCTCCGCGTTCACCCGGCACTCAATCGCGTGGTACTTGAGCTTGGCGTTGCGAACAAAGTGGGAAAGCGGCTCACCCGCCGCCACCTTGATCTGCTCCTTGACCAGGTCGATCCCGTAAGCCTCCTCCGTGATGGTGTGCTCCACCTGGATGCGGGTGTTCATCTCCATGAAATAGAAGTTCCCGTGGTCGTCCACGAGATACTCCATGGTGCCCGCCCCCACATAACCCACGGACTCGGCCAACTTCACCGAGGCAGCCCCCATTTTCTTCCGCAGAGCCTCGGTCATCAAGGGGGAGGGAGTCTCCTCGATGATCTTCTGGTTCCGCCGCTGCATCGAGCAGTCTCTCTCGCCGATGTGCACCACCTCGCCATGGGAATCCGCCATGATCTGAAACTCGATATGGTGGGGATTTTCGATGAGTTTCTCGATGTACACCCCGCGGTTGCCGAACGCCTTCTCGGCCTCCATCCGCGCTCCGTGAAAACCTTGAACCAAGGAGACGTCGTTGTGGGCGGGGCGCATTCCCTTTCCTCCCCCGCCCGCAACCGCCTTGATCATGACCGGATAACCGATCTTTTTGGCCACCTTCAGCGCCTCCTGCTCGGTCTCGACAAGGCCATCTGAGCCGGGGGTCACCGGCACCCCGGCGTTCCTCGCCGTGGCGCGCGCCGTGTTTTTGTCGCCCATGGCCCGGATGGCGTCCGGCATCGGCCCGATGAACTTGATATTGCAGCTCGCACAGACGTCTGCGAAATGCGCGTTCTCGGCCAGAAAACCGTACCCGGGATGAATGGCATCCACATCGCCGATTTCAGCCGCGCTGATGATGCGATCAATCTTGAGGTAACTCTCGGAACTCGCGGCGGGCCCGATACAGATGGATTCGTCGGCCAACTGCACGTGGAGGGAATCCACATCCGCCTCGGAATAAACGGCCAGGGTCTTGATCCCGAGCTCTTTGCAGGCACGAATGACGCGCAGGGCAATCTCGCCGCGATTGGCAATGAGAACTTTATTAAACATCAGCGTAGGCCGCAAACGGCAGGGTTGGTCGAACTCAGAAACGATAGCCGAGGCTCCGGAGCCGTCATTCCGGAAGGGCTGCTGGAAAAGGGAGACCCCGTCCAGATTCTTCTAGCGCAAGCGGAACAGCACCTGGCCGAACTGCACGGGCTTGCCGTTCTCCGCCACAATCTCCGCAACGACACCGCGGCATTCCGCCTTGATCTCGTTCATCACTTTCATCGCCTCAACGATGCAAACAACAGAGTCCTCGGTGATTTCCTGCCCGACAGACACATAGGCGGGCGAGTCGGGAGAGGGGGATGAATAGAACGTGCCGACCATCGGCGAAGTAATCTCCCGCAGCTTCTCCGCCGGCTTGGCCGAGGGTTGCTCGACAGCGGCAACCGCAGAAGGAGCCGTGGCGGGAAGCGAGAGAGGCACGCTCGCATGAGTGACCACGGGCTGAAAATCGGCCCCTCTCTTGAGGGTGATTCGAAAGGCTTCCTGCTCGAGTTTAAAAACCGACAGGTCGTTTTTTCTCATCATCGCGATGAGTTCTTTAATGTCTTTTAAGTCCAAATTGGGTGGCTCCTGTTTTACGAACGCGGCGGATGCTATGCCCCGCTTTTCGAGTAGGTCAAGCACTCGACCGCTCTATCCGCGGATCTCAAAAACAACCGACCCGTCTTTTGATGGGTCGGGCTCATCGGTTTGAAGGCTTTTCCCCGCGCCTTTGTTGGAACTTTCATCGGGCACACGCAGGCAATGCGTGCCCGCCGGGAGGCAGAAAGCGACCCGCGCCAGGGCGATCGCAGGCGGACTCGCTAACCGTTGAAACCCGGGGCGTCGCCCTCCATCTCGGCGTCGTCCTGGGGAAAGCAGGCCCACCAGGACATCTCCGCGACCGGGTCCTGCATCAGACTCCACTCCTCGCGCAGAGATGAGATCACGCTCTCCCGGTCCATACGCGCGCTCGCATCAACCTCCTCCAGCGAGTAGGCCTCGTCAGCAAAAAGCCCCTCTCTGAACGCTCCTCGCAATTCCGGCATCCAATCGCCGGGGTGCAGGTCCACACATGCCATTAAAAGCCCCGCCCACACCGCATTGGGCTCCCGCCGCAAGCGCGACGACAAAAGCTCCCGGAACCACACAACCACCGCAGCCCTCTCCATCAGCCCGGCGGCCACCAAAACAACAAACGCATCCAAGGCCGCGGCGCGCACGGCTTCATGGACCTCCTCGTTTTCCACCAGCGCCTTAATGGATGCCGTGTTCCCCGCGCCCACGGACGCCAGCATCCGCCCGAAATCCTCCGGAACCAAGTCCCCGGTCACATCTAAAGAGGCCTCTCCCGGGCATGAAAAGAAGCGGATCAAAAGAGGGAGCGCGAGCGGCTCACGGAAATAGCTCAGGAGATACATCGCGTACAGATGAAGCGCCTCGTGATCCAAGATGGCCTCGGGCTCACGCCCCATGCGCTCCAATTCAGCCAACAGAAGGGGTGTCATCTTCTCGCGCTGCGCCATGGCGGCAAGCACGTGCTCACGGGGGAAGGGCCGGCCCTCCTCAAAAAACCGCAGTGCTTCAATGATCTGATCCGGCGTTGGAGACGAAGTCATCCCGCAGCTTCGGCCGGACCCAGCGGCGAGCGAAGGCAATTTTTCAAAAGTAGCGCCGCCGCCGCATCACAGGGCACTCGAGAGCACCAGCAGCGCCCGATCAATCTCGGCCTCGGTGTTGTAAAAATGCGGACTGAAGCGCAGGTATTCGCGCAGGGCTCGGTCGTGCCGCATTGAAACAATGATCCGCTCCTTTTCCAATGCCGCGAAAAGCCGGCTTGCGGGCGCCGCATCATGAAAAAACGTCGTCGTGCCCGAGGCATTCTCGCCGTCGCGAGGCCCCACCAAAGAGAAACCCAAAGAGTCCAATCCCGCCAAGAGATGCGCCTTGAGCTCCAGCAGCCGCGCCGCCACCCGCGCCAATCCATGGCCGTGAAGAAGCTCAATGGCAGCCTTCATTCCGTAGATCCCCGCCGTGTTGAGCACCCCCGGCTCATACCGCTGCGCGGTGGAGACGAACTCAATCTCATCCTGCGCGTGAAAATAGGGGGACTTCACGTTCCAAGCCCCAAGCAAGGTCGGGCGCAACAAATCAAAGTGCGCTTTTTTTACGTACACGATCCCCACGGCCAACGGCCCTAGCATCCACTTGTGCGCATCCGCGCTTAAAAAGTCGACGTGGTCCACGCGGAGCGGAAACGCGCCGAGAGTCTGGATGGCGTCGAGCGCGAACAACACGCCCCGGGCGCCCAAGAGTCGACCGATGGCATCCACGTCGATCCGGTAGCCCGTGAAAAAATGGGCGCTCGCAAGAGCCACCAAACGGGTGCGAGCCGTCAACGCGCCCGCCACCAATTCCGGGGTGATTTCACCGGGCCGATCCGGCTGAAGATAGCGGATCACCACCCCCCGCCGCCGCAACTCCAGCCAAGGATAAACATTGGCCGGGTAATCCCCTTGATAACAGATCACCTCATCGCCTTCCTGCCACGGCAGCCCGTTGGCAAAGAGACTCAAACCCAGCGAAGTGGGCCCGAGCAGGGCGATTTCCTCCGCATCAGCGCCGATCATTTGGGCGCATACCTCGCGGGTGCTTTTGATTTGCCGATACACCTCCGCGAACTCCTGGGGGTTTTCCGACGACTCCCGCGTGTATTGACACACCGCGTCAGCCACGCACTGCGGCAGGGCTGTGACTGCGGCGTGCGCGAAAAAAATCTTCTCCCTGCACACGGGAAAAAGCCGCTGCCGCTCTGGTTCGTCCGGGTAGAAGTTCATGACAGAGGCCGAGGGAGGTGGTGAAACACGCCTTTATTTTGGGAGAACAAGAGTCGGCGAGGCAGGAGCCAGCCCGGGTTCAGCGAGTTTTGTCGAGACGGTAATCTGCCGGAGCACGACCTTCTCTCCCGTCTCGGCATCGACGGTCTCCTCAACCCGCGCGGTGAAATTGGGTTTCAGAGTAGGCGTGAAGCCGGGCTTCGCGCGAAAGTGTCCGAGGAGCATGACAAGGCCCATGTAGGTGGTGAACACCCCCATGGCGACGCAGAGAATCAACCTCAAATTCATGGAGCCTTCCGGGTCTGTTCCCCCTCTTCGATGAGCTTCCAAAACCCCCGCTGCATCCCGAGTTGTTCGTCCTCAGCGGGCATCGGCAACTTCGCCCGGAAAAGAAAGTCGCGCACGGTGTTCTTATGGAGCACCCGGTGAACGACAACACCCTCAGGGGCCTTGGCGAAATAGATGCGGTAATCCTTGGCCCGGTAGCGGTGGAGTTTTTTGCCGTCCCTCTCGATGAGCCCGAAGCGTTCGTCCTCAAGTTCGTCCAGCTCCTCGGGCAACACGTGGAATTCGGCCAGCAGCTCAAGTTGCAACTCCTTGGGAAGCGCCGCCATTTCCGCTGCGCTGATTTCATTAAAGACGATTTGGAACATAGAGATGCCGTGGGCAAGCCACGCAGCTAACCCAGCCCGAGGCGAGCCGCGATTTCAAATGAAATTGTTTGAAAGCTCAATCGGGTTGCGGCGGCGGCGCCGTCCGGAGGATCTGCGGCCCCCAATCCCAACCAATCGCGCCCCGGCTTGCCAGCCGCGTTTCCAGGGGCCAATCTCACCGGGCCTTTCACCCAGAGCGTCTCTCCCTCCCTCCCCGGCACCGATCCTCACCTCCGTCTCATGCCCTGGTTCAACTTTAGTTTTCACGACTTTGCCGTCTCTTTCCTGAGCGTCCTCTTTGAGGGCATCCCTTTCCTCCTCCTCGGCTCCCTAATCTCGGGGTTCGTGGAGGTGTTTGTTTCCTCCGAGCGCGTTTCCCGGATGCTGCCCAAGCAACCCGGAGCCGCGATTCTGCTCGGCGGGCTGTTGGGGCTGGTTTTCCCAATGTGCGAATGCGGGAGCGTGGTGATTATCCGGCGGTTTTTGAAAAAGGGCCTGCCGCTGTCCTGCGCCACCGCCTACATGCTCGGCGCACCGATCGTGAGTCCCATTGTGGCTTTGAGCACTTGGCACGCCTTTAGCCAGAGCTCACAGACAGACCCCATCGTGATGGTGTCGCTCCGGCTTGGGATGGGATATCTCATCGCTGTCGGCATCGGCTTTCTCGTCCATCGCCTTCCGCCAACGCTCATCCTCCGACCGGGAGCTTTGGGAGGGGCCGGCAAAAAAAGCAGGGAAGGCCTGAGCATGGGCGCTGCGCCTTCGCCGGCGGGATTCTCGGAAGATCTGCAGGGCGCCAGTGTTCCCCGCAGACTTCTCATGGCCGTCCAGTCGGCAACCGCGGACTTCCTGGACGTCGCCTTCTTTTTTATCGTGGGCACGGCGCTCACCTGCGTCTTCAACACGGGCATCCGCCAGGAGATTCTCACCCCCCTGGCTTCGGAACCCCTCGTTGGCATCGTGACGCTAATGGTGCTGGCCGGGCTTTTGGGGCTGTGCAGTTCCACGGACGCCTTTGTGGCGTGGACGTTCACCGCGTTTGCGCCCTCCGCGAAACTCGCATTCCTGGTGTTCGGTCCGATGTTCGACATCAAGCTGTTCTGGCTCTACGGACTCATCTTTAGAAGGCGCGCGGTGGTCGCCCTTGGAGCCCTCATTTTTATCATTGTCGTCTGCCTATGCTGGCGGCTCGATTCGTTGCGAGTAATCGGTTAGGTTCCCAAAGGCCCTTCTGTTTATGAACAAGCTCTTCAACCGCTGGCTTCCTTGCCTGACCCTCGCCACCTGGAGCGGAATCCTTCTCTATTTCTACTTCAGCGGCCGGGTCGCCGCATTACTCGCGCCCACTTTCCGTCCCTATGTCTTGCTTGCGGGCATTGGGTTGGGGGTCATGGCCGCTATCTTCCTGCTCACCCCGGCAGACACCTCCTGCTGTTCGGCGGCGGAATGCGGCCACTCCATCTCCCGGTGGCGTTGGGGAAAAATCCTGACGTTCTCCGTGCTTTTGCTCCCGATGAGCGTCAGCGCGGTGGTTTCTCCGGATTCATTCGGTCGCGCCACCATCGAGAACAGGGGGATCGACACGGACGGCTCCACCCTCAAGCCGCGGAAGACTACGGCAACGCAGCCCCCGGAGATGCCGCTTCCAACCAAAGAGACGCCGCCCACCGACGCCGCCGTCTCCCCGCCCCCAGGCGGTTCCCAGGCAAATCAAGCCCCGGCCGCACCGGCCGCCGCGGCCCTGGCGTCCGACTATCTGCAGCGCACTCCCGAGGGCAATATTGTCGCTGAGGTTCTCGACCTGCTCTACGCAGCCCAAGACCCCGCTCTGCGACAGGATTTTGACGGGAAGAAAGTGGAGCTCATCGGGCAACTCATGCCCGACAAACCCAAGAAGACCGAGTCCCCCTCGCACAAGCGCTTCAAGGCCGTGCGCATGTTCATGAGCTGCTGCGCCGCCGACGCCCGCCCCGTGGCGACTCTTGTGGAAGCGGACAAAATACCGGACTTGCCCGAGATGACCTGGGTTCGAGTGATTGGGACCTCGACTTTTCCGATTGAAAACGGGCGGCCCGTCGCGGTGCTCAAGGCGGAGCGCGTTGAGAAGACAAACCCGCCCACTGAAACCATGCTGTATTAGCCCCCCTCCGCCCCGTGCGCGTTTCCGGGGCGCCCGCGTTGACGCTCATCCGCTTTTTCCCACAGACTCCCACCCATGCTCAAAGAGATCGAACAGCTGCTCGTGCTTCAGGATCGCGACCGTAAAATTCGGGCGCTCCAAACCGAACTCAAGCTTGCCCCCACCGAGCGCAAAGACTTCGAGGACAAACTCGGCGTTGGCACGCGGCAACTCGAGGCGGCGAAACTGCGCGCCAAAGAAATCGAGGTCGAACGCAAAAAACTCGAGAACGAGGCGGAATCCAAACGGACCACCATCGCCAAGTACAACACGCAGAAATTCCAAACCCGGAAAAACGAGGAGTTTCAAGCGCTCACCCACGAAATTGAGCGGTACGAACGCGACGTGCGCACCATCGAAGACCGCGAACTGGAGCTGATGGAATCTGCGGAACAACAAAAGCAAACCGTCGCAGAGGCGGAAACGGCGGCCGCCGACGCGAAGGCGCAGTTTGCCCGCCAGATCCAGTATCTCGACGAAAAGATCGCGGCCATCAACAGCCAGCTCGGCGAGCTGGCGGCGGAGCGGGAGAGGCTCGCGGGCCGTGTGGATGAGGATCTCCTCGACACCTACAACCGGCTTTTCCGAAGCAAAAGCGATCAAGCCGTCGTGGCGTTCGAGCACGATGTTTGCACCGGCTGCCACATGAAACTCACGGCTTCAACTTCGGCCAAGGTCAGAGCGGGCAAGGAGATCACCCACTGCGAACAATGCGGCCGGATTCTTTATCGGCAGGATTAAGCGCAGCGGCAACACCCTCGGCTGACTCCCGCGGTCGGCCGGCTTAAACAGATCAATGCGGCCGTGGAAAAATCCGGTCCACGGCTCCCGGCCGTGGCGCAGGAGATCCGGCAGATTACCCCACAAAGCGGCTTCACCGGTTGAAGCGTGAATCGGCGGGGCAAGAAACGGGCGGCGTTTCAAGACGCCCTCTCAATGGGAAGCAATGCGTCGCCTCGCTCCGCCCGCTAGGCTCGCCATCACCTCAGGAAGCGCGCGAGATTGTCGGCCTCCCAAGCTTTCGCCCGGCGAAACCAGCGGAATTTTCGTTCCCGTTCAAAGAACTTCTCGTGGTGCACCTTGCGTCGACCGCTGGCGTCGAATTGGTCGGGAACAACCGCGTGGCACATCTCGTGGTAAATCACGTATTCGAGGAACCAAGACGGGACAAACGCCCGATCAAGCAGGGGATGAATCCGGATGACCCGTTCCTCCTCCCGGATACTGCCAAAGACGATCCCGGTCTTCGGGCGTTGACGCCGACGAGGCCCCCAAACGATCACGTAGCCCCTGAGCTTGTTGCCGAAGTAACGCTCGTTGAGTTTTTCGAAGAGCGCTCGCAGATCAAAAAAATCCCCCTTCTCCCTGAAAGCAAACTGCCGTTGGAGAGGAAGTTGCGGAACCGCGGCTTTTCGCTTGGGAGTGGCCATGGCGAGGCGGCGAGTGAACGCCCCTCAAACTCTTAGCCAAGAGCGCCCCGAGGAACAAGCGCTAGGACGGCGGCGTCTCCGATTTCGCGGAAGCCTCCAAGAGCTGCTCCAAGCGCTTGACTCGCTCCAGCAGCTTGGGAAGTCGGCGTTGGCTGGCCATCTGTTCCTTGGCTTCCCGGATCGGCACAGCCGGCGCCCCCCAGAGCACCTGTTTGGGGGCCGTGTTTTTGCTGACCGCCCCGCGGGCAGCCACCACCACCTGGTCCCCAATTTCCACATGGCCCACCACGGCCGATTGCCCAGCCAGGGTGACATAATTCCCGAGTTTGGCGCTTCCGGCGATCGCCGTTTGGGCGACAACGATGCAGTGCTTGCCGACCACCACGTTGTGAGCGATTTGCACCAAATTATCGATCTTGGTGCCCTCCCCGATCCAAGTCCGCCCAAACCGGGCGCGGTCAACCGTGGTGTTGGCCCCGATTTCCACGTCGTTATCGACTTGAACAATCCCGGTCTGCGGGATTTTCACGTGCCTGCCGTCCACGAGCTCGAAGCCAAAGCCGTCGCTCCCCAAAACCACGCCGCTGTGAAGGATCACGCGGTCCCCCACCCGGCACCGTGCCCCCACGGTGACGTGGGCCGCAAACGAGCAATCCGAACCGATGCGGGCATCATGCCCGACATAACCGTGAGCCCCAATGACCGTGCGATCGCCGATCTTCGCCCCGGCCTCGATTACGGCGTAAGGCTGCACGCTCACCCCATCCCCCAGCTCCACCCCGGGAGCAAGCAAAGCGGTCGGATGCACGCCGGGAGTGAAAACCACAGGCTCCGGCGCGAAGCGCTCCATCACCTGAGCAAACGCCAAAGAGGGATTGGCGACCCGCAGCGCCACCGGCCCGATTGGCTCCTCAAAATCGAGGGGAACCAAAGCCACCGTCGCCTTGCTCGACTTCAGGGCGGCCAGATACTTTGCGTTCCCGAAAAACGTGACATCCCCTTCCCCGGCATCCGAGATCGCCGCGGCCCCGGTCACACAACGCGCCCCGTCAGCCTGGGAAACAAACTGGCCGCCCGTGAAGGCGGCCAGTTCCTGAATCGTAAGTTGTACGTTCAAAAGAGGACTATTTCTTTTTCCCGGGAGCCGCTTCGGCGGGCTTTGAGGGCGCCGCATCTTCCTTGCCCTTCGACTTGTTGAGGGCCGCCAACACATCCGAGGTGAAATCGAACTCGTCCTTGGCGAAGAGCACCAAAGGCACCCCGTTCAAGCTCGGGCCGGATTTGTCGAGAACGACGTGGTAGTTGTCTGACTTCACCTTCTCGGCCACCACCTTGTTGATCTCCTCGACAATCCCGCCCCGCATCAGCACCTGCTGCTCCTGAAGCTGTTTTTCGCGGGTCGCACGGAACTCCGCGATGTCGCGCTCCATGGCTTTGAGCTCCCCGACTTTCTCGTCCCGCGCCTTCGATTTCTGCTCCTTGTTCTCCTTGCTCAACTCCGGCTTATCAATCTCCTCGTTGAGCTTCTTGGCCTCGGTGATGACCTTGTTGTAGGCCTCCATCCGGGCGTCAAGCTCCTGCTTGGCTGCGTTCCGGGCGTCGGTGATCTTCGCCTCCGCGTCCTTGGTTTTGTAGTAGCCTTCGAAGACCTTTTTCATGTCCACCGTTCCGACTTTGAGGGCTTGAGCGGATACGGACATACCACCCAGGGCGAGAACAAGGGCGACGATTGAGAGATGTTTTTTCATTTCAGATGAGCTGCGTTGAGGGGTGAATTCCAGCCATGAGACCCGGGGACCCTAGCTTTGTTCAAAACTGGTAACCGATGTTGAAGTTGAACCGGCCGCTAGAGTCGTTCTGGCTGTCGGCTTTGATGGGAATGCCGTAGTCGATCCGGATCGGCCCGATCGGCAGGTCCAGACGCACACCGATACCCGCGTCGCTGTTGATGTTTCCGCCAAACTTGTAGGAGCCCGCGCTGACGCCGCCAATATCGTAAAACACGGCGCCCCGAACCCGATCAACGATCGGGAAAGTGTATTCAACCGTGCCCCGGATCAGGCTGTTGCCGCCGATGGGCTCGCCGTTCTCGTCCTTCGGTCCCACATCCCGGAAACGGAATCCGCGCATGTTGTTGGGCCCGCCCAAGTAGAGCCGGTCAAAGATCGGCACGTTGTCGCCCCCGCCCCAAGTGGAGACGTTGGCGATTTCGGCGTTGAACACCAGGATCGTGTCCCACGGCAGGGAGAAATACTGGGAACCTTCAAGCGAAAACCCGTAGATCTCAACGTCCCCGCCCAGAAAACCCCCGGCGACGTAGGTTTGGAGATCCACCTTCTGCCCCTTCCGGGTGAGCATGTAGGAGTCGCGCGTGTCGTAAGTGATGCCGGCCGAGAGCTGGCTCTGAAGAAGACTGCCCTCCGCGTTGCGGATCTCTTGACTCGCGTCCGCGTCCACGTCGTGGATGGTGACGTCTTCAATCCGGTAACCCATGCGCACCGCAGTGAAATCGTTGATCGCCTTCCGCGTGTTGAGATCAAACCCGATCCGGCGCTCGTCGTAAACCGAGCTCACAAAGGAGGCGTCCCGGTAAAAGAGTTCGCCGCCGAGGGAAACTTTGCGGTCGAGGAAATAGGGCTCCGTGAGCGAGACGACGAAATCTTTTCGGCTCGTTCCGTACTGGGCGCGCATCCGAAACTTTTGGCCGCCCCCGGTGAAGCCGTGGAAATTGGTGATGTCGAAGTTGCTCTGGGTGACCTCGGCGAAACCCAGCAGGTTATCGATCGAACTGAACCCGGCCCCGAAATTGAGTGAGCCGGTGCGCTTTTCCTCCAGCGTGATATTGAGATCCTTCCGGCCCGGCACGAACGTGTCGGAGGGGAAGGTGTCCACGCGGGAGAAATAGTTGAGGCCCAGGAGCCGCTGCTTGGTCGCGTCCACCCGAACGCTGTTGTAGACGTCCCCGGGCACCAGAGCCACCTCCCGGCGGATCACCTTGTCCTTGGTTCGGGTGTTGCCGGAGATGTTGATGTGCTCCAAGTAACTCTGGGCGCCTTCATCCACGCGGAAGCCCACGTCGATGACACCTTTGCCCACCGGATGGGTGTCGGCCCCGGCCTGCAGGTCGATGTATCCGCGGGTGCCGTAAAGATTGCGAATCGCGTCGACATCGGCGCGCACGGCCTGCGGCGAGTAGACGCCCCCGGAGGCAAGCTTGAGCCCGCGGGTGAGTTCCTCCTGGGGAAACACCTGCACGCCGCTGTAGGAGATCTTGCCGACATGGTACTGGATCCCTTCGCGCACCGTGTAGGTCACATCGGCGCGTCCGTCGGTGCGCGCGATCCGCGGCCCCGTCACCTGGATGTCGATGTAGCCGCGGCTCTGGTAGAGGTCGCGGATCGCGGCCACGTCGGCGTCCAGCGCCTCCGCGTTGAGGCGGCCCGATTTGGTGATGAAACTGAGCATGTTCTTCGGCTTCGTTTTCACCACTTTCTTAAGCTCCTTGGAGGACAACGCCGAGTTGCCCTCGAACGCCACGGAGTGAATCTCCACCTTCGCCCCCTCCACCACGGTGAAAGTGACACGCGCCGTTCCTAGCTTCTCGTTGACATCCAACTGGGTCCGCACGTCCACCTCGGTGAATCCCTTCCCTGCGTAATAATCGATGACCTTCTGCCGGTCCGCCTCGATCGTCGCCTCGCTGAGGGTGTCCCCGGGCTTGGAACTGATTTCCTTGCGAATCCGTGTCGGCTTGAGCTTGGAGACACCGTTGAGCTCCACCTCAGTCAACTGCGGCTTGGATTGGATCACGACGATGACGCGCACCCCGTCCGGCTTGCCTTCGCCAAAAATCCGCACGTTGTTCACATTGCCCGTCGCGTAGAGGTTGCGGATATCGTCCTCGACCACTCGTTCGTCGTAAGGCCGCCCCACACGGGTCCGCATATTGGCCAGAATCTTTTCCTTGGCGATCGCCCCGGCGCCGGCGAACTGCACATCGATGGCTTTGACCACAGGCGCTTGGGGCTGCTGCGCTTGCGTGGCCCCGGGAGGGAGGACACTGAACATTAGGGCAGCAAGAGCCGGCGAAAATATACGGGGATTCATGAGCAGAAAAGCGTCGCAACGCCGCCCAAAAGGCATTCCTGGGCGGAAAACCGGCGGATTAGAAGGCCTGACGACTGAGGCGTCAAGCAGGGTTTCGCCCCGCGTCAACCGCGGGATCTAAGAAAAACGCCGACCACCGTCCGCCACCGCAGCCACGCTCCGCCGGAAAACCAAATTCAGCTTTCCCCGGCGCCACGTCCCTGCGACACAAACCCTTCCGCCAGCGCCCTCAGGCGGCAGCAACGCCCGCCCCTCCCCGATTGGCCTCACTCAAGGGGTGCTCGGCTCAGACTTGATCAGCCCCTTCTGGAGCAACTTCTGGAGCTTCGGGCGAATGACCACACTGCAGTACGGGTTTGTCCCGGCGTTCAGGTTGAAATAATTCTGATGGTAATCCTCGGCCTTGTAGAAGGTCTTTAGCGCCGCGATTTCAGTCACGATCGGATCCCGAAACTCGGGCTGCGCGGCGGCTTTGGACTTCTCGGCGGCCGCCTTTTGCGCCTCGTTTTCATAAAAAATCGCCGACCGATACTGAGTCCCGACATCCCGCCCCTGGCGGTTGAGCGTCGTGGGATCGTGCGCCGCCCAGAAGACTTCGAGCAGTTTTCCAAAAGTGATCCGCTGGGGATCGAACTCGATCTGGACCACCTCCGCATGCCCCGTTTCTCCCGCGCAGACCTGCTTGTAAGTCGGGTTGGGGACGCTTCCTCCGGCGTAGCCCGAGGCCACCGACTTCACCCCGTCCAACCGCTGGAAGACCGCCTCCAAACACCAGAAGCAGCCGCCCCCGAAAGTGATCCGCTCAGAGACGGCCGGCGAGGGGGAAGAGTCTGGAGTTTTCATCGGTTTTTTTTCGGCGGCGAAAACGTTCAAGGCCAAAGCCAGGGACAGAAGCAGGTTGAGGGAGGTGAACTTCACGCACGCACCGTAGCGGACCAGCGCCCGGAAGCAAACCGACAACTGCGGCGCCCCCGCACATTTCAGCGCGGCTTGGCTTGCCGCGTTCGTAAAAACTCTGACAGCATCCCGCCCCCATGCAAACCCTCGTCATCGGACACCGCAACCCCGACATGGACTCCATCTGCGCCGCCGTCGGGTACGCCGAGTTCAAGCGGCTCAGCGGACAGCCCCATGTGATCGCCGCCAGAGCCGGCAACACCAATGCCAGGATTGATTACGTGCTCGGCCGGTTCGGCGTGGAAGCGCCGCTCCTGGTGAACGACCTTTCTCCGAGGGTCTCCGACGTGATGCAACCCAACGTGGTCTCGGTTCATGCGGATTCGCCGGTTTACGACGCCCTCCAGCTCATCGACCGGAAACGGCTGCGCGGGTTGCCCGTGGTGGACGAAGCCCACCGCTGCCTGGGGCTGCTTTCCGCATTTAAAATCAGCCATCATCTCTTTCCCCCGCGCGAGGAAGCCACCAGCGCCCGGGTGGTTGTGGCGTCTCTCTCGGACATCAGCGCGACCTTCGGGGGCACCCTCATCACGGGGGCTCTGCACACCGACACCGCCGAGCAACTCCTGATGGTGGGCGCCATGGCCCAGGACTCCTTCCGGCCGCGGCTTCAGCTCTACAAGAACCGCAACGTGGTGCTCTTTGTCGGCAACCGCCCCCATATCCAGGCTCTGGCAATCGAGGAGAAGGTCCACGCCATCGTCGTCACCGGAGGTTTCTCCCTCCCGCCAGAGATCCAAGCCGCCGCCGAGGCGGCCAACGTCACGGTGATCAGTTCCCCTCACGACACAGCCACCTCGGTTCTCCTCGCCCGCGGCGCAGTCCGCGTCGGCAGGATGCTCGAGCACGATTACTCCAGTTTCCACCGCGACACCCTGCTGGAGGAGGCGCGCCACGCCGCCGCCGAATCGGCCTCCTTCGTGTTCCCCGTGCTCGACGACGACGGCTGCCTGGTGGGAATCCTCTCCAAGTCGGATTTCCTCAAGGAGGTGCCCCGTCAACTCATCCTGGTCGACCACAACGAACTCACCCAGGCGGTGCGCGGGGCGGACAAGGTCCCCATCGTCGAGATTCTCGACCACCACAAACTGGGCGGGTTCTCAAGCAACTCCCCCATCCTTTTCTGGAACAACCCCGTGGGCTCCACCAGCAGCATCGTGGCGATGTGTTTCCAGAACGCCGACATCCCGATCCCGCCAAAAATCGCGGGCCTGCTGATGGCGGGGCTCATCTCCGACACGCTCAACCTGAACTCCCCCACCGCCACCCCCACCGACCGGGTCATCCTCAAGCGGCTCTCTGAGATCGCCGGATGCGAGCCGGGCGAGCTGGCGGAAAAAATCTTCTCCGTGGGCTCCCCCCTCAGCACGATGAGCCCGGAGCAGGCGATCAACGCCGACTCCAAGATCTACGAGGAGGCCGGCAACCGCTTTGCGGTGGCCCAAATCGAGGAGCTCACGTTTGCGCATTTCCCGGAAAAACGGGAGGCGCTCCTCGCCGCGCTCGAAGCGCAGCGCGAGAAGGAGGGCCTGCTTTTCTCCGCGTTGCTGGTCACTGACATCAACGATCAAACCTCCCTGTTGCTCGTGCGCGGGGCGGAGCGATTCACACAAACCATCGATTACCCCGTGCACGGCACCCACATCTGGGCGCTTGCGGGCGTGGTTTCCCGCAAGAAGCAGTTGCTGCCCTACCTGCTGCGGTGCGTCGGAAAAATGAGCGCTTAGCAGCCCAGAGCCCCGGGCGGCTCTCCACTCGAAGCATCCACAAGGGCGCCGCCCGCCCCGCCCCCTGCGGGTCCGTAAACTCACGGCCCCGAAGGGAGCGGCGGAAACCGGATGGACGGATTAAATCTCCGGCGTGGGGTCGGGACGCAGCAGCGGTCGGAGATGCTCCACCACGGCGGCCACGGACTCCTCAAGGCTGAGCACGTCGGTTTTCACCTCAATCTCCGCGCCCAACGGGGCCTCATACGGGGCGCTGATTCCCGTGAACTCCGCAATCTCACCCGCGCGAGCCTTCTTATACAGGCTCTTGGGGTCCCGCTGTTCGCACACTTCCAAAGGCGCGTTCACATACACTTCCACGAACTCGCAGCCGCCCTCCAAAGCCACCTCCCGAGCCCGCAGACGATCCACGCGGTAAGGCGAGATAAACGCGGTGATCACCACCAGGCCGCTATCGGCCATGAGTTTGGCCACCTCGGCGACGCGACGGATGTTTTCAACGCGGTCCTCCGGGGAAAAACCCAGGTTCGAGTTCAACCCATGGCGGATGTTGTCTCCGTCGAGCACGTAGGTGTGCATCCCGATGTTAAAGAGTTCCCGCTCCAGGGCCCGGGACAGTGTGGACTTCCCTGAACCGCTCAACCCGGTCAGCCAGACCACGCCCCCGCGGTGCCCGTTGCGGAGGTTGCGGCGGGCGGCCGTCACAGCGCCCTCGCTCCAAAAGATGTTCTCGGACTTGATCTTGTTCCGGTCGGTGTACGTGCCCCCGAAGATGATGCCGCCGCCGCCGACCTGCCTGTCCTCGAGGAGGATAAAGCGGCCCATCACGGGCAGGCGATCGTGGTTGTCCATCACCAAGGGCGCCCGGGTTTGAACGGTGATTTCGGCCACGTCGTTCTTGGCGATGTGCGTCCGGCCGTCGATGACTTCCAGCGTCGAGGCGTCAATCAAACGGTCGATGGACACCAGCTCGCAATCCAACTCCTGAGTCGTGAGCTTGAGCTTGTAGCGTTCCCCGACTTGGAGGTTGCGTTTGCCCATCCAAAACAAGTTGGCCTTGAACCGGGTGGATTCAATCGGCGCGTCCACCTCCTGCGATGCGACGTGGCCGCGCTCGACGAAAATCTGCTCCGTCAACGTGATGCCCACGCTTTCCCCGGCCACGGCGGTGCCGGACTGGGGCGCGTTCCAGCGCTCGATGCTGGCGACCACGCTGGTTTTGTTGTTGGGCGAAAACACGAGGCGATCCCCCACCTTGAGCGTGCCCGACTCGATCCGGCCCGCGATGATGCGCCGCTCGTCGAACCGATACACGTCCTGCACCGGGAACCGCAGGGGCAACTCCTCGAGGGTCTTGGGAGACTCAAACGTGTCGAGCATGTCGGTGATCGTCGGACCCTGGTACCAGGGCATCTCCGCCGGCGCTTTGAGGGCGACGTTCAAGCCGTTCTTGGCGGAAATCGGGACAAAGGTGCGCGCCTCGAGCCCGATCTGGGAAAGGAACGCCTCATACTCCGCCACGACCGCGCGGAAAGTCTCCTCGCTGAAGCCCACCAGATCCATCTTGTTGACCGCCACCACCACCTGCTTGATCCCCAGCAGGCTCAGCAGATAGCCGTGCCTGCGGCTTTGTTCGCGAACCCCTTCGTTGGCCGCAATCAGGAGCACCGCCGCGTCGGCGCTCGCCGCGCCGGTAATCATGTTCTTGAGAAACTCCTTGTGCCCGGGAGCGTCGATGATGACGTACGGCCGTTTCTCGGTCTTGAACTGGATCTGGGTGGTGTCGATCGTGATGTTCTGCTCCTGCTCCTCCAGCAACGCGTCGAGGAGGAAAGCATACTCAAACTCCATGCCCTCCTCGCGGCAGGCCTTCTGGATCTGCTCCACCTTGCCGTCCGGCAACGATTTGGTGTCGTAGAAAATCCGGCCGATCAGGGTCGACTTGCCATGATCGACATGGCCCACAAACACGACTTTGAGCCGCTGCTGGTCTTGATTCGGGGTGGCGGACAAGGAGGAGGCGGAAACGGACGTCATCGGAAGATTGAGAAAAACGAAGGTTGGAATTTGGGAGAGACCCGGCCCGCCCGCGGCGCGACCGGGGCGGCGGCCTACATGAAACCTTTGGCGCGCAGCTTCTGCATAGCGTTGCGCTCGTGATGATCCTGCGCACGGCCCGCCCGCTCGCTGGTCTTGGTCACGGCCAGCTCGTCAATAATCTTGTCGATCGAGTCCGCGTCGCTCTCCACCGGACCCGAGATCGGCCAGCAACCCAGGGAACGAAACCGGTAGCGTTTGCCGTCCTGAGCTTCCCGGGCGAAATACATTTTGGGAATCGGGATCCCCTCCCGCTGGATATAGAGCCAGATGTCACGCTCGCTCCAGTCCAGGAGCGCCTGCACGCGGACATGCTCCCCGGGCGCGCAGCTGGTCGTAAACTGGTTCCAAAACTCGGGCGGCTGATCCTTGTAATCCCACTCAAAGTCTTTGGTGCGCGGGCTGAAATAACGCTCCTTGGCCCGGGTCGGATCCTCGTCCCGCCGGATCCCCGTGATCAACGCATCCCACTTGTGCTCCGCCATGACCTGCTGCAGCGCCACGGTCTTCAGCTCGTGAGTGACCGTGACGGGATCCGTCGTGTCATAACCGATCTGCCCCCGAGCGGCGTAGTCCCCGCGGCCGGCACGGGCGTCTTCGTTAATCTTCACGATGAGCTTGAGCGCGTGGTGCTGCACCGCCCACTCCCGGTATTGGATCATCTCCGGAAACTCGTAGGTCGTGTCGATGTGGAGCAGCGGATACGGGATGTGCCCGCAGAAGGCCTTTTTCGACAGCCAGATGAGCACGTTGGAGTCTTTGCCCATCGACCACGGCATGCAGATGTTTTTGAAGAAGTGGAACGCTTCCCGGATCAGGAAGATGCTCTGCGCCTCCAGCGCATCGAGGTGCTCGCTGTCCGCCCGCGAGATTTTCGCGGGGAAAAAAGCGGGCGGCTCGTCGGCGCCGGGGGCCGGGTAAAGTCCGGCGTAGGCCGGGTGCGTTGAAAAGGAAAGCGGATCCACGGTGGAAGGCGGTTGAGGCGTCATGAGAAAAAAAAGGCGAAGTCGAGGGCGGTTAGATGCTCTCGCCGAGGAAGGTGTGAATCCCGCACTCGGCCTTGTCGAACCCGGTCCAGCGTCCGGCACGCTCGTTCTCCCCGGCATCAGTTGCCCGGGTGCAAGGCCGACAGCCGATGGATCGATAACCCTGGTCCTGGAGCGGGTTGTAAGGAATCCCGTGCTGCTTCATGTAATCCCACACCCGGTCCCGCGTCCAAGGCGCCATCGGGTTGAGCTTGAGGATGTAGTGATCCCGCAACACGTCAAAATGGTAGAGCTCCAGGATCCGGGTCTTTTCGCGGGTGTCGGACTGTTGCCGGCGCACCCCGGTCATCCAGACCGCGAGCTGCTCGAGTTTGCGCTGGAGCGGCAGAACCTTGCGCAGCGTGCAGCAGAGATCCGGTTTGTTCTTCCAAAGCGCCGGCCCGAGCTCCTGGGCCTGCTGTTCGGGAGTTTGCTCCGGCAGCAACCACTCAATTTGAACCCCGAAAAACTCCTCCAACCGCTGCCGCAGTTCGTAGGTCTCCGGAAAGAGCAACTGCGTGTCCACGCTGAAAATCGGGAACCGCAGGCCGGCGCGCACGGCGTGATGAATCATCACCAAACCCGCCCCCTGGAAACTGGTGCCCACGGCCGCGCGCTCCCCAAAACGAGCCCAAGCCCATTCGAGAATCTCCTCCAAAGGAGCGTTCTCGAACTGATCGGCCAGGGCGCGCACCTCCTCGGGAGTGATCTCGTCGGCTCTAAGTGTCATTGTCTATGGGCGATGTAGGGAATTGAATCTGTCCGCCGGTTTTTGCCGCGGCAAGCCATTTGTTGCCGTCCTCCACCAACGGGGAAAAAAAAGCCGCCGGAGACCGGAGTCCCCAGCGGCTTTTGAAGATGGATCGTCGCGCGTTACGCCAGGGACTTCACGGCATCCACCACGGACTGGGCGTTCATGCCGAAGAACTCCATGACTTTGTTCCCCGGAGCACTGAGGCCGAACCGCGGGATCCCGATGATCTTGCCGTCCAAGCCCACGTAACGTTCCCAGGAATCGGGCACCCCGGCCTCGATCGCCACGCGGCGCCGGCAGCTCTTGGGCAGCACCGACTCCTTGTATTGGGCGCTCTGGGATTCGAAGCGCTCCATGCAGGGCATGGAAACCACGCGCACGCCTTCGCCGAGTTGTTTGGCCGCGGCGACCGCGTGCTGGAGTTCGCTGCCGCAGCTCAGAAGAATCGTCTGGAGCGGTCCCTTTTCGCGAATGGCCACATAACCGCCGAGCAGCACGCCTTCGCGGCGGGTCTGAACCGGGATTTCGTTGAGCATGGGCACCACCTGCCGGGTGAGCGCCAGAAGCGTCGGCCCCGTCGTGCGCTCCATGGCGGCGACGAACGCCCCCGCGGTTTCCTCCGGATCGGCCGGACGAATCACGTCGAGCTGCGGGATCACC
>CAMARB010000047.1 GCA_945860355.1 Chthoniobacter flavus | reverse complement strand
CACCAGCGGCCGGTGGCTGGTTCCACAGAGGCTCTCAACCTCCTCCTTCATCAGTTCCCAAAGCGTGCTCCGGATCTCGGCGCGCATGAAATTTTGGAAGGCTGTGGCACTGCTATCTTCGCCTTGAAATGCTTGTAATAAGGTGGCTTGTGCTTCTCTTTCGATCGTAATAGTGGGTGGTTGGTTTTGGCCTGAACTCCGGGCCCCGCCTTGTGGCAGGGCCGCCAACCATCCGCTACTACTTTTAACGCCGAAAAAAACACCGCCCATGCAGACTAGGGCGCGATCTCATCCACCGGCGGTGGCTCGTCGCAGCGGGTCGCCAGGAAAAGCGCATTGGAGTATCAGCGTCTGTCCCGAACGGCACCGCCACGCGGAAACCTGTGGCGCCCATTGGGGCCGCCGTGACGCCAAGGAAGCCAACGAATGAACATGGAAACCTTTTTCGAGAAGTTCGAGCGGTTCGCCGACTTGGGGCTCGATCAAGACGCTCTCGCCCCCTCGGGGCAAGATTTTGCGAGTCCCTGCTTGCGCGGGTCAGGAATTGTGGGACCTTGCCGCCAACAACACCTCCCACGCCTCTCAACGAGGCGCACCAAGGGAGGTTTCTTGTTTTCTGGGACTCGTATCCTCAATTCTCGGGGGCGGGTCGTGCAGGATGAGGCCTTGGCAGTGTGTGGTCTAGTGCACCGGAGTGACTGCGGTCGCTCCCTCGACCCGAATTTGATCCCTGAAACAGGCTTCCCTGCCGACTGGAAGTCTCGCCCGATCTGGAAACAACTCCTCTGTTCCCATCCATGAATCTGGAAACGTTTTTCGAGAAGTTTGAGCTCTTTGCCGACGCACCCGATGCGGTGAAAAGGATGCGGGAGCTGGTGCTGGAGCTGGCGGTGCGCGGTCGCATCTTTTCCCAGAGCACCTCTGATACTCCCTCTCAGCCCGGGCCATTCACGATTCCGCAAGATTGGCAGTGGATCGCGTTAAACGATGCAGCCGATTGCCGCGCCGCTCCCAAAGTCGAGTCACCCTATCTAAAGGATTCCGATTGGGTGCTGGACCTCGAAGATATTGATGGCGCTGCTGGAAAAGTGATCGCCACGGCCAGTTTCGCCGACCGCCGTTCACTCAGCGCGAAAGCCAGTTTTCAAACAGGTGATGTGCTCTACGGGAAGCTGCGTCCTTACCTGAACAAAGTAGTGATCGCTGGCCGTCCCGGTTTTTGCACCACAGAGATCATACCGTTGCGTCCCCGGCCATTGCTCGATGGCGGTTACCTGCGGGTTTTCCTTCGCTCTCCCTATTTCCTAAAATACGCGGCGGCTAAAAATTATGGCATGAAGATGCCTCGTCTCGGCACGAAAGACTTGGAAGCGGCAGAAATTCCCCTCCCCCCCCTCGCCGAGCAGATGCGGATCGTCGCGAAGGTGGACGAGTTGATGGCGTTGTGTGATCGGCTGGAGGCGCAGCAGCAGGAACGTGAGGAGCGGCACGCCGCGCTCGCCCGCGCGTCGCTGGCCCGATTCGCCGAAGCGCCCACCCCGGCCAACCTCCACTTCCTCTTCCACCCCTCCTACGCCATCCCCCCCGCCGACCTCCGCAAATCCATCCTCACCCTCGCCGTCCAAGGCAAACTCGTCCCCCAAGACCCGAACGACGAACCGGCGGAGCAGACATTCCATGGATTGAAGCTGTTGGGGTCGGAAGCAATTGATGGATCAACGCAACCCAATCAATGGGCGTATTGCACCTATCGCTCGCTTACAACGCTCGTCACAAGCGGCTCACGCGGATGGAAAGAGTTCTATGCGGATACAGGTTCAATCTTCGTCCGCACGCAAAATATCAAAACAGACCAGCTCGTCCTCGATGATGTTGCTTTTGTTGACCTTCCCAGGTCTGCGGAAGGAATGCGTGCCCAAGTGTTGAAGGATGACATTCTGATAACCATCACGGGTGCAAACGTCACGAAAGCGGCACGAGTTGAGGAACAGATCCCCGAGGCCTACGTGAGCCAACACATCGCGCTGACTCGGCCTCGCTGGTCAGAGATGTCGGAATGGCTGCACCTCTGTTTCATTTCACAAGGCTCTGCGCGTGGGACGCTTGAACAGCTAGCCTACGGCGATAAACCCGGACTGAATCTGAACAACATTCGGGACTTGGTGTTGCCACTCCCCCCCCTCGCCGAACAACGCCGGATCGTGGCCAAAGTGGAGCAACTAATGGCCTTGGTGGACGCTTTGGAAAAACAGCTTAAGGAGTCGCGGGAGCGGGGGGCGAAACTGCTGGAGGCGCTGGTCATGGAACTGGCGGCGGGGTAGGAATGTTTTGATGAAAGCGCCTTGGGAATGGAGAGAAGAAGACCTGCTGAATCTTATATCGGCAGGAGAGAAGGAGAGTATTACCCTGGATTACAAAGCCTGTGGATCTTTGCAGAACACAGATGGCAAAAAGAACGAGTTGAGTAAGGATGTCTCAGCTTTCGCAAACTCTGCAGGGGGGACAATTGTATATGGAGTGTCAGAAAATGGACATGTTCCAACTGGTTTGGATAGCGGCTTCCACCCCAACGAGATTTCCAAGGAATGGATCGAGCAAGTTTTGAATTCTCGGATTCAGCGGAGAATATCAGGAATTCGAATCAATCAAATTGAGCTTTCGACGACTCGGCCAGGAAGAGTGGCTTATGCCGTCCACATCCCTCAGAGCTTAGATGCACCCCACCAGGCTGCTGATAAACGGTTCTACAAACGCTTTAATTTTGAATCCGTTCCGATGGAGGAATATGAGGTCAGGGATGTTTCCAGGCGTCAATCCTCACCGGACCTTTCTTTAAGGTTCCAGCTGCTTAAGTTAGGCGAAGATGCACCGCATTTGTGGCGGTTAGGGCTGACCATCGAAAATATATCGCCAGTCCCAGCGGAATACATCGTGGTTAAGGTATTCATGGATCAGGGGATCGAGCTGCCGCAAGGACACGAAGGCCTCATTTGCTCTGGAGAAGTTCAATCGCCGATTCTGGGATGGCGTTCGTTTAAGTGCTTACAATTTAACCACACGATCCCCTCCAAGATACCTATTTTTGCGGGACCACGATTCAACGCCCTCGAAAGAGATCTGATTATTACCGTCCCCGCTGATGGGCTATACTGCTGCGGGTGGAGTGTGGCTGCGCCTGGAATGAACGAGCGACAGAGGTTTTCGTTATTCCAATTTCCGACTGGAAGCATTGAGGAGATATTCTGAGCCCGCTGGACGGCAGATCTGCCGCATTCCTCTCCAACCGATTCGGGTTAGCCGCAGGTCAAAAACCTTTCGAGGACGGTTTCAGGGGCGAAACGAAGCTGCTTCGGCTGATCAGCTTGCCACTGCAACCCCTTCCCAAACCCCGCTTGGTTTTGGCGTGAGTCGCTGTAAGTTCATCCCACAGAAACCATGAACGCGCTCGGCGAAATCGAAATCCATTTCGAGGGGAAGGTCGGGGCTCAAGGCCTGACCCCGGCCCTCGTGGATATCGAGGAAATCCGCGAAATCCTCGGCGAAGCGGCGGACCTCCTCTTTCCCACGGAAAAACGCTCCCAGCGTCCCGTGATCAGCTACGAGATCAGCGAGGGGTCGGTGCGGCACCGTTTTCGCACGTTGATGCAGTCCGTGATCGGATTTGGAGCCGTCATTGCCCAGATCGGTCATGAAGGAAACATTGAGTTCCTCCACGAGAAAACCGCCGCCGCCATCGAGTCGTTGCAGCGTGTCGCCTGGGAAAAGGATTACGTGATCACCCTGTTGGCGAACCAGCAGAGCCTCCGGATCGACCGGACGACGCGCTACGAGCGCCGGGAACAGGTGTGGGTGGAGGCGGAGTTCTATCTTTACGGCGAACTCACCAACGCCGGGGGCAAAAACAACCCCAACATCCACTTGGACACGAAGGAACACGGCACCCTGCGGATCGCGGTGGACAAAGACACTCTGAAACAGGGCCAGAAGAATCTGCTCTACAGGAAGTTCGGCGTGCGTGCGGTCGGAAGGCAGAACCTCAAAACCTTCGAGATGGATCCGAACTCACTGCGGTTCGTGGAACTGTTGGAACACGACTCGGATTATTCCCAGTCGTATCTCGATGCTTTGCTCCAACGCGCAGCCCCGGCGTGGGCTGATGTGGCGGACCCCGATGCGTGGTTGGAAGAGTTGCGAGGGGGCGGGCATGGCTAAGCCGGCTGGGACTGTTCACGGCGTCCTCTGCGACACCAGCTACTTCATCCGCTGGGCAAAGCCGAGTGAGGCTTTGCATCCCGCCGCGAAGGATTACCTGAAGTTTTTGGTCGAGGGAGGGAACGAACTCTACGTTTCAACCATTGCATTGGCGGAGTTCGCAGTGCGCGACTCCATCGCCAACCTCCCGCTGCGCTACTTCCGCGTGTTGCCCTTCAACATCGACCATGCTCAGCGAGCCGGGGAGTTCGCCCGCACGGTTTTTGATGCGCGTAGGAGCTTGAATGTGGAGTTCGAACAGCGAGCGGTGATTGCGAATGACACGAAGTTGCTTGCTCAGGCCGATGTGACGCCCTCGATCACCCACTATCTGACTGCGGATCGGGAATGTGAGAAGGTTTACACCTTGCTGAAGTCGTCCGTGGCTCCCCGCTTCCAATTCGTGCACTTATCGACGCCTTGGCATCAGACGTTCGGCTGCCTCGATTTAGGCGCTTGATGTGGTGCGCAAGCGACAAACGGAAGCCAAAGTGAGCGGTCGGCAGCGGTCGGCAGGGACACACAATTTCTCAGAGCGCGTAGTCGCCTGGAGGGCATTGTTCCCTGAGGGAACAGAGGTCGTAGCCGGGGGTCGCGCGAAGCGACACCCCCGGAACGCGTCCCCCCCAGAAACATTCCACCCCGGTGAGGGGTGGCAGAAGATTCAATCGAGCAAATTGTCTCTTGCACCCCTGCCCGGGGTGCTGGCATCAGAGCTCGCCAAGCCAGACAAGCGACGGGCAAACCCGGCGCTTCCTCGGATCCTTAACGTCGCTTTTCCAGGCGCCCGTCCCTGCCCGCTGCCCCGGGACGGGTTGGTCATTCGCCCAATAGACGCTATTCCCGCGTTGTCCTGAACTGAGCCACCCGCGCGAGAATCCCTCGCGCCTTTTCTTGAAATGCGTGAGTCCTGGCGTGTTGCGCCCTGCGGATTGATCGCGCCCGAGCTGGACGTTATCCTGTCCGTATGGATGCCATCACTTACACTGCGGCCCGGGAGAACCTCGCCTCCACCATGGACCGGGTCTGCATGGATCATTCGCCCGTCATCATCACACGCAACCGCGACCAGGCGGTTGTGATGCTTTCCCTCGATGATTACGAGGCCCTCGAGGAAACCGGATGGGTTCCCTCCGGGAACCTGCCTCGTTTGGGCGCGGGATCCGGCGGTGTCGCTGCGCTCAACCGCCGGCTACAACCTATGGTTCCCTCCGGGAACCTGTGTGATTGAGGCGCCAACGACAGCGATCCGCGCTTTAGAGAACGGTAAGGGGGCGGTGCACGCGATCGACAGGGGCCGCCGTTTGGGGGCAGCCCCCCGGTGCCCTCCTCCGCCCGTCTGCCTGGATTGTTCCCGGAGGGGATTGTTCCCGGAGGGACCAGAGGTGGTAGCCGGCGGTTGAGCGAAGCGACACCGCCGGAACGAGATCCCAAAAAACGCCCCACCCCGGCAGGGGTGGCAACAATCCCGCGCATTCGCTTCATGCAAAGAGATGGGTGGCGTGTGCGATAAAAACGCGCGTGAGCCACCCAATCGCATCGATTCCCCGGCATGCCTTCCACGCACACGTCCCTGCATTACCATCTTATCTTCGCAACCAAACATCGGAAACCTCTGATTGCCGCCGAGTGGCGGAGCGACCTCCATGCCTATCTTGGGGGAACCCTCAAGGGTCTGGGTGCCCATCCCCAGGGCATCGGCGGAGTGGCTGATCACGTGCATCTTTTGGTGTCGCTCAAACCCACCGCCCGCCTATCCGCATGTCTGCGGGAGTTAAAAAAGGCGGCCTCGGTTTGGGTTCAACAGAGGTGTGCCGACTTTCATTGGCAGGAAGGCTACGCGGCATTCACGGTGAGCGCATCGGCGTTGGAATCGGTGCGCCGCTACATTGCAAACCAAGAGGAACATCATCGCAAAAAAACGTTCTCGGAGGAGTTGGTTGAGTTTCTGAAAAAAACCGGCGTGGCTTACGATCCACGCTACCTCGAGTGAGGGTTGTGGATGGGTTCCCTCCGGGAACCTGCCTCGTTTGGGCGCGGGATCCGGCGGTGTCGCTGCGCTCAACCGCGGGGTCCGGCGGTGTCGCTAGCGCTCAACCGCCGGCTACAACCTATGGTTCCCTCCGGGAACCTGGGTTACCGTTTGGGGCCGCTTTTTTGAGGACCAAGGTTTGAGGACAACCCGCCCGGGCCCGCCCCCGGAGCCCCTCTTCTACTCGCGCCTCTCAAGCGCCTCTTTGATCGGCCGCTTGAGCACGTAACCCGATTCGACCGTGCGATCTCCCTCGGTGACCGTCCGCCGCACAATACAGCCGGTGAGAAGCGCACCCGCCGTCAAGATGAGCAGGGTTTTGAGGAAGCTCTTGGAGAAAGTCATGCCCCGGAGTTGAACTCGGGGCACGCCTGTCCCTCAAACGAAAACCGTCCCTCAACCGAAGACCCTGCGCAGGCGCGCTCTGTCACGGGCGCGGCGGGCATCCTGCCCGCGCCGCCGCGCCTTTTGGATTGCGGCGCAGAAGGCAGGCGAGACGCCTGCCCTCCTTTTGCCTCACCGGGCGGCGTCGGCCGCGGGGTTACTTGAGCACGCCGTTCTCTAGCCAGTCGCAGTGCCCGGCGAGCACCTCCTGGGCGAGTTGATACCCGGCTTTGTCGGCGTTGTCGGCGATCCCGTCAAAGAGCCCCTTGATCTTGAACCGGGCGCGTTTGCAGAAGTAATCCGCCAAGGCCGTGGCCTCGGTGTTGCCGAGGCTTTCCGCCCGGGCGCACGTGGCGGTGATGGCGAAGAGCTCCGTGCCGATGTCCACAAACCGCCCCAGGAGCACCTGTTCGCGTTCGAGTTTCGGGCCGAACCGCGCCATGGCGTGAAACAACGTCCGGGCGAGCCGATGCGCGGTGCGTTCGGCATAGCGCACGTGGCGTCCGAGCTGGCGATGGAACCGGCCGCCTTTGACGATCGGGATCCATTGCCGGGGATACCATGTGGAATAAAACACGGCCGACCGCACCACCGCCTGGAGCCTGACATTGGGGGGGAGCTGGGTGTTGAGCACCGGCGCGCCGATCTTGAGATGCGGATCGAGCGCTTCCCGGGCCAGGAACAGCCGCATAATCTCGCTGGAGCCCTCAAAGATCGTGTTGATCCGCGAATCCCGGAAGAACCGTTCCACCGCCACGGGTTCCTCGCCCCGGGCCTGGAGGGACTGCGCGGTTTCGTACCCGCGCCCGCCGCGGATCTGCATGGTTTCGTGGATGTGTTCCCAGGAACGTTCCGTGCCCCAGAGTTTGCACATGGCCGCCTCCAGGCGCACGTCGGCGTGTTTGTCGCGGTCCACCAGGCTCGCGGCGTAAAGGGTCATGGATTCCATGGCGAACGTTTCCGCGGCGATCCGGGCGATCTTTTCGGCGATCGCGGCGTGTTTGCCCACGGGCGCGCCCCATTGCACACGTTCGGCGGACCATTTGCGGACGATGGCCAGGCAGCGTTTGGACATGCCCACGCAGGCGGCGGGCAGGGTGAGCCGGCCGGTGTTGAGCGTGCTCAACGCCACTCGCAGGCCTTTGCCCTCGGCCAGGATGATGTTTTCCACGGGCACCTTCACGTCCGTGAACCGCACCACGGCGTTGTAGAGCGCCTTGAGCCCCATGAACCGGCACCGCCGCACCACCTCCACCCCGGGCATGTCCATGTCCACGATGAACGCCGTGATCTGGTTGCGCCCGTTCTTGGAGGGCGTTTTCGCCATCACGGCGATCACCCCGGCTTTCACCCCGTTGGTGCACCAGAGTTTCTCGCCGTTGATGATGAAATGTTTGCCGTCCGGCGTCGGCTCGGCTCGGGTCTCCATCTTCGCCGGGTCGCTGCCCACCTTCGGTTCGGTGAGCGCGAACGCGGAAATCTCGCCGCCGGCCACGCGCGGGAGGAACCGGCGTTTCTGCTCCTCGGTGCCGAAAAGGATCAGCGGCTGCGGGACACCGATGGATTGATGGGCGGACACCAGCGCCGTGAGGTTGCCGCAGTAACTACCCAGAATCGTGGCCGCCCGGCAATAGGTGGTTTGGGACAGGCCCAGCCCGCCGTAATCCTTGCTCACCTTGATCCCGAACGTGCCGAGTTTCGCCAGGCCCTCAAACACCTCCTGCGGGACCTCGCCGGTCCGGTCGATTTCGTCCGGGTCCACATGGGCCTTGAGGTAGGCATTGAGTTTCTCAAGAAACACCTCGCCCTCGGCTTTGGCGGCCGGGTCCTGCTGGGGGAAGGGATGGAGCGCGTTGAGGTGGAACTTGCCCATGAAGAGTCCCCCGCAGAACCCGGGCTCTGCGTCGGTGACGTCGCGGGCGGCTTCGGTGAGCTCCAAGGCGGCCCGTTGTTCGGGCGACATCTTGGAGGTGTCGATGGCCACCTGCGGCTCATCCGGCGCGGTGGCGGTGTTGCGTGTGCCGCCGGTTTTGGGCGTGGCACTGGTGGGCGGCTCGTGCGTGGCGGGGGTTTCAGTCTTCATAAAATGATCGGCGGGTTTCGAGCAGGGAACAGGGGGTGAACGCCGGGCCGGCGGTCCCGGCCAGGGCGGTGAGCTGGGCGCGGATGTGGCCCAAGCCCACGTGGTCGGCATACCGGAGCGGGCCGCCGCGGAACGGGGCGAACCCCGTGCCCATGACCATGGCGAAATCGACGTCGCCCGGAGTGTCCACCAGGCCTTCCTCCAGACAGCGGGCCGCTTCGTTCACCATGAGCAGGACCATCCGGCGCTGGAGTTCCTCGCGGGTCCACGTCCCTCCGCCCTGTCGCAGGGCGAGCACGGCCGGGTTGACGTGCGGTTCCTCGCCCCGGCCCTTGGGGTGGACGTAGAACCCCTTGCCGTTTTTGCGGCCCAACAGGCCGGCTTGGATCATCCGGGGCAGGATCCCCGGGATCCGCATCCGATCCGGGAACGCCCGGCTGAGGGTGGCGGCGACGTGTTCGGAGATGTCCACGCCGACCTCGTCGATGAGCCGGAGCGGGCCCATGGGCATCCCGAACGCGAGCATCGCGGCGTCGATGTCTTCCACGGAGGCGCCGGCCTCAAACAACGCGCCGGCCTCGATCATGTAGGGCAGGAGGATCCGGTTGACGAGGAACCCGGGGCTGTCTTTGACGATCACGGGGAGTTTGCCGAGTTTTTGCACGAACCGCACGGCGCCCTGCACGGTCTCGGGCGCGGTGTCGTCGCCGCGGACCACTTCCACGAGTTGCATCTTATGGACGGGGTTGAAGAAATGGATGCCCACCACGCGGCCGGGATGCCGGGTCGCCCGGGCCAGTTCGGTGATGGAAAGCGCGGAGCTGTTGGTGGCCAACACGGCGTCGGGCCGGGTGATCTCGTCCAGGCGCTGGAAGATCGTTTTTTTGATCTCCATCTTCTCCACAGCCGCCTCAATCACCACGTCCACCCGGTGCAACGGCACTTCGGTGGAGGCCGGGGCGATCCGTTCCAGACCGGCCCGGGCTTCCACGGGGGTGAATGTGCGGCGGCGGACGCCGTCGGCGTAGAGTTTGGAGATGGCTCCCATGCCGACCGCCACGCGGTCCGGATCGACGTCGCGCAGCACGGTGCGGATGCCGCGGGCGCTGAGCCATTGGGCGATGCCGGCCCCCATGATGCCGGCCCCGATGACGGCGGCGTTTTTGAACGGGAGTTCTTTGCCGGCGTGGGGTGTGCCGTAACTGAGTTTTTTGGCGCGTTCCTGAAGGGAGAAAAGTCGGAGCAGATTTTTGGTCGTCTCCAGCGGGACCAGTTCGAGGATGGCGTCGCGTTCCCGGGCGAGGGAGGCGGCTTCGAGGGATTCGGACGCGCCCAGGATGACCACTTCGAGGGCTTTTGTGATGGCCGGGTAATGGCCGTGGGTGCGTTTCTCGATGTCGGCGCGGGCCTTGGGGGCGGCGAACCCGCTGAGCACGGCGTTGACGGGTAGGGAATGCAGCCAGGCGGTTTTGCGTTTGCCTTTGGCCAGCCAACGTTTGGCGACGCGCAGGAGATACTCGCGGGAAACGAGTTCATCCACCAAGCCCAGCTTGAGGCCCTGGCGCGCGGGGGCGGTTTTGCCGCCGAGGATGATGTCCAGTGCCTTGGGCACACCGATGAGCTTCGGCAGCCGGGTGCATCCGCCCCAGGCGGGCAGGATGCCGAGCTGCGTCTCGGGCAGGCCCACCCGGGTGGCCCGGTCGTTGGAGGCGACCCGGTAATCGCACGCCAGGCACAACTCGTAGCCGCCGCCCAGCGCGACGCCATGGATGGCCGCCACGGTGGGGATCCGCAGGGCCACGATCTTGTTGAACACCCTCTGGCCCAGCTCGATGAACCCGCGCAGATCCTCCATGCTCATGCCTTTGATGGAGTGCAGATCGGCGCCGGCCACAAAAATGGCGTCCTTGGCGCTGGTGAAAATGAGGCCCCTCACGCCGCTGAGTTCGTCGAGCGCGGCGTCGAGTTCCTCCAGGGTGGCCCGGTCGAAGATGTTGGCCGAGGATTCGGCCCGGTCGAAGGTGAGGATGCAGATGCCTTCCGCTGTCAGCTCGCGTCGGATGTTTTTCATGGTCAAGGCTCCGGGAAAAAGGGGTTAGGGCCGTTCGAGCCAGAGCGCGCCGCCTTGGCCGCCGCCGATGCACAGGGAAACCACCGCGTGCCGGGCGTTGCGTCGGCGCAATTCTTTGAGGGCGCTGAGAACCAGACGCGCCCCGGTGGTGCCCACCGGATGGCCCAGGGCGATCGCCCCGCCGTGCACGTTGAGTTTCTCCTCGGGCACCGGCGTGCGCAGCCGTTTCTGGACGGCCAGCACCTGGGCGGCGAACGCCTCGTTGATTTCCACCACATCGGCGTCCTCGATTTTTTTGCCGACGCGTTTTTCCAGTTTCTCCAGGGCGAACACGGGTCCGAGCCCCATCCGGGCGGGATCACACCCGGCGTAGGCGTATCCGGTGAGATAACCCAGGGGTTCCAGGCCGAGATCCTTGGCCCGGTCCTCGCCCATGACCAGCAGCGCGGCGGCGCCGTCGGTGACTTGGGAGGAGTTGCCGGCCGTGACCGTGCCGTGTTTCTCAAAGATCGGGCGCAACCCGGCCAGCACTTGCACGGTCTGGCCGGCCCGCGGGCCGTTGTCCCGGGTGACCGCCTTGCCGTTGACGTAGACGGGGCAGATTTCCTCCGCGAAAACCTCCGGCACCGCCAGGGCTTTGCGGTGGCTTTCCACGGCAAACACGTCCTGCGCTTCCCGGGAGATCCCGTTCTCGCGCGCCAGCAGCTCGGCGGTTTCCCCCATGTTCAATCCGCACACGGGATCGGTGAGCCCGAGTTTCAACCCGATCCGCGGGGTGAAATCGGCCGGGCGGAACGTGGCCAGCACGGCGAGTTTGGCGGCGAGCGTTTTGCAGCGGGCCAGGGCGGCAAATTTCCGGGCGGTGGCCTCTTCAAAGAGCATGGGCACCTGGGACATGCTTTCGGCGCCGCCCACGACAAACAGCGAGCCGTTGCCGGCGGCGAGCCGTTCGGCGGCGGCGGTGAGCGACTCGAACCCGGAGGCGCAGTTGCGGTGCACGGTGGCGGCGGGCACGGAGGCCGGGATCCCTGCCCGGAGCGCGATGACCCGGGCGAGGTTTGCGGAATCCATGGGCTGCGCGACGCAACCGAAGATCACCTCGTCGATGAGGCCGGGATCGAGTCCGGAGCGGGTGAGCAGGGCGTTGAGGGCGATCCGGCCGAGTTCGTCGGCGGCGAGCCCGGCGAGATCGGAGCCTGCTTTGGTGAAAGGCGTGCGGACGCCGTCGATGATGGCCAGACGTGGGTTCATAACGTGTTGCCGGAAACGGCTTTGCCTTGGGGGGAGGACGCGGGCGACGCCGGGCTGGGCGCTCCGGGGCGGTGATCGACCACGCGCTGTTCTTTGAGTTGGGCGCCGACGCCCTGTTTGTTTCGGAGCTCCTCGACGGAATGGAACTCGACCCGGTTGGGGTGAATCTCCAGCTCCCGCACGAACCGGTCGCTGAGCAGCGCGGCGAGGCGGGTCGGGTCGAATTCGTCGGTTTTTTCGACGTGCAGAATGAGTTCGTCGCACTCGAGCGGGTCGTCGTGGCGTTTGCGCAGTTCCACCTGCCAGGTGCCGACGTGTTCCACGTTGTCGAGCACGTGCTCGAGGTGGTTGAAATCCACCAGGGTGCCTTTGAGTTTGTCGATCCGCAGTTCGCGCACGTCGGAGCGCCGGGAAATCTCGCCCACTAGCCGAGGCACGATCCGGCCGCAGAACGGGCAGGGTTCGTGGAAAAGCCCGCCGTCGATGCAGTCCCCGGTGCGGTACCGCAGCACCACGCTGCCCCGGGCGTTGAGCGGGGTGAACACGATCTCGCCCGGCTCGCCTTCCCCTCGGGGGGCGCCCGTGGCGGGATCGACAATCTCCAGGAGCGCCAAGTCCGGGTGGACGTGGTATCCGGCGGACCCGGCGTCCTCGTCAAAGGGGCACTCGGCCCAGGCGAGTTTGGCCTCGGTGAACCCGTAGGTGCGGAGCACGTCGACCTTGGGGGCGCCGAGTTGTGCGGCCAAGGCGCGCAGTTTGCGGCGGATCCCGGTGGGGGCTTTTTCCCCGCCGAGCACGATTTTTTTGAGGCTGGGCAGTTCGAGTCCGTCACGCACGGCCTCGGTGAGCACGTGGTAGAGGAACGTGGGCATGCCGATCAACACGTCGGGTTTGATCTTTTTGCTGAGCCGCAGGTTGCCTTCCGTGCCGAGCACCTTGCCGCCTCCGGTGCTGACGACAAACACGCCGAACTCGGTTCCCGCGTAGTGGGTGATCCAGAACGCCAGATGTGGCGCGAACGGGAACATGTTGATCATCCGCATCTCGCGGGTGCTGCCGCAGACCTCCATGACGCGGGTCCCGCCGAGTTTGAGGTTCTCGATGTCGTGCGCGGTGTAAAGGAAGGGGACGGGCTCGGCGGACCGCCCGGTGGTGCTGGTCATCAGCAGGGGCCGGTACTCGCGCTCAAACCCGTCGGCGACCGCCTGGCGTCCGTGGAGAAGGGCCCGGCCGATGGTGGAGAGGCGCTTGGAGAGGATCGCCCGGTCGGGGATCAGCACGAAATCGCGGACGGGATCGGACTTGTCCTCGTTCGGGGCGAAATCGAGTTTGGTCGTGAAGGGGATCTGGCTGAGGTCTTCCGGGGTGCGCAGCCGGGCGGGATCGATGTGGTGCCGGCGAAAGAGTGCGCCGTAATGGGAGGAAAAAGGCAGCACCGTGTCGGTGAGGTATCGGCGCAAACGGGCCATCTGCCAGCTACGCAGCGCAGATGTCGGATGCGACGGCCAGTGGGGGCGCGGAGGGTTTGGGTTCATGGGGATGAGTCAATGCTTTGATCCGGTCCAGCTGCTCGAGGGCCGCCTGGCGTCCCAGGGCGATGTATTTGCCCGGCTTGGTGAAGTCGTGCCAAACCCCGTCGCATGCAAGGGGCCGGATCAACACGTCGGCGTGTTGGGAGGAGAACTCGGCCACCCGGGTCTGGGCGCCGTTGACCGCCTGGAACATGGTGTCGAGGATGTTGCCGTGGGCGAAGTAGTTGATGTGCCGGAGCAGGGCGCGCCCCAGGTTCGCGGACCGCGCCTGGTGATGGGCCTGCTCGCGCTCCAGGTCCAGCCAGTGCCGGAGTTTTTCCGGAGGCGGAATCACGTTCACGGCCAGGATTTTTTCGATGCCCATTTCCTCGAGCACGTCCACCGGCAGGGGATCGGCGATCCCGCCGTCGATATACGTCTCGCCCCCGATGGTCACCGGCACGCACACCCCGGGGATGGCGATGCTCGCGGCCACCGTGTCGGCGACGTCCCCGGTGGAAAACACGATCCGCTCGAGGGTGTCGAGGTGGGTCCCCACCACCCGCAGGGGGCGGATCATGTCGGAGAAATGCGCGTCGCCGATGGAACGCCGGAGCCGGTGGACGATCCGGCGGGTCTTGAGGAATCCCTGGCGCGGTGGCAGCACGGGATCGACCAGGGACAACAACCCCCAGCGGCCCTCGTGTTCGTGGGCGACCCGGGAGAGCATTTCGCCGTCGAGTCCGTGCGCCCACATGGCGCCGACATACGCCCCCATGCTCGAGCCGGCGATGCAGTCCACTTCGATCCCGTTTTCCTCCAGCACCTGGATCACGCCGATGTGCGCGAGGCCTTTGGCGCCCCCGGAGGACAGGGCTATCCCCAGGCGGCACCGGGCGATCTCCCGGGCCAGGCGGTTGATGTGGAGATCAAACCGGCGATCGCCGGCGTTCCGGTCGCTCAGGAGCGGAAACCCGCGCGCGAAAGAATGCACCGGGTGGCCGATCCTTTGCAGTGCGGCGTGGGTGTCGGCGGCGGCCTCGTGTTCCTCGGCGAAGAGGATGGGTTTGACGTGTAAACAGTCGCCCCGGGAATGGTCGCAGAGTTCCCGGATCAGGAGCTGGAAATCGTAGAGGTTTTGGACGCTGGGCTGGAGCAGCACATAGGCGAGATCGCTTTGGATCATCGTCTCGATGGTGACCGGCACGGGGATTTCGCCGCCGACATGGATGAGGACGAAGTCGAAGTGCCGCGCGCAATGGCTCAGGAGCGCGGCCACGAACGCGGCGTTGCGGGACTCGGTTCCCGCCGAAAGCCGCAGCTCAAAGAAACCGGCCTCGTTTTCCTGGAGGGATTGCCGGAATGAAAACTCCCCGTGGAGATGGCGCTCCCGCCGGGGCCATTCCTCCAGGGAGGGCAGGAAATGGGAGGAGCCGCCTGTGAAGTTCTGGGGGGCGTTCTGGGGGGCGTTCGGTGCGGTGATGTGGAGGACCAGGACGCTCTGGGTGGTGAGGGTCCGCAGGGCGGTGGCCAGTTTGCGGACCACGGCCAGGGAGTCGGCTCTGGGCGACAGCGGCACCAGGGAGACCACTCGGCGCACGGTGGCGCTGCGGCTCCGGGCTTGTTCGCGCTGGCGGCGGACCCTGCCCGGGGTCTTGTGGGTGAACCGGTTGGTGACGGCCTGGGCGAATCGCCCGGCAATACTCGGGTCGGCCGCGAACAACGCGTGCATCTCCGCGCTCGGCACCCGGAGCAGCACGCTGTGGGTGATCACCGTGACGGTGCTGCGGTGGGGTTCGTCGGTGAGCAGCGCCCGTTCTCCGAGCATGTCGCCCGGGCCGAATGTTTCCTCCAAAACGTTGGTGCCGTTTTCGCCGCGCACCCACGATTCGCAGCGGCCGCTGAGGATCACGTAGATGGCGTCGCAGGGGGCGTCTTCTGTGAAAACAACCGTCCCCTTGGGGTAATCGGCAAGCGGGTTGCCGCTCAGAATCCGTCCAAGGGCACGGGGGGGGATTAAGGAAAGCAGCGGATGTTGTTTGAGGATCTCCGGGGCGAGGGGGAGTTCCGGGATCGGCCCCGAAAAAATGCCCTCCTGGGCCACGGAATCGCCGCCCGAAAGGCGCGCCGCCTTCTTCCCTCCCGGCGCCCAAAAATTTGGCCACCCAAACATGCCCAGCAAGGGAGCATCACGCGGGCCAACGCGAGAGAAGACCTTGCCGGAGGAAGTTTCACGCGGAGACGCGGAGTGCGCGGAGGGCTTTTTGGAAATCACTGAACGCCACAAAGCCTTCGACGCCCGGCCTCACGATCACTGCGCCTGAAGTGCGGTGTCAGGTTTGGGGCTGAAGGCTGACGGCTGACTGCCGACGCTCGTTTGGAAGTGCGGAAGGCGCGTAAAGTTCTGAGGCTCAGTGGCCAGCAAAGCAGGCTCCCCGGAGGGTTGGCACAGGCTTCCAGCCTGTGGCCTGTGACAGTCACAGCCAGGATGGCTGTGCCACTTTGAGTAATCCGAGGCCCCCGTCTGGGGACAGACCCCGTAAACCCGCCCCTTTCGTGTCAGTGAATTCCAAAAAAGCCCTCCGCGTTCTCCGCGTCTCCGCGTGAGAAATGCCTTTCTCCGTTATCCTGGCGGCCGGGCTGAGTGGGCGCCGGAGAGGAACGCCTGGATGTTTTCGAGGGTGCCCTGTCTCAAATGTGCGAGGCTCTCAACGGTGTTGAAAGCGACATGGGGGGTGAAAACCACGTTGCGCCTGGAGAGCACGGCGTCGCCCAGCATGAGCTCCTGCATTTCCCGCAGCCGCTCGGCGTCCCGAGCTTCGCTGGCGCAATCGTCGCCGCGGAGTTTTTTGATGATCTCCGCGCTGATGATGTGCGAGGCGCTGTCCCGCAGAACGCGTTCGTCCTCCAAGACGTCCAGGCCCGCCCCGGCGATGTGCCCGCTTTCGAGCCCCTCGCGGAGGGCCTCGGTGTCGATCAGCGCGCCCCGGGCGGTGTTGATCACCAGCACCCCGGGCCGGCATTTCGCGAACGCCTCCTTGTCCAGGAGGTGATAGGTCTCCGCGGTGAGCGCCATGTGCAGGGTGAGGATCTGGGATTCCCTCAGCACGTCCTCAAAGGACACGTAGGTGAGCCCGAGTTCCTCCGCCACCCCGGGGATTGGCGCCGGGTCGCAGGCCAGCACCCGCATCCCGAATCCCCGCGCGAGACGGGCCACGCCTTGGCCGATCCGGCCCAAGCCGAGGATCCCGAGGGTTTTGCCCCGCAACTCCATGCCGCGCGTGGCTTCGTACGAAAACCGGCCGGCTTTGGGCAGGGTCATGATCTCTCTCAACCGCCGGGCCAGGGCGAGCATCAGCGCGAAGGTGTGTTCGGCCACGGTGTCGGTGCCGTATGCGGGCACGGCGGCCACGGCGACGGACCGGGCTTCACAAGCCGCAAGGTCGATGTGATCCACCGAGCGGGACCGGGTGGCCACACAACGCAGCCGGGGGTGTGATTCCAGAAAAGCCGCGTCAATCCGGGTTTCGAGGAACACGCAGACTAGCTCGGCTTCCTCCGACACCGCCTCGGGTCGGGAGACGAACTCCAGGGTGTGGCCCGGGAGGTTTTCCGTGTAGAACGCCTCGTCCGCAGGTTCGGTGTTGAGGAAGGAAAGGATCACGCCGCGGTGAATAACATGTTCCGCTGCGGATCGCCAAGGTGCGGCGCCGGGCGGGCGGACTGAAACCGTCGGAGAGTGTTTCTGCGGGGCTACTTAGCCGGCTGTGGGGCGGTAGGATTTGCTTTTGCCGCTGACCGCATCGATCTGGAGCGTGAAAAAATTGATCGGTGCATCCTTGTCGTCTGTAACTTTGGTGGTCGCGGTCGGGCTCGCGGTGATCCCGTGCAGTGTCACGTACCAGAGTTTGTTCGGGTCTGGGTCGAGGTTGGTGCCGCCATTTGGCAGGAAACGGAACGCGGCCCACTGGTAGTTCTTATTCACGCCTCCCGCCAGTTGCGGCGCCGTGTTGTCTGTCGTCGCGTCGCCTTTCATGGGCGGCTGGGTCGGCCCCGCAAGTTCGATCAGCGAGGAGAGCTTCGTTTCGTTGAAAACGACCGTGTTCGGCAGACGCTGGATTTTACCCAAAGGCACCGCCACACCGGAGTCGAGGATCTCGAAGGTCTGGAACGCCCGGTATTTGCCCGTGGCGGGGGCGTCGGCCCTCTCCCCCGGGATCTCCGCGTCCCCGAATTTGTAGATCCTGAATTCGATGGAGACGTTTTTGGTCAGCGCGCTCTGGCGGGCCAGGGCAATTTGATCCGAGAGCATTTGAGCGCCCTGGGTCATCTGGGAGCCCTTGAGCGCGGTGCTGGCTGCCGGCACGGTGAATCCCGCCACGACGGCGAGGATGGCGCAGACCACGAGCAGTTCGATCAGCGAGAAGCCGCTTGGGGATTTTTTGAGGGCGTTTTTCATGGGGGGGGAGTTCGGGGTGACACCCGTCGCAGGATGTGCGCCCGATACCTGGATACCTTAGCGCAAGCGCTCCCGGTCGGCATCGAAAATTTTGCCTGTCTTGATTCTCCTGCCCTCGCCCAAGCTGCGGCGGGTTTCCAAAGGCGGGTGCTCCCGGGACTCAGCTTTCTCCTCGACAGCCGCCCGGGGCGGTTTCCGATACTCCCGGGCCTTGGAACTCCACACCATTTCCAGCCTCAAACGCGCGACTCTCCAGGGGCCGCTCCCGGCGCTGCTCCACGTCCAGGTGGAGTCCGTTTCCCGGAAGGAAACCCGGGAGGGCAAACCGTTCTTCGAAGTCACCCTGGCCGATGCGGAGGCGCGGTTCACCCTGCGCGCCTGGAGCGACGGCCCCGCTTTCGCCTCCTGCGAAGGGCTGCCGCCCGGGGCGTTCCTGGCGGTGGAAGGTGAGTTCTCCCAAGGCGCCGCGTTCGGCTTGGAATCGCGGCGCTGGATCTGTCGGCCATTGGCCGCGGAGGATCGCGAGGCGCTTCTGGGCGGCCCTCCGGAGTTGCGCGAGAAACAGCGGCGCGATTTTGAGTTCATCGCCCAGAGCGTCCGCAATCTTTCGGATCCCCGGTTGCGCGGGTTGGCGGAGTTGTTTTTGCAGGATTACGGGGATCGCTACCGGCGGGCGGCGGCGGCCCGATCCAATCATCACGCCCGGCGGGGGGGGCTGGTGGAGCATGTGGCGCAGATGCTCCGTGCGGCGCTGGCTTTGGCGGAGGTCTATCCGGTCAATCGCGATTTGCTGGTGGCCGGGGTGCTTTTCCACGACGCGGGCAAGCTCTGGGAAAACGGGTTGCCGGCCGAAGGGTTCCAGATGCCCTACGACGAAAGGGGCGAGCTGCTCGGGCACATCTCCATCGGCATCGAGCTGCTTAACGCCCTCTGGCGCAAGCTGATGGGGCGCGAGGAAGCCAAACTCTGGGCCGGGTTGCTCCCCTCCAGCGAGGATGTGCGCCTCCATTTGTTGCATCTCGTGGCCGCCCACCACGGGGAACTCCAGTTCGGCTCCCCGGTTCCGCCCAAAACCCCCGAAGCCTGGATGCTCCATTTCGTGGACAACATCGATGCCAAGTGGGAGATGCTCCAGGCCGGATACGCCAACGCCAAGCGACTCGCCCCGCGGATCCAGGAGCGGGTCTGGCCGTTGCCAGGAAACCTGGTGGCGCCGCTGCCGCCGTTTCCCAAGGAGTAACCAAGGCGGGTAAAGGGCTGGCGCAAACCGGGCTTATTCAGCGGTACGGATCTGCCCCAAGGAAACAAACATCCCGAGGAATTCACCGCAAGGAGTGCGGAGACCACCACTGCGAGAATTAGGCGGAATCGAGAGCGAGCCTGATTCCGGCTCGCCGCGAAGCGTCGATCAATGTCTTGTCCTTGGTTGCTAGGGGGAGGTCGCGGCGCAAGGCCAGTTCAAGATAAGCCGCATCGTAGGCGGACAATCCATGAAGCACGGCGAGATCGAGTGTCTTGGTCCACGCCCTTGGGATCGTCTCGCCATCCACCATGATTGCGTAGTTGGCCAGATGGGAAAGAAACGCCTCGATCCCTGCCTGATCAATGCGACCTCGGCGTTGCGCGCCGATCAATACATTGGCCAGTTCAAGATGCCAGAGGGCTGGCACCCACGCCTGTGCGCCCTTTTGGAGAGTGTCCAAGAGTTGGTCGGTGGCCTCCGTGGCTTCATCGCCAAAGATCCACGGCAAGGTCGCTGAGCAATCCAGCACGAAACTCACCGGCGTCCGTCCTCCTTCAACTGCCGCACATCGAGGCCCCCGAGTGAATAGCGTTCCCTCAGGGACTTCAGCGCCTTGGTGGCGGCATCCCGGCGATCCCTGATTTCCTGGCCGCAGCCCACCAACCTTGCGACAGGTTGTTCATGCTTGGTGATGGTGAAGGTTTCCCCGCGGCGGACGCGTTCCAAGAGTTCGGCGAGTTTGGTTTTTGCCTCGAAAGCGCCGACGACAGAAGTTGCGGACTCCATTGATTCAAACTAGTCGCTAAAACCAGTTTGTCTATCCCTCGGTAATTGTCAGGCCCCGCCTGTTTCCTCACAGCAATACCGCCTGGTCCACTCTCCTCGGTAAGTCTCCGAGTGGGGAGCGTTGGGATCTGCGCGTGCCATCGGTGGAGACCAAAGTGGCACAGCCATCCTGGCTGTGACTGTCACAGATCACAGGCTGGAAGCCTGTGCCACTCTTGTGAGGCAACAGGCGGTCTGCAACCCGCTGCGGAAAGGGGTAAATGAGGCGGGGAAACGGCTGAAATTCCGCGGAATCCGTTCTCAATAAGAAGAGCGACGGTTTGAATGGCGCAGAATCCGGAGAAAGGAGAGCGGGGGAATGAATGGGGAACGGTTGGGAAG
Source organism: Chthoniobacter flavus (assembly GCA_945860355.1). Classification (GTDB taxonomy): domain Bacteria; phylum Verrucomicrobiota; class Verrucomicrobiia; order Chthoniobacterales; family Chthoniobacteraceae; genus CAIURC01. Next base: position 2,577 of record CAMARB010000047.1, on the reverse strand, counting down.
ACGGGAAACGGCTCGGGCATGGAGGGCTTGGCTTTTGTGGGTGGCGATGATTTGGGGTTGTTGCGGGGGAGGGCGGATTTTTGCCGGGCCCTGGGAAACGGGCGGCAGGCAGTTGGAGATGCTGGGTTACGCTCTGGAGCCCGAGGTTTTTGTGCGGGTGGCCTCTCAAGGGTATGCACCGGTGCTGGAGTGGTATCTGGGGGCGGGCATCGCTGTGGATCAGCCCGATGCCCGGGGGCGCACGGCTTTGTTTGCCGCCGTGGTGAACGGCCGGGAGGCCGCGGCGGCGCGATTGCTGCGCGCCGGCGCGGATCCGAACCGGGCGGATCCTGATGGGCGCACGGCGCTCATGGCGGCGGTGAGCCGGGTGAGCCCCGGGCTGGTGGAACAGCTCATTGCCGCCGGCGCGGATGTTGCCGCAAGGGATACGCAGGGGCATGCCGCCCTGCATTTCGCGCTGGCGACCCGCAGCCCCCGTCTGGTCGCGCGTTTGCTGGCCCTGGGGACGCTGCCCGGCGGCCCGTGTTGCGAAAGCCACGACCTGATTGAGCACGCGCTGGAGACGGGTGATTGGGCGATGGCCGAGCCCATTCTCCGGCAAAGCCCGCCCCGGACCGAGTGGACCCGGCAATCGAGGCTTTGGTTGGCGGAGGCGTTACGCCTCCAGGAAAAGGATCGGATCCGGCTTTTGCTGGGAAAACATCGCGCGGTCCCCACGCCCGAGGGCTCCAAACAGCCGTGGCTGGCTCACGCGCTTCTCGACGGGGGCGGCGGGGATTTTCGGCTGCTGCTGGAATGCGGCGCGGATCCCCAGTGTCGGCTTCAGACCCCGGCCGAACCGGCTTTCCTGGAGCGGGTCGCCCCCGGGACGGTTCGCGGGTATCTCGCCAAAGAACCCGGGATGACCCCGCTGATGCTGGCGGCGGGCCTGGGGCGAACCGACGCGCTGCGGCTGTTGCTTGAGAACGGGGCGCGTCGCGGGACGGCCACGCAGAGCAAATACCGGCTGGTGGCGTTGCGGTTTGCCGCCTGGGCCCAGAGCCCGGAATGTATCCAGGCGCTCCTGGAGGGCGCCCCGGCGCCGGAGCGGCTCCGGATCGAGATTTCGCTCGGGGCGCAGCGGGCGGTGTTGATCAAAAACGGGGTGCGCGTGGATGAAACCCGGATTTCAACGGGGCGCCCGGGGTATCCCACGGCGCAGGGCCGGTTTGTGGTGACGGACAAAGATCCCGCGCATGTGTCCACGATTTACAAGGTGCCGATGCCGTTTTTTATGCGGTTGAGTTGCCAGGAGTTCGGGATGCATGAGGGATACGCCGAGGAGCCGTTTGCCTCGCACGGATGTATCCGGTTGCCGCCGGAGGCCGCCCGCCGGTTTTACCGGGAGGCGCCGGTCGGCACGCTCGTGAGTATTGGGCCGTGAACCCCGCGCCTTCAGCCTTTCGCCCGTTTCCCAAGGCCGCTAGGAATTGAATCCATGAAAATTGGACTCGTGCGCCGGGGGTTTTCCGCCACCGGCGGAGCGGAAGCGTATTTGCGGCGTTTCGCCGAGGCCGCGGGCGCCGCCGGACACCGTTGCGTACTTTTTGTGACGGAGGATTGGCCCGAAACAGCCAAACCGGTCACGGCCGAATTGGTCCGGGTTCGGGGCCGGACTCCCGCGCGGTTCGCCGATGCCTTGGAGGCGTGTCGGCCCCGCGACTCCTGCGATTTTCTGCTCAGCCTGGAACGTGTCTGGCGCTGTGACGCTTATCGGGCCGGAGACGGGGTGCATGCCGCGTGGCTGCGACGCCGGGCTCAGTTCGAGCCGCGCTGGAAGAGTGTGTTGCGCGGTTGGAACCCCAAACACCGCGCTCTGGTGGCTCTGGAGAAAAGCCTCTTTGAGGGAGGCGCCGGCACGGTGATCGCCAACTCGGCCCTGATTAAAACCCAGATCCAGCAGGTTTACGGTTACCCAGCGGAACGGATCCGGGTCATTTACAACGGGTTGCCCTCCCTCAACCCTCCTCCGACGGCGCGCCAGGAAGTCCGCGCGGAGCTGGGGTTGGGTCCGGAGGAGTATGTGCTGCTTTTTGTCGGGTCGGGCTGGGAACGCAAAGGATTGCGGTTTGCGGTGGAGGCCGTCGGGCGGGTGTCGGGTTGTGCGCCGGTGTTGTTGGTCGCCGGACGCGGGGATTCCCGGGCACTGCCGCTCTGCCCGCGGGTGCGTTATCTCGGGCCGCGCGGCGATGTCCCGCGTTTGCTCGCCGCGGCGGATGCGTTTGTCCTGCCCACGCTGTACGAGCCTTTCTCGAACGCTTGCCTGGAGGCGTTGGGCGCCGGGTTGCCGGTGATCACCACCCGCTCCAACGGATTCGCCGAGGTGATCGAGTCCGGGGTGGAAGGGGAGGTGATCCAGGAGCCCACGGACATCGAGGCTCTGGCCGAGGCGATCGAGCGCTGGGCGGCGCCGGCCCGGCGCGAAGGGATCCGGGCCCGGCTCCGGGAGCGTGGGGCGACATTTTCCATCGAGGAAAACGTGCGGCAAACTCTCGACCACATCCTTGGGAGTGAGGGGTGAGGGGTGAGGGGTGAGGG
>CAMARB010000046.1 GCA_945860355.1 Chthoniobacter flavus | reverse complement strand
AAGGACGGGATGCGTTATGCATCACCACTGGGCGAACGGGTTTTTAACTGTCCGCCGGGCATCGCAACCATGCTGCAACGGGGCGCGTTTTTTGCCAACTTCCCACTTACAGAGTCCGGCCTGCCGGTGAGCTCCGCTGAAGGGGCGCGTCAAAGGGTGCGTCGCGGTTTGGGGTGCCCTTTCAGGGCTCGACGTTTGTGTTTGTCGCCCACCCCGGGCGTTGCCCGGGGCTCTCTTATCACGCCCCTTCGGGGCTGGAATTGCGCGCCATTGCGGCTGGAATGGCGGCATTTCTGGGCTGGAGTTGCATCCCATCGGAGCGGGAGCAGGTCGGGGGGAGAAACGGCGGGGCGCGTCAGGTAGAGAGGGGTCACGCAACCGGAGAGCGCCCCCGTGGCCTCATTGGGGTGTGTCGGCGAGGCCCGGGGCCCCGCGCGCCCTCCCTGTCCGCGTCCCGCGCGAACCGCGGCTTCCCCTTTTAAATGAGGCCGTTCTGCAACGCCTTCGAGACGGCCCCGGAGAGGTTGTGGACCTGCAGCTTTTTGTAAATGCCCCGGGTGTGCATATCCACCGTGTGGTAACTCACGCCCATGTCGGCGGCGATCTGCTTCTTGGGCATGCCCCGCGCCAGCAGCGTGAGAACCTCCCGTTCCCGGCCCGTGAGATCCCCGTCCGCAGCCGGGGGTTTGATCACGTTAAACGTGGAGAGCATCATTTTGGCGATCCGCGCATTGAGCGGCGCGCCCCCTGCCATCACCTCGCGGATGCCTCGGCTGATGTCGGCGATGGGGGAACTCTTGAGCAGGTATCCCGACGCGCCCTCGCTGATGGCTTGAAAAACTTTCGGGCGGTCGTCGAACTCGGTCAGGATCAGCACATGGGTTTGTCCCGCCCGGAGTTTGAACAAGCGGAGCGCCTCCAATCCGTGCATCCCCGGCAAATCCAGGTCGAGCAGGATCACCTGCGGGGCCGCGGCCCCCTTTTCGAGGTGTTGCAGGGCGGCCTCGGCGCTGTGGAACGCCTCGCACGTGATGCTTTCCTCCGGCTCAAGCGCGAAGAGCACCGCCTCCCGATAGAGCGTGTTGTCTTCGACGATCCAGGTGTGGTGGGCAGTCATGCGGCGGTGAGTCTCCTGGGAATGGTCAGCCGCAGCCGGGTGCCTTGGCCCGGCGCAGTGTCCACCTCCAAGCGGCCCCGGAGGCGCGCGGCCCGGGCATGGAGTTTTTCAAGCCGGGCGCCGCCCGGGTTTTCCCGCTCAAACCCGCGTCCGTTGTCCTCCACCAGCATCGACCAGTGCTCCGGTTCGGAGCGAATCCGCACGGCCACCTCCGAAGCCGCGGCATGCCGGAGCACGTTGTGCAGGGCTTCCTTCACGAAAAGCAGGACGTGCCGCTTTTGTTCGGGGCTGATCGGCGCGGTTTTTTCACCCGTCGGCGCCTCGAACTGCAAAGGCAGATCCCCCAGAAGCCGTCCCGCCGTCTCGCGCAGGCGTTCGAAGAGGTTCTCGCTGTCGTCGGAGCGTTGATCGATCACCCACACCAGATCCCGCATGGTCTGCGAAGCGTCCCGGGCCATCTCGGCGACCCGGATCAGCCGTGTCTGATTCTGCGGTGTTGCCCGGTGGGAGAGGCCGTCGGCGTAGAGGGAAATGGACCCGAGGGTGCTGCCGATTTCATCGTGCAAATCCTGGGCGATTTGCTCCCGCAACCGCGCCTCCTGTCGGGTCCGGGTTCGGCGCGCGTGCCAGAGCTGCCCGGCGGCGGCGCCTGTCAACAGGGCGCCCGCGGCCCATCCGAGCGTTTTCCAGAGCCGCGCACGGGAGGCGACCCGGAGGTCGAGCTCGGTTTGCAGCGCCTCGATCTCAATGAGCAGTCTTCTCCGGCGGTCCAACGCCTGAAGCCAGTCGCGCAGCGACAGGAGCGACCCCTCCGAAGAATAGCCGTCCACAACGCGTTTGGGTCCGAAGACCCTGTCGGCCTCCGGCGGGTGGGAACTTCTCACTGCGGCATTCAGCGCTGCGTTGCGGCCCTCGGTGTCCAGCACCTGGATCTCTGCCAGGGCGAAATAGAAACCCGCCGCCGCTTGGTTGTAGAGATGGCGTGTCGCCGTGACCCGCACCCGGTCTGCCTGGGTCCCCTCCGGGAGCGCGGAATACCAGGCCAGGTTGCTCGGGTTGGGAAAGGGTTGCCGCTCCTCGGGACCGTGTTCGAACACCTTCCGCCACGGACCGGCGCCGACGGCGACTTCCACGCGGAACGCGAGGGGAAAACCTTCGCCGAGTTGCTGGAACCGGGCCAGGTTCGAAATCCACGCGGCGGGCACCAACGCCAGGGCGCTGAGCTCGGTGGTCCGGGGCAGCATCACCTCCAGCCAGCTGGGCTCCAACTCCCCGGGTAACGGCGCGGACCGATAACATTCCCGGCGTTTGACCAGAACCCCCGTGGGCAGGCCCAGGGGGGTGAACCCGTCGCTCAGGTAGCCCGGGCTCCAGTTCGCGTTCAAATTTAGTTTGTCCAGGCACAGCGCCGGGGCCCCCAGGGCAATGTTGCGTTCCCCGGAAAAGACGAACAGTTCCGAGAGCCCGAAAAAAGACGACCGCAATTTCGTGGCCACCACCCGCACACAGCGGGCGGAATGGGCTTGCAGCTCGATCCAGACGGGGTGCCGGGCCGGGTCGGGAAACGCCGGGCCGGATTCGAACACGACCCGGGGTCGTGAAAATTCGCGGTCCAGGGAGGTTTCGACCCGGAACTGGATGGGGAACCCGTGGCTGCGCTCGGAGCGGTCGGTTCCGATCATCCAGCTGGGGGCGAGGGCGATCCCGTCAATTTGCCTGGGCACGCCAAGGTCCACTCCCGCCCATTTGAAGGCATCCCGTCCCGGGCCGTGAAAGACTTCGGATGCGTAGCCGAGCGTGCCTCCGATGGGGCCTCGGAGCGGTGTGGGGAGCGACGCCAGCTCGGTTTGCAGCGTTTGAAGGCGGCCGTGCGGAGGGGCCGGGCTTGCCGCGATGGCGCCGGCGCAGAGCCAAGGGAGAAGGACGACGCCGCGGAACATCGGCGGAAAGCCTAACACGGCGGCGGCCCCTCTCCACTACGTATTTACGTAGGTGGGCGGCCCGCGGTCGGCTCTGGCAGACTGCCGCAGTATGACTGCCCCCCGCCTTTGGCCGCTTGCCCTGTTGCTCTGCGTGTCGTCCGCGTTCGCCGCCAAAGATTTCCAAAGGGACATCCTGCCCATCCTCGAAGAGCGTTGCTTTGACTGTCACGACGGCGAGACCCGCAAAGGCGGTCTGGCTCTCGACACCTATCACGCCGCGCATCAGCTCACCGATAGCGGCGAAAAACTCCTCATGCCCGGGGCGCCGGAAAAATCGCTCCTCCTGCGGCTGGTCACCGCGGGCAACCCCAAGGAGCGGATGCCGCCCAAGGGCAAACCGCTTCGGCCGGAGGAAATCGAGACGCTGCGGGCGTGGATCGCCGAGGGCGCGCCGTGGCCGGATGACGGCTGGCGTCCCAAGAAACACTGGGCGTATGAGGCCCCGAAACTGCCCCCGGTTCCCGAGGCCGGGCCGGGTCGGAACGAAATTGACGCGTTTCTCAATGCCCGGCTGCTTTCCAAAAACATCCAACCCAACCCGGATGCCGACCCGGCCATTCAACTGCGCCGCGTTTTTCTGGATCTGACCGGCCTGCCGCCCAGCGTGGAGCAGGTGGACGCATTTTTGGCGGACCCCTCGGACGCGGCCTACGCGCGGACGGTGGACGCGCTTTTGGGGAGCCCGCAGTTTGGGGAGCGCTGGGCGCGTCCGTGGCTGGATCTGGCGCGGTACGGGGATTCGGAGGGATACCAGCGGGATGTGCTCCGGAGCATGTGGCCGTGGCGGGATTGGGTGATTGACGCGCTCAACGCGGACATGCCCTACGACGAGTTCACGATCCAACAGCTCGCGGGCGATCTCCTGCCCGGGGCCAGTCTGAGTCAGAAAATCGCCACGGGATTCCAGCGAAACTCGCCTCTGAACCTGGAGGCCGGCACGGACCCGGAAGAGGATCATTACAAACAGGTGGTGGATCGCGTGAACACCCTGGGCGCGGTGTGGCTGGGCAGCACCCTCGCCTGTGCCCAGTGCCATAACCACAAATACGATCCCGTCAGCATCGCGGAGTATTACCGGCTCTTCGCCTTCTTCAACCAGACCCCCATGGAAAGCCGTCGGTTGGCCGGGAATTCCGGGAGCCTGCTTTACACGGGCATCGATCTGACGATCCCCGGCACCGCCGAGGTGGTCCGCGATCGGGCGCCGCTGGAGAAAAAGCTCAACGAATCCATGGACGCACTCCGGGCACATTTGCGTGTCCGCATCGAGGAGCTACTCCAGGATTCCGCGCGTCTGGCGCGGGTGCCCATGAGCGTCCGCGAGATTCTCCAGATGCCCGAGGCCGCGCGCAGCTTGGACGATTACAAACTCGTCGCAAAAGAGGTCTTTCGCGGCGAGACCGAGACCGAGGAACTCATCAAAAAAGCCTCCGACGCGCGGCTGAAGTTTGAGCCCCTGGCCGACCCGACCACGCGGGTGATGAGCGAGCTGGAAACCCCGAGACAAACCGTCATCGCAAAACGCGGGGATTTTCTGGCCAAAGGGGAACCGGTGGCGCCCGGTGTGCCCGCGGTTTTTCCCGGTATCCCGGAGGGTTTCCCGGCCAACCGTCTGGGCCTGGCGCGTTGGCTGGTCGGCGGGGAACACCCGTTGACGGCCCGGGTCGCGGTGAACCGGCTGTGGGCGGAGCTTTTCGGACGCGGGATCGTGCCGACGTTGGAGGAGTTCGGGGCGCAGGGCGAACCGCCGAGCCATCCCGAGCTGCTCGACTGGTTGGCCGTGACCTTCATGGAAAAAGACCGCTGGTCGATGAAGAGGACGTTGCGTCGGATCGTTCTCTCCTCCGCTTACCGGCGCAGCGCGGCGATCGAGCCGACCGCGCAGGAGCGCGACGCGCCCAACCAATGGCTCTGGCGGCATCCGGGCCATCGGCTGGATGCCGAGACCATCCGCGACAACGCGCTCGCCGTGGGCGGGCTGCTTTCGCTCAAGAGAGGAGGGCCGCCGGTTTATCCCCCGCAGCCCGAGGGCGTCTGGCGAAAGGCGGCGGGCGCGGGGCCGGGGGCGTATGTGGTGTCGGTCGGCGAAGACCGCTTTCGGCGCGGCATTTACACGATCTGGAAACGCAACGGCCATTACCCGGCGTTTGCGACGTTCGACGCCCCGGACCGCGCCTCCTGCACCCTGCAGCGCAGCCGCAGCAACACGCCGCTCCAGGCGCTCGTGCTCCTCAACGACGAGGCTTACTCCGAAATCGCGCGGGCTTTGGGAACCCGGATGGCCAACGAGTTCACGGGTTCGGTTGACGACCGGCTCGTCCGCGGGTTCCGCACGGCACTCGCCCGCCAACCCACAGCCGCCGAGAAACGCAGTCTGCGGAGAGTGTTCGACACCGGGTCGGCTTCCGGCAGCGGCCCGGCCGACGGTTATCTCGACGTGGCCACGATCCTTCTCAATCTGCACGAAACCATCCACCGCGGTTAACCCCCAAGAAACCATGGACATCTCCAATCACGCTCCCCTGGGCGAACTCACCCGACGCGCCTTTTTGGGAGGCGGCAGCATGACCCTGGGCGCGCTGGCGTTTGAGCAGCTCCTGGGCAAGGCGTCCGCCGCCCGGCCCGAGGTGCGGGCTGCCGTCGGCAAAGCCAAGAGTGTCATCTTTCTGCACATGGTCGGGGCGCCGTCGCAGTTGGATCTTTTCGACTACAAACCCGAGCTCCAGAAATACGACCGTCAGCTGGCGCCGAAATCATTTTTTGAAGGCAAACGTTTCAGCTTTCTGAAGGGGCACCCCAAACTCCTCGGCACCCCTTATGCGTTCCAACAACACGGCCAGTCGGGGGCGTGGATCAGCGAACTGTTGCCGCACCTGGCCGGAGTCGCCGACGAGCTTACATTTATCCGCTCGATGCACACGACCGAGTTCAACCATGCCCCGGCCCAGTTGCTCTTCCACACCGGGCGCAACCGGCAGGGCCAGCCTTCCCTCGGCTCGTGGGTGGACTACGGCCTGGGCAGTCTCAACCAGGACCTGCCCAGCTACGTCGTGTTCGTTTCCGGGGATTACCCGGGCGGCGGCGCGAGCCTCTGGAACAACGGGTATCTGCCCAGCATGCATCAGGGCGTGGAGTTCCGCAGCCAGGGCGAGCCGGTTCTTTTCTTGAACAACCCGCCCGGGATCAGCCAAGAACGCCGACGCCGCGTTCTCGACGGCATCCAGGAGCTCAACCGGGAGAAACACGCCGCCGTGGCCGATCCCGAGATTCTCACCAAGATGAGCCAGTATGAGATGGCGTTTCGGATGCAGAGCAGCGTGCCGGAGTTGATGGATCTCTCGAAGGAACCCGACTCGGTGAAAGCGATGTACGGAGAGGGGGATTTTGCGCGGCAGTGCCTTTACGCGCGGCGCTTGGTGGAGTCGGGGGTGCGTTTTGTGGAACTCTTCAACGCGAACTGGGACACCCACTCGGGCCAGCACAAGAACCTCGGCAAACTCTGCAAAAACGTCGATCAACCCATCAGCGCGCTTCTGCGGGACCTCAAACAGCGCGGGTTGCTGGATCAAACCCTGGTGGTGTTTGCCGGCGAATTCGGGCGCACCCCCATGCTTCAGGGTGCGGAAAGCCCGGAGAGCTGCGGACGCGACCATCACAAGGACGCGTTCACGATTTGGATGGCGGGCGGCGGGATGAAACCCGGCGTGCAATACGGGGCGACCGATCCCATGGGTTACCACATCGCCGAGAACCCTGTGCATGTCCGGGACATCCACGGCACCCTGCTTCATCTGCTGGGGTTGAACCACAAACAGCTCACGTTCCGATACCAGGGGCTCGACCAGAGGCTCACCGGGGTGGAGGAGGTCAAAATCCTCCACGAATTGCTCCTCTAAAGCGCGGGGGGGATGTGTTTGCCGCTCGGTTGAAAAAACCGGGCGGGCTGGAACTCGGATTGCTCCCGAGGAGCCGGTGTTTTAGCACAGAACCCTGCATGCAGATTCCCCTGACCCAGATTCTCGTCCGCGGCGCCGACTCCGAGGTGCTGCTGGAGACCACGGTCGGGCCCGGGGAATACGTGCTGGGAAGGGCGGCCGAGGCCGATATCTGCGTCGAGGCCGACTTGGTGTCGCGGCAGCACGCCCGGCTGACGATTGATTTCGACCGGATCTTTATCGAGGACCTCCAGTCGGCCAACGGCACTTTTGTGCAGGGAACGCTCGTCAGCCAGGTGACCCGGCTGTGGCCCCACCAAAAAATCCAGATGGGCGCGGTCTCGGTGGAATGTCGGCGGGTCAAGACGGCCCGGCCGGCCGACGAGTCGGTTCCGCCCGAGACCAGCGCCCTTCGGGAGCTGCTGCCGGAGCCGTTTCTGCGCGAGAAAAAATACGAGATTGGCGGCACGGTGGCCCAGGGCGGGATGGGGGCGATCCTCAGCGCGCGGGAGGCCACCACGGAGCGGACCGTGGCGATGAAGGTGATGCTGCACGGCTTTAGCGTGGATCATCTGGCCCGGTTCATCGCCGAAGCCAAAGTCACCGCGCGGCTCGAGCATCCGGGCATTGTGCCCATCTACGAGCTGGGCATGGACGAAAACGAGCAGGTTTTCTACACGATGAAGTTTGTGCGCGGCATCACCCTGCACAAAGTGCTCAAGCTCATGGCGGAAGGCAAAGAGGCCACCATCCGCAAGTATCCGCTGGGGGCGCTGCTCACCATCTTTCAAAAAGTGTGCGACGCCCTGGCTTTCGCCCACAGCAAGGGCGTCATCCATCGCGACCTCAAGCCCCAGAACATTATGCTGGGCGATTTCGGCGAGGTGCTCGTCATGGATTGGGGCCTCGCCAAGGTGCTCGCCGAGTCGCCCAGGGAAGAGCCCCGCGCCAGCGCGCCCCCCAAGACGGGCCTCTCCGCCTCCACCACGCTGGACGGCACGGTGATGGGCACCCCCATCAACATGAGTCCCGAACAGGCCCGGGGCGAGGTCGATCACCTGGATTTCCGCAGCGAGGTTTATTCCCTCGGCACGATCCTCTACCAAATCCTCACCCTGCGTCCTCCGGTCGCCGACGACGAGGTCTGGCAGGTTGTCGAGGCGGTTGCCCGCGGCCGGGTCGATCCGCTCACCCCGCCCGCCCTCCGCGTCTCCCATCTGCCCAAGGGCCGGATCCCGGATTCCCTCGCGGCGATTGTGCGGAAGGCGATGGCGTTTGAGCGGGAACAGCGGTACGCGAGTGTGGGTGAGTTGCAGCGGGACATTGACGCGTTTCAAAACGGTTTCGCCACCAGCGCCGAAGCCAAGAGCGCGTGGAAACAAATGGCGCTTTTCGTGAAGCGCCATCATGCGCCGGCCTCCGGCGTTCTCGCAGTGTTGCTCGTGGGCGGCGTTCTTGGGAGCCAGGCCCTGCTCAACGGGCGCGAGGCCGCAAGGAACCTGGCCAGTCTGCGTCAGACCGCGCCTGATTTCCGGCAGCTGGCCGAGAACCAGGCGCAGGTCCAGGATTTCCAGACCGCGCTGCAGAAACTAGAAATGACCATCGCGTTGGATCCCGGGGAGCTCTCCTCGTATACGCGCAGGGTGTGGCTTTATGTGGGCGCCAAACAATTCCCGGAAGCCATCGGGGCGCTGAAAAAGGCGCTGTTGAAAAACCCGGCGGACGTCGAGCTGGCCCGGTTGACGCCGCTTTTTGAGCGGCTCGCCAAAAAAGGGGTGGGCGACTGGAGTTTGGCCGACCGCCGGGAACTCGCCGAGCAGCTCCAGCAGCGCGGCTTGTCGGGAGAAATGGTGGCCTTGATCAAGGAGCTCCAGCTCAGCGGGGAACAAAAGCACGCCCTGGTGCGCAAGCGGCTTTCGGAATGGCTGGGGCTTTCCCGGTCCGGCGATGTCGTGCTGACGTTTGATCATGAGATCCGGGTCACGCTGCCTCCGGTGGCCGATCTGAGCCCCTTAAAAGGGCTTCCCATCGACCGGCTCAACATCGACGGCTCGAAGGCCACCGACCTCGCTCCGCTCCGGGGTATGGCGTTGTCGAGCCTCTCCATGAACGGCGTGGCAGTCGCCGATCTGGGCCCCCTGCGTGGGACGCCCCTGCGGGAGCTGAGCATGAACGGAGCGCCCGTCGCCGATCTTTCTCCGTTAAAGGACGCCCCTTTGGAGGAGTTCTCGGCGGCGGGATGCGAAATCGAGGATTTTTCACCCCTGCGCGGAAAACCGCTGCGGACGCTGGTGCTGGACCGCAACCCGGGCACTCTCAGCCTGGAAATACTCGCCGGCGCGCCTTTGGCGAAGCTCAGCGTGGTCAGTGTGAGTCTGCAAAATTTGGAAGCGCTCTCCGCTATGCCCCTGGAGAGCGCCAACCTTTCCGGCACTTACGTGAACGATTTGAGCCCTCTCAAGGGGTTGCATCTCAAACAGCTCAACCTGGGGTTCTGTGGCGGGCTGAAGGATTTCTCCCCTTTGCTGGAGTTGCCGGAGCTCACCCATTTGGTCGTGCACGCGGGCGCTGTGCTTCCGGACGCTCTGCGCCGGCATCCCAAGCTGTTCATGATCGCCGACGGCAACGCGGCGAATTATCGGGAAGCCTCGGATTTCTGGGCCGACTACGACAGGAAACGGGCGGGAAAAGAAAAACGCCCCTGATGCGGGCCCCGGTGGGAGAACCAGGGGGATGCAGCCCGGCCGTCCCAGTTGAAAGGTTCCCCCCGGTCCTTCCAACAACGCCTTCCGGCCGAGCTGCTCCCCTATTTGGATGTGTCCCCGTCCGCACGAGCGGACCCGAACCGGCTTAGCAGAGAGGGTGCCAGACTTAGGGGAAGAGCTCCGAAAATCTAAATTTACAGAGGAAAAAAGAGGAAAAACCCGATCCGATATTCAGGCGGAACCCTGGAACGGGGTGGATAAATAAAGCCACAATGGGCAGGTTCTCGCAGGGGAGGAGCTCGAAAAAACGGACTTTAGGATGCGCCGGTTTTGCCTGTCCTCTGTCTTGCCTGGCGCACTGCTGGAAAAATATCCTCCGGTTTGCTGCGTGCTTTGATGCCGCAGGCATCCCAGAAAATAGCCGGCGGTTGAGCGCAGCGACACCACCGGAACCCGATGCCCCACAAACACGTCGCACCCCGGCCGAGCGGTGCCAGAGACAATGAGCTCGGTTGAACCCGAACTCCGAAGTTCCTGAGAGAGAAAATTTTCACGAGGAGGCGCGGGGAGCGCGGAGGGATTTTTGGAAATTGGCGGACTCAAAGGCTTTGCACTTCCGCCCCTTCAGTTAGTCCACTGGAACTTCCGTTTCCGGGTTGGGGCGGCGTTCCGGGGGTATTGCTTCGCTCGATCCCCGGCTACGACCTGTGTTCCCTGCGGGAACAAGGCCCTCGGGTTGGCTGCGCACCCGGGGGACTTGTAATCGCCCGCCTGCCTCGCTGCCGACCTCGAAAAGGCCTTCACTGGGCGACATTCGGGACAGCTCCCGGCGGCGTCATTTGAGATGCGTGAGCCCTGGTGAGGCGGCGGTAGAGGGGAAGGGACCCGGTCGCTGGCGCCGATTTATTCGACGTTTGTCCGGGATTCCTCCAGCGCCGCACGCACATTCCAATCTTTCCGCTCCAAGCGGTTCCAGGCCGTTTCATAGGAAACCCCCAGCTCCGCGCTGACCAGGCGCGCCGCGCGGTCGCGCAGTTTGGCGTTGGATACCTTCAGGTCGATCATCGCGCTACCCCGGACCCGGCCCAGCCGAATCATGGCAATGGAGGAAATCAGGTTGAGCGCCGCTTTGGTGGCCGAACCCGCTTTGAGGCGGGTGGACCCGGCGATGAGTTCCGGACCGGTGGGCAGATCGATTTCCGCATCCCAGCCGGGCGACTGCACCGGGCGCGCCGGGTTGCAGCTCAGAAACACGGTGCGGGCACCGATCTGCCGGGCTTTTTCCAACGCCCCCAGAACAAAAGGGGTCCGGCCGCTGGCGCTCAGACCAAAGACGACGTCGCGGGGGGTCACCCCCCGGGAAACGACGGCCAGGGCGCCCGCCTCGGGCTGATCTTCGGCGCCTTCCACGGCGTGATGCAGCGCTTGGAAGCCCCCGGCCATGATCCCCTGCACCCGTTCCGGCGAAACCCCGAAAGTGGGCGGGATCTCGCTGGCGTCGAGCACGCCCAGTCGGCCGCTGGTGCCCGCGCCCACATAAAAAAGCCGGCCCCCCTTTTCCATGGCGTCGGCCACCAGATCGGCCGCCCGGACCAGCGCGTCCCGGCATGCGGCCAGGGCCGTGGCCACGGTGTTTTCTTCGCGGGCAAAAAGTTCCACGAGTTCGGCGGTGGACCGGGCCGTGAGATCCCCCGAGAGGGGATGGCGGCTTTCGGTGGAGGCGTTGGAGAGTTCTCCCAGGGCGATCGGCGCCGCGGCCGGGGTCGGCGCCGCTTCGTCGTGTTCCGCCAGCCAGGCGGCGCCCAGGGCGCCGGACTCCGCGCAGAGGGCGACGGAGGCTTTGGGCAGCAGAATGCTGAGCCGGTATTTAAAGAGGGCCGTGTAATCGGGGTGATTGGCAAAGAGTCCCCCCACCAAACGCACCTGGGGATCCGGGAGCTCTAGGCGCTGCGCCACCGCGCGGGTAAATTCCGCGAGCAGGGTGGCGCCGTCCTGGATGAGGTTGAGCATCTGGGGTTCCCCCCGGGTGGCCGCCCGGAACACGCAGGGGGCCAGGCGGGCCACGGACATTTTATCGGCCTGCATTGCCCAGTGCACGAGGTCCTGGAGCCGGTTGAGTCCCAGCGCGGCGAGAATCTCCTCGGCCAGCGGCGAGATTTGTTGGGTGAGATCGAACTGGCTGAGCACGGTGCGCAGCCCCTGCATGGCGATGTGGTAGCCCCCGCCCAGATCCCCCAGGAGCTGGCCCCACCCCCCCGCTTTTTCCACCCGGTGCCCCCGGCGCCCGTGCACCGCCGCGCCCGTGCCGGCGATGACCGCGATGCCGTCCCCCGCCCGGAACGCGCTGGCCATGGCCGAGTCCCGGTCGCTGCCCACGCGGTTCTTTGCTCGGGGCCACACTTGGTCCACCAGACGCTGAAGCCGAAATCGGTCCTCGCTGGTGGCGCAGCCGGCCAGGCACACCCCCACGTGGGTGGGATCTTTCGGCAGGACATCGAAGATCGCCAACAACTCCTCATCGCGGATCAGGCGCAGATTGGACGCGGGCAGGGTCCCGATCCGGCCGATCCCGGGGGCGCCGCCCTCCGTGGAGACAACCACCCATTCCGTTTTTGTCCCGCCTCCTTCAATCCCAAGGACACGCTTTGCACTTTGCATTCCAAGAATATGATGAATCCCACCGTCCATCTCAAACCCCGAACTGAATTGAACTCTTCACTCCCCCTGCGCCTGGGCTCCTGGATGGTCGTGTTTTTCTGGGCCGCCTCCGTGTTCTGGCTCTCCTCCATGAGCGGCGCCCGGATCGAGGAACTCAACGTCGTGCGGCTCTGGGATAAGGCGGCTCATTTTCTGGCCTTTGCCGGAGGCGCGTTTTTTCTCTGCCTGGCCCTGCGGTTCAACACGGGGTGGAGCGGGAAACGGGCGTTTTTGGCGGCGGTTGCGGCGATTTCCTGCTTTGGCGCGACGGACGAATGGCATCAAATGTTCACCGCCCGGCGCTCCGGGGCGGACCTTGGGGATTGGACGGCCGACACCCTGGGAGCGATTGCGGGAGCGGCCGTTGCCACCCTTGTTTATGTCCGAACTCAGCGCAAAAACAGCCCGGCTCCGCGAGGAGATTGAGGCGCACAACCGCCGGTATTACGAAGAGGCCGCGCCGACGGTTTCCGACGCGCAATACGACGCCCTTTTCAGTGAGTTGCAGGAGCTCGAGGAGGCGCATCCCGATCTGCGCACCGCCGATTCCCCCACGCAGCGGGTGGGGGGGCGTCCCCTGGCCGGGTTTGTCCAAGTCCGGCATTCGGCGCCGATGCTCAGCCTGGATAATCTTTTTGCCACCAAGGACGGCCCCGAAGGGGTGCGCAAATTTGTGGTCAGTGTTGAAAACGAGTTGCGCCGCAAAGACGCCCTCTCCGGGGAACCCCTGCGTTGGATGGTGGAACCCAAGGTGGACGGCGTGGCGGTTTCTTTGCGGTACGAAGCCGGGGTGTTCACCGTGGGCGCCACCCGCGGCGACGGCGAGACGGGAGACGATATCACGGCCAATCTGCGCACGGTGCGCACCCTGCCTCTGCGCTTGGAGGGGGCGCCCCGGGTGTTGGAGGTGCGGGGCGAAGTTTACATGCCCACCGCCGAGTTTGAGCGGGTCCAGGCCGATCAGGCGGCTGTCGGCGAGACGCCGTTTGCCAACCCGCGCAACGCCACCGCCGGGTCGCTCAAACAACTCGACTCGCGGGTGGTGGCCCGGCGTCCCCTGGCGCTGATGGTTTACGGCCTGGGCGAGGTGAGCGAGGACGCCCGCGTGCCCGACACCCAGGCGGGCCTTATCGAATGGTTGCGCGGCCTCGGGCTGCCCACACACGATCCCGGCCATCTCTGGCTCTGTTCTTCGGCCGAGGAACTCCAGGGCGCCATCGCCGAGCTCGACGCGATCCGGCACCGGCTGGCGTTTGAGACCGACGGCGCCGTGCTCAAGCTCAACGAGCGGTCCCTGCGCGAGACGGTCGGCTCCACCGCCCGCGCCCCCAAATGGGCGCGCGCCTACAAATACGCGCCCGAACAGGCCCAGACCCTTCTGCGCGGGATCACCGTCCAGGTCGGCCGGACCGGGGTGCTTACGCCGGTGGCGGAGCTCGAGCCGGTGTTCCTGAGCGGCAGCACGATCAGCCGGGCCACGCTCCACAACGAGGACGAGATCCGGCGCAAAGACATCCGGATCGGCGACACGGTGCTCATTGAGAAGGCCGGGGAGGTCATTCCCGCCGTGGTGTCCGTGGTGCTGGCGCGGCGTTCGCCCACGGCCCAGCCGTTTGATTTTCTGGGGCATATCCAGGGCCGTTGCCCGGCGTGCGGCGGGCCGGTCCGGCGCGACCCGCAGTTTGTGGCGTGGGTTTGTGACGCGTTGCATTGTCCGGCCCAGAAAACGCGGCGTTTGGAATACCTGGCCAAACGAGGTGCGCTGGACATTGAAGGGGTGGGGGGAATTGTGGCGGACAGACTGGTGGAAACCGGTTTCGCGAACGAGCCGCTGGACCTGTTTGATCTGGAGCTGGACGCCCTGGCGGCGCTCAACCTGGGCAGCCCGGAGGAACCCCGGGTGTTCGGCCGGAAAAACGCCGTGAAAGTGCTCGAAACCCTCCAGCGCGCGCGCACTCTGCCGCTGGAACGCTGGTTGTGCGCCCTGGCGATCCCCGAGGTGGGCGAGACCACCGCGTTCGACCTCGCCAAGTTCCATGATTCGCTGGAGGCCGTGGCGCAGTCCCCTCTGCTTGGGGAAGTGCTCGAGTTGCACCGGCTCCGGGGTGAACTCAAATCCGCCAACCCCAACGCCGCGGAGAACCGCAAACTCGGCAGCCTGGAACGCGGCGCCCTCGGCGAGCAGCATGCCCGGACCCAGGTCGCGCTGAGCGCCCTCGAGGAGCGCCTCCTTGCCGCCGGGTTCGGCAAACGCACCCGCAAAAACGGGGACGAGGAGGGGTTTGTCACCGAGTTGGGGCCGGTGGTCGCGCGCGCCGTGCTGGACTATTTCGCGTCCGCACCCGGCCAAGCCGTTTTGGACCGGTTGCGCGGTTTGGGGATCGCGCCCCGGGGCGGGCAAACGACGGCTCAAACCGGCAAGGGACAGACCCTTTCAGGGAAAACCGTGGTGTTGACCGGCACCCTGGGCGCCATGCCCCGAGGAAAAGCGGCGGCGGAGATCCGGGCCCGGGGCGGCAATGTGACCGGGTCGGTGACCCGGAAAACGGATTATTTGGTGGCGGGTGAAAGCCCGGGATCCAAATACGACGAGGCGCAGGCGCTGGGGGTGGCGATCCTGGATGAAGCGGCGTTTCTGGCGTTGTTGGGCGGGGGCGGTGAGGGAGAAGCGGGCGGCAATGCGACGGAAGGCGCCGGGAGAGAGGGGGGAACGCTGGCGCCGGTGCAGGGGGAGCTGCTGTAGCCGGGTTTGTGTTTGCGAGGCCGCTCCAGCCGCCCGTAAGGTGCCCCCTATGTTTCACGTCACGGTCCTGGGCAGCGGCAGCGCGGGCAACTGCGCCCTGGTGGAGACCGGCAACACCCGGTTGCTGATCGACGCCGGCCTGAGCGCCCGGCAGACGGCGTTGCGGCTCGCTCAATGCGGGGTCAACCCCCTGGAGATCGACGGCATTGTGCTCACCCACGAACACGGCGATCACGCCGCGGCCATTGATGTGTGGTGCAAACAGTTTGGGACCCCGATCTACTGCAACCGGCTCACCGCGGAGGTCCTCCAGAAAAGCGCCCCCGATTTGCGCAAGGACTGGCGCTTTTTTGTGACCGGCAGCGATTTCACGATCAAAGACGTCGATTTCCAGAGTTTCCCCGTCCCTCACGACGCCGTGGAGCCCGCCGGTTTTGTGCTGCACCACGGGGCCACCGCCCTGGGCGTGCTCACCGACCTGGGGTTCGCCACCAAACTCGTCTATGAGCGGGTCCGCCAGGTGCACACCCTGCTCATCGAGACCAATCACGACGAAAAACTCCTCCAAAACGACGTGAAACGCCCGTGGTCCGTGAAACAGCGGATCATGTCCCGGCACGGGCATCTCTCCAACGCCGCGGCCGCCGGGGTTCTCGCGGAATTACTTGATCACAAGTTGCGCCGGGCCGTGCTCGGGCATCTGAGCCGGGACTGCAACAGCCCGGAGCTGGCGCTGGGCACCGTCAAAGCCGCGCTCGACGCCCGGGGCCCGAACACGGTGGAGCTTTTCTGCGCCGGCCAGCGCGAGATCGGCCCTCGGTTGCTGGTGGCGTGAGGGGCGAGGGGTGAGGGGCGAGGGTTTTGGCGCGACACTGGAACCTGCGAGGCACATCAGAAGGACCGCGCCCCGCGATGCCGAAGGCATCCCAGAACGTAGCCGGGGGGCGAGCGAAGCGATCCCCCCGGAAATGCCCCCCAAAAATTCCGCCGCACTCCGGCATGGGGTGCCAGAGAATGTGTATGCAACAGGGCCGGCATCCCTCCGGGATACGGTGCCTTCCGAGCGCCGAAATCCGGTGGCGTCGCCTCGCTCGACCGCCGGTTACGCGCTTTGTTCCCACCGGGAACGATCCTCCCCCCGGTATTCGGGAGATCAGAAACGCCACTTCACTCTCTTGGCTTCATCCCAGCCGCCAACGCGGTATCGGGCGTGCCGATGAGCAGGAAATCGCCCGACTCGCCCAGGACGATCCATTTGCCGGCGGTGAAACTTTTCTCGAACCGTTTTTTGCGGACCAACCCGTACGCGGGCGCCCGACCGAGCATCTGCGGTTCGCACTGTTTCACACCGGGGATGACCCGTGTTTGCTGGTCGGCGTCGAGCGGCAGCACCACGTCCATGTCCGGCCGGGTCAGGCAGGTGAGGCTTTGGAGGTAGAATTCCCAGCCGTGGGCGCGCACTTCGCAGGCGAACACCGTGGCTTTGCCGAAGTCGCCCGCCGCGCGCACTTTGAGGGCCAGTGGTTCCACGCTGGCTTGTTGGGCCAGCCAGGGATTTGCCAAGGGCGCCTGGTGGGTGGCGGACAACCACAGGGCCGCTGCCGCCAGGCCCAGGGCGACTTGCGCGGCGGCGCGGTTGCGTTGGAAAAAATAAACCGCCGCCAACAGCCCGGGCGCCATCCAAAGTGTGCCCGGCAGCGGCGCCGTGGTGAACCGGCCGGCCACGGGAATCCCAACGGCGAGCAGGGTGAGCAGCCCCAGCGTTGCGACAAAGGCCCCGGTCCAGAGCCGCCGAGGCGGATCGTTCCGGCTCCACGCGGCAATCGAGAGGGCGAGGCCGGGGAAAAGCGGCAACAGATAGGTGGGCAGTTTGGAGCCGCTCGCGGAGAGCACCAGGAACGGGATCAGAATCCAGCCCAGCAAAAGCGCCTGTTCCGCGCTGGGCCGCACTTTTCGGCGCAGCTTGCCCAGGAGATCCCAGAGCATGGCGCCGAAGAAAAACAGCCAGGGCGTCAGCCCGATTGGGAGCACCCAGACAAAGAAATAGAAGGGTTTGCTGCGTCCGTGTTTGGCGGAGGCGAACCGTTTGACCAGTTCATCCCCGACAAAATAGTCGAGGAGGTCCGGGTTTTTGAGGGCCACGGCGATGAACCAGGAGAGCCCCACCAGGAGCATCAGCAAAAGCCCCCGCAACCAGGGCAACCGCACCGGCGCACCTTCCTTGCGCAGACCCCATTGCCAGCACACGGCGGCCGCGATCGGCACCACGAAAGCCATCGGGCCCTTGGTCAGGAACCCCAGTCCCATGGCGACAAAAAACAGCCAGCCCCAGGCCGACCCGGACCCCGGTTTGCTGGGCTCGAGCCGGTGCGCCCGATGCAACTTCACCAAACACGCCAACGCCGCGGTGATCCAGAACCCCATGGTCATGTCGGGCGTCAGCAGACGTGCGCCGAAGAAAAACTCGAGGGAACACAGGAGGATAAACGCCGCCGTGAGCCCGGTGCGCGCGTCAAAAAGCCGCCACCCGATCCAGAACGTGAGAAAAAGCGTGCCCAAGGCCGCCAGGGCGGAAGGCAGCCGGGCGGCGGTGTTGTTGAATCCGAAGGCCTTAAACGAAAGGGCCGTCGCCCAATACACCATGGGCGGTTTTTGGAAGTGCTCCACGCCGTTGAGGGTGGGCACCAGCCAGTCGCCCGAGACCGCCATTTCGCGGCCGATCTCGGCGTAACGCCCCTCGTCGGGTTCGTTGAGTCCGCGAGAACCCAGGAAGAGGAAAAGAGTGAGGATCGCCAGAGCCAGCAGCGCCGCCGACTGCCACCGGGGAAAGGAGGATTTCATGGGTTAGTCCTGCACCTCCGGCAGCGCAAACCGCCGATGCCGCCACCACCACATCCCCACCATGTCCAGCGCCGGCCGCCAAAGCATGACCAGGAGGCCGTATTTGGACACCCCGGCCTTGCGTTCCCGGTGTTGGACGACTTGTTCCACCACCTTGAACCCAGCCGCCACCGCCAGCGCCGGCATGAAAGAATACAGCGTGCGCATCGGCAGAAACGCATTCACGACCTCCCTCCGGAACGCTTTGAGGGCGCACCCGCTGTCGCTCATCCCATCCGCCAGAATCCGATTGCGGATGCCGTTGGCCAGCCGGGACATGCCGATGCGCACCCAGGAATCCCGGCGTTTCCCGCGGACGCCTGCGACCACGTCCGCCTCGTGCATCCGGCTCAGCAGCAAAGGGATATCGGCCGGGACGTTTTGGCCGTCGCCGTCCATGGTGACCACCACGGGGCCGCGGGCGGTGCGCATGCCCGTGTAGAGAGCGGCGGCCTGACCGTGGTTGCCTTTGAGGGCGACGATCTTGAGCGCCGGCCATTGGGCGGCCGTTTGTCGGAGCAGGGAGAGGGTTTGGTCGGTGCTGCCGTCGTCCACGGCGAGGACTTCACAGGGGCCGGGCAACGTGTCCAATGTCTCTCGGAGCTCCTTTAACAAGGCCACGCAGCTTTCACCCTCGTTGAAAAACGGGATGACGACGGAGAGAAGAAGATCGCGCACGGGAGCGCGGGACCGTAGGGGTTGGCCCCGATGCGGCCAAGCCAAATTCCCGCCCGGGGGAGGTGAGGAATTGTCTGTGCCTTTCGCTTCGTCCACCCAGATCACCACAAGCCTCATATGCACCGGCCTTGACGGCATGTTCGCCGAGAAGGATCTTATCGATCTCGTCGCATATCTGCGGCCGCTGCAGTGAGCATTTTTGTTCGGCCAAGGCTAAGGCAAAGCACCTACAGCATTTGCAGAGCGCGCGGTTTTCTTGCTTATTGAATAAAAAGACACCTGCTCCCCCACTCATGTTCCGCTCAAGCCGTATCCGAAACCTGCTGACCCTAACCGCGATAGCCGCGAGTCTATGTTTGCCCTCGCAAGGGGCGTCGCTGCCGTCAGAAAAAGATCGACGCATTAGCAATCCCCCCGCAGCCCTAAAAAGCATTGGATGGCCGCAGCGATACAAGTACAGCAAGTACTTCAACACAAAAACGTACGACGTCCATATTCTTGGCACGACTGAGGTCAGTGACGAGAAGATGCTGCTAGTGGCCGAGTTTATCGACAACATGATATCCGCCCTCAAGAGCCCGCAAGACCGCGCGAAATTCGCCGGTCACCAAATCTGCCTTATCGGCAGCAAAGACCCGGATCTGGGCGAATTGGGGAGCATTCCTAACCAACGGAATGCAGGGGGGAAGAATGTCACACTACTGACTGCGGACCTGATCAACCATATAGCGCGCGACGATCAAGGGAATGAGTTTTTCAGGGGATGGAACATCCCTGCCCATGAGTTCGGGCACACAATAGAGCTCAAGCTCGAATTACAGGATAAGTCAGACCGAGTCTTCTCCAGCAACGTCGGGAACTACAACCTGAAAATGAAGCGGGAGTACTTCGCGTGGGCCTCGGAAACATGGTTCAACAGCAGCAGAAGCAAGGTGACCAGGGACAAGATGCCCAAGTGGCAGTACGACTACCTCGCCACCATCTACGACGCCGCTAATAAATGGGTGCCAGCCTCGGAGACTCTTAATGTGGCGGCATTCTCCGGCTCCCTGAGCTTTGCTTCGGCGACTTATTAGAAGGCCGAGGGCACGGGCGATGTCGCTGCTCAGATCAGTGTGACGCCCGGCGCCAGCCGCGTCGGCGCGGTGAGCGCCGAAGTGGCGGTCAGCGGCGCCACTGCAACTTCTGGGGACTACGCGGAATGGCGCTAAGTTAAGGATGGTTTGGGACGATACCCTCCTCTGGAAATCTCCGAGTGGGGAGCGTTGGGATATACGCGACCTTCGGTGGAGCCCAAAGTGGCACAGCCATCCTGGCTGTGACTGTCACAGGTCACAGGCTGGAGGCCTGTGCCACATTCGAACCAAGGGCAGTAAAACGGCGTCCCAAGAACCATCAACGCCTCACCCGACCAAGACGCCCAATGGGCGATCTCCCGCACCGAAACACCGCCACCTCCAAACGCCCCAAAGTGAGCTAAACTGAGCGCCAATTCTTGTCTGTCCCCTTGCGCCTCTTCTTGTCTTGCGCTTCCTAGGTGAGGCCCGGGAGGCTGTTTTTGGAAGAGTCCTCCTGAGCGGCCTTAAACCGGGTCACTTCTTGGAGGAGCTGCTCGGGACGATAACTCCGGCGCACTTGGGCGATGGCCGCCGTGGCCAGTTCATCGCAGCGCTCGTTTCCGGCGTGCCCGGCATGGCCCTTGAGCCATTTCCATTGCACCCGATGCCGGTTCGCCGCCGTGTCCAGGGCCCGCCACAGGTCCTCGTTTTTCACGGGTTTCTTCTGCACCGTCATCCAGCCGCGCGCTTTCCAGGCTTTGAGCCATTTGGTGATGCCGTCGCGCACATAGACGGAGTCGGTGAAAAACTCGACTTCGCACGGCGCGTTGAGAGCTTCCAGGGCGCGGATGGCGGCCAGCAACTCCATGCGGTTGTTGGTCGTCGCGGGTTCCCCCCCGCTGATCTCCTTGGATTGCGCGCCGTACTGCAGCACCGCCGCCCATCCGCCCGGCCCCGGGTTGCCCTGGCAGCCGCCGTCGGTGTGGATCACCACTTTTTTCACCCGACGCGGACCGCGTGTTTTTTGTCGAGACGCAGCACGTCGCCGGGCTGCAGGGCGGGGTCGGCCTTGGGTTCGACGACTTTTTCGCCGCGGACCTGGACACTGCCTTGTTCGATGAGGCGTCGGGCGTCGCCGCGGGACTTGGTGATGTGGAATCCCTCGGCGAAAGCCGCGACGATGAGGGAGAGCAGATCGGGTTCGATGCCCTGGAGTTGGACTGCGGGCAGGTCGGCCTGATCGAGGTCGCGTTTGCTGAACCGGGTGTTGAAATCGGCGAGCGCAATTTCGGCGGCCTCGCGCGAGTGGTAGCGTTCCACGATCCGGAACCCGAGCTGTTTTTTGGCCTCCATCGGATGCAGCTCGGGCAGTTCCTCGCCCAGCAGCAGGAGATAGTACCGGGCCATGAGCGTGTCGCTGATGCTCATGAGTTTGCCGAACATCTCGGAGGGCGGTTCGCTCACCCCGACGTAATTGCCGAGGCTCTTGGACATCTTCTGCACCCCGTCGAGGCCCTCAAGCAGCGGCATGAGGAACACCACCTGCTCGGGCTGTTTTTCCTCCCGCTGCAGATCGCGTCCGACGAGGATGTTGAAAAGCTGGTCGGTGCCCCCGATCTCGACGTCGGCCTTGATCATGACCGAGTCCCACCCCTGCATGATGGGGTATTGGATCTCGTGGAGATGCACGGGTTCGCCCCGGTCAAAGCGGTTCTTGAAGTCCTCCCGCTGGAGCATCTGCTGGAGGGTGACCCGGCCGTTGAGTTTCATGACCTGCTCAAAAGTCATCATCTCAAACCATTCCCCGTTGAACACCGTCCGGGTCCGGTTCGGATCGAGGATTTTGAAGGCCTGTTGCTGGAAACTCTTCGCGTTGCTCATCACCTGGTCGTGCGAGAGCTGGGGCCGGGTTTTGGAACGGCCCGACGGATCGCCGATCATCGCGGTGAAATCCCCGATGATGAGGATGGCCTGATGTCCGAGGTCCTGGAACTGGCGCAGTTTTTGGAGCGCCACGGTGAACCCGAGATGGATGTCGGGTGCGGTGGGGTCCACCCCGAGCTTCACATTGAGCGGCCTGCCCAGCTTGAGCTTCGCCAGAAGCTCGGCCTCGTTGATGATCTGCGCCGCCCCGCGCTTGAGCAGGGCCAACTGGGTTTCCGGTGATTCCATAAAATGTCGCGGTTTGGATAAACGCGGTTCCCGCGTGGAGTCGAGCGCTGATCGACTCGCTTTCAGCGGTTCTTGTTGAGGAGTTCGCGCACGTCCTCGACGGTCTTAATCTCCCTCAGGCTGGTGTTGATGTTCCGTTCAGGCACCTCATACCGGCCGGTTTCCTCGGAACGGGAGGGCCCCGCGAGGGTGCCAGGTTCCACGGAAGCCGACGCTCCCATCGGCAGTTTCTGGGGGTCGAGCGGGTTCTTCATCCGGTCGTATTCCTTTCCCAAAAACGGGCGGTTCCCCGGCATGTCCCGGGTCGCCATCTCCTTCTGGGCGTCGCGCGCTTCCCGCACCTCGGCATCCTTTTTTTCGATCGTTTTGTTGAGGTTCGGCACCTCGTATCTGCCCCGCGTGGCTGCGGGTTTGGAGAGAAAATTGAGCTTTGCCCATAAGCTTTGTTTTTCTCCCTGGAATTCCATGGCCTGAAACGGCTTGGTCCGGGCGCTTTTCTGGGCGGCGGCGAAATCTTTCTCCTGTCGGACCCCGTTTTTGGGCAGGAAACTCCCACGGGAGGCGTTCAGGGCCTGGACGTCGACGTTGTATTTCGGGTCCCGGGCCAGGGTCGCCCAATCCACCTCAGGCCCCATCCATTGACTGAGGCTTTTGTTTCCCGAGGCTTTCGTCTCGCCGCTGATGTGCGTGGGCAGCCGGACGGCAGATTTCGCCGCCCCTTGTGTTGGTTGCCGCGATTTCCACGGCCACAGCGATTTGAGTGAGAACCCTGGCTTTGAACCGACGGCCGGGGCCTGGGTTTGTTCCGCTGCCATGGCGTCCTGGATCTGGGGCGGAGGCGGGGCCTGTTCGGGGAACTGGGCAAAAGTTCCTTGGCGGGCAAGGACGCAGAGGACGCAGAGGACGCAGGATAGGAGGATCTGGGGGACTCTCACAGGGCGCAGAGCGTTGCCATGGGAGGAGGCAAAACTCAAGCGCGCAGCCTTGAAGAAGGGGTGAGGGGTGAGGGGTGAGGGGTGAGGGGTGAGGTGAGCCCCGAAGGGGCGACATAAGATAGCCCCGGGCACCGCCCGGGGTGCGATGTTGATAAAAAACGAGCAGAGCCCTCATCGGGAAGTTACGTCGCAAGTACCTCATTTGGAACGCAAGTCGGGGCTAGCGGGATGAGGCGGTAGCCAAGCGTTTTGGCGTTGGCTTCCAGTCGGTGAACGCGATTTTTGCGGTTCTCCGCTTCGATCTTCGCGTAGAT
>CAMARB010000045.1 GCA_945860355.1 Chthoniobacter flavus | reverse complement strand
GGATCGATCGACCGCCTGCTTCCAGATCGATTCGTCTGGTAGGGCAATCGGTCGCAGGATCATCTCGTCCTTCAGGTCGCCAGGTGCCGGTGCTGGGATGGCACTGCTTCCGACATAGAAGGCGTGGCCCGCCTGTTCCGCCCAGCAGCGGATGAGCAGATCCGCTGCCATTTGGGGCAAGCCCATCGGTTTGGGCTCATCAATCCATCCACGGAGTTTACTCACCGTAATCTGGCCCCCATCCCGGGCCTGCCGCTGACTAATGTGCTGCTTCCAGTATGGGGCTGCGGAAAACCGCTGTTCAGACATCTGGCCGATCCTCAGAGGATTGGCAATCTGCCGGGCCAGCTTACGCATGTTGGTATCCACGACCTCGACCGAAGGCGCATCCGTTGAGATGGCGTCCTCAAAAACCTCCAGGACCTTTGCGACGTTGGTTCGATTAAATCTGGTTTCCTCTTCAAATGGAGGGTGACCGGGAAACTGATGATCCAGCGCCTGCTCCAGCATTTTCTGAAGCGCATCTTTGAGGGAGGAGGCGACTGGCGGTTGCAGAGTGAGCTCACAGAGGGTTCGGAAATGATCCGCGCCCTCAATGGAGTTCGCCGAGTCGATGTAAGGTGCATAGCCGGAACGGAGGCCATAGGCCGCTTCCAACTGTGGAATGAGCTGCGCCTTGATTTGTTCTCGCTGGCTTTCAAGCAACGGTTTTGCCTGTGCCCGATCCTGTTCACTCAAGTGGTCGACGAAAGTGGGAAATCGATTCTCAGAGAGGATGTGTTCGAGGCGAACCAGGGTTCCAACTGCTTTTTGGGCGTCAAAGTTCAGGAAACTGGGCAGCCAGCAAATGGTGCGTTGCGGCTTTTGGGTGGCGCGGTGGCGTTCCACTCGCTCGAGATCCTCGATCGTGTTATGACCATCCCGGTCGAAGGGATAATCGATGACCAATCGCCAATTCCCGCCTTTGCTCTCAAGCACGTCGTCACTGGCTTCGCGCAGATTGCCAAAATAAATTTCGGCCTCCCGGTCGGTCCCTCGCCAACGGAAGAAGTGGCGAAAAAAGAGGTCATTGAAGTTGGCCATGCCAAGTGACTCAAAAACCAGGGTGCGGATTCGGGCGACCCGATTGCCGTAATTATCCACCGCCTCCGCGCGCTCGAGAATGGGGCCGAGATCGATCCCGGTGACCCTCACCGAGATCAAGTACGTGGATCCAGATTCCTGGACCTGTAATTCACCAACCTGAGCAGCCCATTCCTTGCATTTCCTGAGCACCTGCTGGGCTTCCTGCCCTGGCACAAACGCTTTGATCGTTCCGTGATTGAGCGCAGCGAGCCGCTGCGGGGTCATGTTTTTGAGGGATTCCACCTCGGGGGCGAGCGCTGCGAGGAGCAGCGTCTTGACCAGTCGATCGTCGTTGAACAGCGCTCGAGCTTTCGGATCCGTTGGGGGGAGCCCTGCGGCTTCTTCAAAGCTCAGGCCATTGCTGCGCTCCAGGAGGGGGCAAAGCAATTGGGCGTAGAGCTTTTTGGTCTTTTCGCAGTGGAGCTTCATGCCGACGCTGAACGCATCATCGCCCTCGGCGATTTCATCAAAGAGGTCGCCGACCGGAATGACGGTGCCCAACTCCAGCGTATTCCGCTGCTTGGCCAGGAGTTGAACCATGACCTTGATTGCGGTGCGCTCGCGCTGGAGTAGAGAGGATACCGCAACCAACGATTCCACCAGCGCAGGACTGAAGGGATACAATTGTCGGAATTCTTCCTTCCGGCCCTTTGACGTTAGGAGAATTTTCATCACGTCCTCGCGCACTTTTTCTGTCGAGGCAAACGCGGTATCGATCTCTCGTTTGGCGGCTTCGTCCTTGGGCCGTAGAATGCGTTTTTCGGCAATTGCCGGTAGATTCCGATCTTCAAGGTTGATGTGCTCGAAACGTCCCTCGGAGTACTGCAGGACATCGACAAAGCCCATCCTCTGCGCCCCCGCGATGTGTTGGCCAACGAGGTCCTGGAGATCGCGTTGCCGGGCGATGAAGCTGACCAGCGGAATTGGGCGTTGCAGGTTTTGGGCTTCCACCAGTTTGGGGAGCTTCTGCGCTTCGCGGCTGACGAAGTTGACGTCGCCCGCATGGCTAGCCAGCCAAAGGATCAACTCATCGAGGAAGAGGATCAGCGCATCGTAGCCGAGATCCCGGGCATGCGCGCTCATCACCGCCAGCCCGTCATCGATGCTCAGATAGTCTGAGGTGTTCCTCATCGCTGGGAAGTGCGTCTCAATCAAATCTCCGACCAGTCGCACCCGGTCTTCGTCGGCGGGATTCTTGCCAGCCGCGCGCTGAAAACTTTCTGCATCCCACCCACCTCCCAGGTCTCCCCATCCTCCGCTGTCCACTGCTCCGGCGGCACCTCGGTTGAGCGTCTCAAAGAATTTGACGTCCCCCATGGAAGCGCGGGCTTGGGCCGCGTTGGCGAGCAGGGCGGTCGACGTGACCAATGCGGGATAGGGTTTGTTCGGGAACTGCTTGAGAACCAAATCCGTATATCCCTTGAAGAGAGCCGATTCCAGACTCTCGGCCGCCAGGAAATGGAACGGCACCATCAGGAATTTCTTCCCCTCCATCCACACCGTGTGACTGCTGACGACATCCCCCAATTCCTGTATCGAGCGCGCCTCCGGGTTGCCCGAAAGCAGGAAATGCAGGACCGCCATGAAATGGCTTTTACCCGAGCCGAAGCTCCCGCGAAGGTAAGCGGCCTTGCTGGTCCGACTGTCCAGGGCGGTCTTCACCATCTTCAGGGCTTGATCGAAGCAGCGAGTCAACTCCGGGGTGACTACGTAGTTCTTCAACGTCTCCCGGGCATGTCCCGGATCGGTCCCCTCGGTCAACTTCAGCACGAAGTCGCTCTTGGCGACAAATTCAGGGATCTCGATCAGGTCGCGCAGCAGGGTGGGCATAAGAAGGACAGCAGGATTGCCGAAAGGTGAGGCACCTCAGTGGGGCAGTTTCATTCCGTCCCAGAGTTCACCTCGGCTTAACGCAGCGAGCATTTCATTGTTGATGTCGATGAATTGCCGGACTGGGACTTCGCGATAAAATTTTACCGTAAATACATCCTCCACCTCGCCCACTGATTCTGCGGCGTATTTGGCCTTCCTCAGCGCATCTTGGGCCGCAGGCAAATCGCCAGCGCAAGCAAAGGCAATGTGCATGGCCTGCAAGCGGTTGGCTTGAGTCGGTGAGGGCGAGTCACTCGAAGCGCCGGGTAAACTGAAGAGCTTCGCGATCTTTTTCCATTGGGCAGCGTCGAGAACTTTGGAGTTCCGGCGCTGCGCTTCAGCGGCGTTAAAAAGATGGATGATGAAGTTAGATGAAGACTCGGGATGCTCGTTGGCGTAGGCGATGCAGCTTGAGTAGCTTTTTGCAGCTTCCGCGTATTGCTCCAATGCCATTAAATTTGGGGCCCGTTCCGCCTCGATTGCGTACACTGCGTCCGGCGCTATTCGCTCGGCACGCCTGAGTAGTTGGCCGGCCAGCTCCACGACTTTGTCGTGGCGATGAGTGCGGGTGTAATGGCTGCAAAGAAAATTGAAAGGATCGCTGTAGGCGGGATCTAGATCCAGGGATTGCTCGGCCAATGCCAGAGCTCGATCGATGTGGTTACGATGCAGTGCAAAGCGAGATCGCACAAAAAGCGATTCCGGTCGGTCTGAATAGTCCCTTTCCAGCACCGCACTGAGCCGCTCAATCCGCTCGGAGTCTCCTTTGGAGATGGCGGCTTCGGCCTGCGTGATCAGGAAATCCAACCCCGTTCGGTTGAACTGCGTGATCTGACTGGAGAGCCGTTCGTAATCGCCCACGATCGATTGGCGGAGGGTGTTTTTCTCCAGAACGAAGAGCTTTTCGTAGAGGCTGGCGGGGGCGTAGTAGCGAATCGTCGATTCCACGTTCACTCCCAAGAGTGTCCCTGCCGCATCAAGGCGCTCGGAGAACTGGCTGCGCCGTTCTTGCCAGATGCGCTTGTCGCCAGAGCCGCCCCTAGGGTCAGGCGGAAAGTTCGGAACCGGAGTTGCCACAAAGTGCATTTGAGGCACCCGGTCGGGGTCGCTTTCGCGAATGCTTTGGGCCACCGTGGCCGTGCCACGAACGTTTTGCTCATTGAGTCCAAAAAGCATCACCACAAGGTCCGGAAACTGGGTCGTGCAGATACCTCCGACCTCGGTCAACCCGGTGCGCGAGTCGATGAAGACGTAGTCGGGTTCGAAGTGCTCCGCGATGGCGGCCTTCCAGTTCGCCACAAAAGGCTCACCGAGTCCTCTCTCATAGAGCTCGGCCCAGCTCAGTCGGGAGAGCTGACGATTGTAGGCCGCGTCGCGGCGCCCCGCCGGCATCAACCAAAGCTGTCCGCGCAAGGGCCCGGGAAGTTCGCAGCGGTGCACATATGTGCGAATGTCGGGCGCCCTTTGCTGGCTCAAGAATTCTGAAACGTATTCGACCACGCCAGGGGTGCCGGCCGCCGGGGCGAACTCGGCGAAACTGTCTAATCCCGGTGCCTCCAAGTCGAAGTCGATGAGCAGAACACGGCGCCCCTGCTGGACCAAAAGCGCGGCGGTGTTGGCCAGCGCCATGGATCGACCGACCCCGCCTTTGTAGGAATAAAAAGTGACCCAAAACGGCTTCATAGGATGTTGCCGAAGAGCGCTTTGGCCGGGTTCGGCCGGCCAGTTCTGGATGATGTGAGCGGCGCAGATTGGCGCAGGCTTGGAAAGGCTTGGCCAAAATCGATCCCCGCTAATTGAGTCCGCCGGTTCTCCCGTCGCCATCCTCTCGCCTGCAACCACTCAAAAGCCTCGGGGAATGCCTGAAGCACTCGCAGGTAGTAGCCCATGGATCGGCTCGGAACCTGATTGCCCTTCTCCCAGCGGTGGTAGGTCTTGCTGCCGAGGCCGAGGATTTCGCTCATCTCGGTTTGATCCACGTCGAGGTCTTCGCGGATGCGTTCCAGTTCGCGGACGGTGAGTTGCTCGGTCTGTTCGGCGATCGCCGCGTCCACGGCGTCTGCCGCATCGGCAGAGAGCACCACTTCGCCGCAAGCATCGCAGAGTTCCACCGCGAGGTTGCGCACGTTCACCTTCACGTCACCCGACACGGTGACCGGATAGTCCAGCGTCTTTGCTTGGAGGTGTCCCCCATCGCAGACAGGGCAGAGGTTTTCGGTTTCGGCGTTCATAGGTTCATTTGGGCAGCCGCGGTTCAGAGCGCGGATGGTTGTGAGCGTTGCAGAGGATGGCCACGGTGTGGTGTTTTAGGCGGATTTCGACGTAAACATCCTTTTCCTCGTCATTGGAGTCGGGATCACGGCCCACGTTAGCGCTGAACAATAGCGTGTTTGGCGGCGGACTTTGCACATGTTTGTAAAAGAGCCGACAGCCAGCATTCAGATGGGCTTGGATGGCAGCGATAAAGGCTCGCGCGGTCATGTCCCATGGACCAGTGACGTAACGGGCGGCGCTGCCGATCAGTTGATATCGCCGCTGTCCAAGGGCTGCTAAAATGGCGTCGATTTCCTCATCGGTAGCTGTTTTTGGTAAATCCGACTCGGGTATGTATCGGCACTTTTGCATTAGGGTGCAAATTAAAAAGTGCTAAAAAGCACTTTTGGGCAGGCGCAAGCGTTCGGGCTGCGAGAATTCGGCGTTCAGATTCATGGAGATGTCGCATCAGGTGCTTATCCGCACCTTCTCCAGATCCGCAGTGGTCAGGCCGAGGGAGTGGCATTCACCATCGAGGAAGCCCCGGATGGCTTCCGCTGGGTTTTCTCCGGATTCCGGGTCGATGGTGTTGTGCCATTGATTCAACCAAGGTTGGAGTTCCAGGAGCCCGGAGAGGAGGAGTTTCAGTTTCTCCGGAGCGAAGCCATGGGTGTCGCGCGCTTCTACATAGTATTCGGCGAGGGCGCGGGCTTGTTGGGCCACGTCCCATCCGGCCCATGCGATGACGGGGCTGGGGTCTTCGGTGCGTTCGGTGCCGGGGTAGGTGGTCCAGCGCTCTTTGGGAACGTCGAGTTTGCCGCGGAGGCTCCACCAGACGCTCTTTTTGAAGTCGCTGCTGGCGTATTTCGGCGGGACAGGGATGTCGCCCAGCTCGGCGCGTTTGCGGGCGGTGGCGGCGAGTTTGCGGCGGGTGCGCTCGGAGTCGGGGAGGCCGGGCTCGTCCACCTTTTCGATGGCGTCGATGACGTCTTCGCGGCGCTGGAGGTCCCAGACGTGCTCCCAATCCTTGCGCTTGAGCAGGCCGCTGGGTTTGTAGCGCTGGGCGGGGAGGGCGGGGACGGAGGCAAGTTCCACGAGTTCGCGGACGAGCTTGGGCACGGAGAAGCCGGGGCCGCCCATGAGCTGCTCGGCCACGGCTTGGAAGGCGCGGTCGGTCTTCGCGATTTCGGCCAGTTGATTCGTGGTGGTAAAGGCGGGGCGGGTCGCGGGGGCGAAGCCGGCGGCGGCGGGGGAAAAGCCAGTGCCGTTGGCACCTTCTTTATTCAGCTCGCACACGCGCTGGCCCTCGTGGAAGTAGCCTTCCAGCCGGGCGAGCAGCCAGTCGCGCGCGGCCTGGGTGAATTGCTCGTCCCACGGCCCGGTGTTCCAGCGGCGCTTGTATTCGGGCTGCTCGATGAGGCGGATAGCTGGGTCCTCGGCGATGCGGGCGAGGCGGCGCTCGACCAGCTCCCGATACGGGGCGGGCCAATGGCGCGGGACTTCCGTGATGGGCGTCGAGCCGTGCCGTTCAAACCACGTGCTCTGCGCTTCGCCCGCGGCCATGCGCCGCGCCAGCACGATCTCGAAGGCCCGCTGGCCCAGCTCGATGCCCTCCGGCGGAATGGCGTCCACCGCGGCGCCCTCCGGCAGGCTCACGGCGGCGGGGCCGCTTTCTGCCGCGCCCTCCACGAGGCCGAAGGCTTCGTAGATTTGCCAATCCAGCTCCTCCTGCCAGGCGATGAGCTGGCGCCGCTGGCGGGTGGCCAGGTCGCGGGCGCTCGCCAGCCACGGGCGCAGGTCCCCGCTCTCGGGGCCGCCCCAACTCGCCAGCGTGGCCGCCGGCGACTGGCCCTGCAGGGCCGTGCTGGTTTGGTCGAGCGCGGTCGGGAGCTGCGTGGGCTGGTGCGCGGGGATGGGAACCCTCGCGATTTGCGTGGTATTGAAGGCGTAGGTGTTGAAGGCAACGTCGCCAGTGGTTCGCGCGCCCTTGTCGTCGGTCGAGTCACCTTTGTTGTGACATACCTGTTTCAGCCAAAAGCAAGTCGCCGAGCTATTGAGCACGCTGAGCAAGCCGGCGTGGTCGCTTTCAGTCTCATCCTTCTTCAGCTTGATGATAGGGGCGGTTTGATTGAATACCTTGCCGCCACGTTCGAGAACGAAGTGGTTGTGCGTGGCAACTTCTCCCCAAGTTATAGTGAGGCGGGGTTCGCGTCTTTCGAGCACGACTTGATGCCATGCCCACCATGCACGGCCTTCGGTAAAGTAGGTTTTCTTGCTGAATGTGGCGCGGTTCCCGAGAGTTGTTCGCGAATGCCACAGCCAGCGTTTCAGACCGGGAGTCTCATCAAGGAGGCGCAACGCGTCGTGTGAGTAAGGAAATAAAACGTGTTCAGTTTTGCTGACGGACCAGTCCCGAACGAGGTCGCCCATGATTAGAGGCTGGTAAGCGTCGGCCTCAACATTTCCCCGTCGAAAATCTAAGTCACTTGCCAGCATCACGTCGTCTGCATTCGTCATCCCAAAGACACCCATCACACCAGCAATCCGCCCGACAGTTGTCTCTGCTTCCTCATCTATCTGAGCTTTCAACTCCGCGGCACCACCGCCCCCGATGCTCCACGGATGACGATGAAAGTTCGTTCGGGGCGAGTCCGCGGCGCTCATCCATTCGCTCACGCTGCCAGGCACGTCGATTTGTCGAAGGATGGCCTGCCAAACAAGACCCTGCGCCGGGTCGACGGGCGCTGCGGGCTCACCGCGAATGCCGAGCACAGTGCGGATGGTGCCACTCACGGGCGGCTGATTTTTCCCAAAAAGAATGACCGTGGGCGTGCCGTGGCCGGGGATATATGCGCCCGCCGCGTCGATGACGTGCGTGAGGTCCCAGCGCGGGAGGTATTCCTCGATGAGCTTCTTGCCAAACTCGCGCTTCATGAAGTTATTCCCCGTAATCTGCCCGACGAATCCGGCCGGCTGCTGCGGGGTGCCGTCGCCTTTGACCGCGAGGTCGAAGAAGCGCTCCATGAAGGGCACGGAGAGCGAATACTTGCCGTGGCACGAGGGGAAGCGCGCGCGGTAGAGTTCGCTGACGGCGCGGTCCTTCACGTTGATGTAGGGCGGATTGCCGACGACGGCGTGGTATTGCTGCCCGAGGATGCGGTGCAGGGCCTCGACGTCCTCGACCTCGTAGTGGTGCTTGAGTTCGTCGCGGAAGACTTCCTCGGTGTCGAAGGTGCGCTGCGGGCCGGTGGTGAAGCTCTCGCTCGCGCGGAAGCGCCGCCCGTGCAGGAGGGAATCGCCGGCGGCGACGTGGATTTTGAAATCGTAGGCATCGCGCAGCCGGGTGACCCGCCCGTCCGGCCCGGACCCGGAGACGCGCAGGGCGGCGAGGAGCAGGCGGAAGCGGGCGATGGCGACGACGTTCGGGTTCAGGTCCACGCCGAAGACTTGATCGAGCGCGTGCTGGGCGATGACGCTGGGCACTTCGCCCGGCAGCGCTTCATTCCAGAGGGCGAAGAGCCGAGAAAAAGCGCCGAGCAGGAAGTGGCCGGAGCCGCAGGTGGGATCGATCATCCGCACCTCGCGGAAGCCGAAGGTCTCGATGGCCGGGGTGAGGGTGCGGTCGAGGATGAACTGCTCGATGAAGACGGGGGTCTGGAGGAGGGCGTAGCGTTTGCGGGCGGCTTCGGAGAGGTCCTGATAAAGATCGCCGAGGAAACGGGTGGGGTCTTCGACCCTTTCTTCCCCCGCGTTTACGGCGGGATCCGCGAAGCAGTGGATTGGGCCGCCGGTTTCTGGATCGGCCCGTCGCCAGAACTCGATCAGGGAAGCGGCGGCATCGCCGGTGGGAGCGAGGGTCCAGAGTGGGTTTTGCTGCTGATCAAACAGATCGGCCATTCCGGGCAACTGGGCGGTCTCTCGGAAAATATGGAGAAGATAATCGCGCTCGGTGGAGTGGGGATTTTGTTGGAAGAACCATTCGTGTTGAGCCCGAGCGCGGGCGAGTCCGGCGCGGTCTGGGCCCGCGAGGTGACAGGTCTCGACCAATTCATTGTCCTCGAGAAAGCGGATAAAAACCGTGGCAAGAATCCAGGCGACGGAGATCTGGGTGAGTTCCTCTTCCCTCCAAGCGTTGTAGGTCAGCGCTGTGCGTCCCGAGTCTTTTGCCGTTTCGTACCCGGCCTGGAGCGGGGTATTGGCCGCGGGTTCAGTGTCGCAACGGGAGCGGAGATTCTCGTGGAGGAGTTTAACCTGAGCCTGGAGAGCTTTGAGGAGGGTGGCGGAATCAATCACGGGGAATACAGCTAAGGAGTAGAGGAGCGATGGGCGTTGCGCAGCCAATGCTCGGAAAGCCGGGTATGATGGGCGGCGTTGATGATCGGGATCGGCTGGCCGGCGATCATGGGAAGTGGGTTCGCGCCGTGCTCAGGAGCGAGGACCCAGATTCCCCAGGGGCCATCGGAGCGGCCGATGTCGGCCACCAGAGTGCTTATGGTGCCCATGCGGCCATAGCGGGCGAACAGGCCGGGGTAGAGGAGGAGCTTGGTGCGTTTGCCGGTCCGGAGTTTGGCCTCAATGCTTGGCATGGCTTTGTCGACCAAGGACTGAAGGCGCCGCCAATCGGCGGAACCCGCTTCCGTGGCATCGGCGGCGAGCACGATTTCCCATTTGGCTTTGATGCGGTCTGCTTCGGTGCGTAGGGCGTCCAGCAGCAGGGCGTCAAGATCGCAGGAATCGACTTCAAAGCGGCTTTCGATTTCCTCCCGGGCCCGATCCAAATGGGCTGGATGGACGGTGAGAACGAGGTAGCCCCCTTTTTTTCGGCTTAATCGGAGCCGATCCTCGATGGACTCGGCTTCGGCCAGATCGGGATCCGTGGCCACCGAATGCAAGAGCGTGTTCCGGGTATGCAGCCGCGAGCCGAGGGAGTAGGTGAGCGAAGAGGAATCGGCCTTATGGGTGCGATAAGCGCCAGCGCCTCCTGCGGCCAAAGGATCCCACTCGAGCCCGGCTGGGATCAGGAGTGAATCGAGAGCGGGACGGGGCGGCAGAGTCTCACAGCGAGGAAACCGGGCCTTGATCCGGCGCCCTATTTCCTCAGGGGTGAGTTCTTCACCGAAGAGAGCGTTGCGGGAGAGGAGGAGGGTGCGCTGGGCATCGAGCCCAATCGGGTAGATTTCGCCTCTGGAGGAGAGGTCGGCACTGGTGGAAGTGAGGACCGCCAATTGGCGCAGGCGCAGATCGTTCGGAGGAAGGAGGTCTGGAACATTCTCGGGAAATTGGATGGAGCGCAATTGCTCGGCGACTTGCGTAGGGGCCGGTAAGGGGTCCTCGTCGGCGAGTCGGTCGGCGATTCTCCCGAGTTGGAACGCGTAGCACTTCAGTGCAGGATGGACGGTAACCAGAATGCGATCCGCGCTCCGGTAATCGGTGAAGCGGGGGAGCTCTGCGAGGGATTCCGCGTCGAGTGCTGCTCGAACCGCGGCACTGCCGAGCATGGTCCGTTCGGGTTCCTCGGCTGCGGCACCTCTGGCCGCGATGACCTGGGCGACCAATTCGCGATGGCCTGTTACTCCGCCCTTGGAGTTAAGGATCTCCAGAATAGTTTCGCGCAGGCTGGAAAGAATTCCGGATTGAGCCCAGCGTTGTCTGGCGGCGACCACCAATTGGCCCACGCGTTGGCGGCTGACTTTGGCGCGAATTGCCAGATCGCTCTGTCCGGGCCAGTCCAGGGGATCTTCCCCCGAAGCGGGTGACCAGCCGAGATAAGGGTAAAGCACCTCGCTCTCGGTCTCGCCCGCTTTGCCTTTTTTAACCAGCAATGCGTGTTGGGCAGCCGCCTCGATTGTTTCCGGGCCAGCTACGGTGGAGGGAGGCAGCGAGGCTGCGGTGCCGGATGTTTGCTCACCTTCAATTTCCGGGAACTTCTGCCTCAGCTGGGCGTGCACGGCCAAAAGTTCCCGCTGGGTCTTCCTGCCGACCCCGCGGAATTTCTCGAAGCGTCCGTACCGATAGCGGAGAAGATCGGTGACTGTGGCGATTCCCTGGCGTTCCAGGAAGTTCATGAGCCGGGTGCTCAGGCCCAGGAATGTGAGTTGAGTGAGCGGAGTGGCCGAATCCAGGAGATGGGCTGGGGCAACTTCGTTGGCATCTCCGTAGTGCCCGGGCGTATCGTGGAACGAGGGGAGATCGACGGTCTCAAAAAGCCCGGACCAGGCCCGAAGCATCTCGCGGGCATTGTCGAAGCGCTTTTGGTAATCGCGACGCAAAGCGCGGGTGAAAAAACCGGCGAACTTATCGCGCAGATTGGGATCAAAAAGTTCGGTGCGGATCGAGATTTCATCCGTGGTGGCAAGCGGATGCCCACTGGACCAGCTGGGCCGGGCCCCGGTGGCCATCTCGTGTAAGGTGATGGCGGCCGCATAGAGCTCCGCACTGAGGTCGTAACGGCGGGCTTTTCTCTGCTCAAGAAAAGGATCCAAATATTCCTGAGTGCCCACGCGTAGCTCTGCGGGTGGTGCGGCGGCGAGCGAGAAATCAAAAAGTCGAAGACGCTTTCGGCCTTTCGCTCCGCCTTCCATGATTCCGATGTTCTCCGGCTTGATGTCGCGATGAAAGACGCCCTGCTCATCGAGGAATTCGACGGTCTTCAGGAGTTCTTCGCCGTAACGCTGGAGGAATTCAAGGTCAGGAATCCCGTCTTCCTTTAACGAGCGAGCGAGGGTCTGTTCACCGGCTAATTCCAAGGTGAACCCGAATACCGCGCTGAATTCGAAGGGATCGTGAGCGACGACGATGTTCGGAAAACTGAGTTTTTTCAGGATCGCGAATTCTTCCCTGAGACGCTGGTTGAAGCTCGGCTCACGCGCCACCTTCAGGACCCGGCGCTCCTGGCCTCGCGTCACCAGAAGCGCAATCGAGCTCGCTCCCCGCCCAAGCTGGCGTTCGACTTGGTAGCCGTTGCTGAGGATGTCGCCCTTTGACGCATCGCGCGGGTCGGCGACTTCATGTTCCGGGCGGGTGAGCTCTTCCAGGACCGAATCGAGGCCTTCGATGAAGTCCTCAACACTGCAACGTTCTGCCGGAGCACTACGGGCGCTCTTTTTGACCAGGGTCGCGATCGAGTCCGGAACTGCATCAATGATTTGCCGCAGATCGAGTGAACGGGTCGCGCTGTCCCGGAGTTTCTCAATCAGTTCACCGGCATCGCGAGCGGGAGGCTGACCACCGAAAATCAGGTAGGCCAGTGCGCCGAGGGAAAAGACATCGACCTCCTCGCGCGGTTCCTCGTCGGAGGCAAACCCCTCTGGTGCCAGATACGCTCGCGCAGGATCATCCACGAGCTCGAACCCGTGCTGAGTGAGGGTGAGGTGGGTTAACCCGCTAAAGCTTCCATCCGCCAATTTCGTGGCAGTCTGCCAGTTGTAGATTTGGACCCGAGGACGCCCTTCCTTGTCCCGGAGCACAAAAATACTCTGCGGCGAGAGGCTTCGATGGAGCACTTTTTTGTCGTGCGCGTAGCGGACCGCATCGGCAATTTGGCGGAGAAGTTCGAGTCGCTGCCCGACATCGAGGTTGCTGGCGTTTTCAGCCAGGAAGTGATCCAAGCGCTGCGCGGTGGGATCGAAGCCAAAAATAATCGCCGGCCCCAGCTCGGATTCACCTGGAACCAGGGCCTTGAGGATGTTGGCGTGGTTCAGACGTTCCAGAACGCGGTATTCGCGCAAGGCCATTTCCTTGATGACCGAGCGTTCGTGTTCCGGTCGGCGGCTATCGAGGAGGTAGACGCGCACCAATCGGCGAGTGGCTTCATCAACGCTGTGATGGGCCAGCCAGTCTTGATAGAGGCCGGCCGGGCTTTCATAGCGAAGGTCATCCAGAATAAAATCGGAGACCTTGCGCTTTTTTCTCCGCAAGCCGGCATCTGCCATTGCTTGGGCAAAGGCTCGGAGGGTTGGTCCATCGACCAGCCGCTCGGGTAACTTCTGCAGACCTGGGCATTCCCGGCGGAAAAGAGCCGCCCGAATCCCGGGGACACTTGGCCCGAGGTCATCTCGAAGGGCAAGCAGGCTCCGAGCATCTTCCGGAAGCC
This sequence comes from Chthoniobacter flavus, assembly GCA_945860355.1. Taxonomy (GTDB): domain Bacteria; phylum Verrucomicrobiota; class Verrucomicrobiia; order Chthoniobacterales; family Chthoniobacteraceae; genus CAIURC01. The sequence continues at coordinate 9,879 of CAMARB010000045.1, read as the reverse complement.
TGATTTCCAGGTCATTCGCCGAGCAAAAGACGAGGGGTTGGATGAAGGGCATCTTGACCTTGCGCACGGAGGGCTGCTGGGCAAGTGCACTCTTCAGCCGTTTGGATTTCCGATTGGCAAGAATGAGCGGGTTGTCGACCGTGCACCGGCGGCCGTCGGGCGTGGTCCACGTCCAGACCGAGTTGTCCCCGGTTAACTTCCCTGGGCGGCTCTTGATTTCGACCAGGAAAAGGCCCCAAGGGGAAGCCACCAGCAGATCGATCTCGTTGATGGATCCGTCCGGGCCAATAAACTCGAAATTCGACCAAGCGTGATAGTCCGCCCCAACTGGGAACTTCTCTTGGATAAAGCGCAGCGCATCGATTTCCCAGGGGTACTGGGATTCGGTGACGGTAATCCAATTGACTGGAATACGTTTATCTTTCGGCATGGGGTGGCGCGACTGAACCTGCGGGGCCGGCGACTGTGAACGAAAGAATCGTCCCCGAGACCTCGTTTCCCCAGGTTTTATTCGGGGCGCAATCTAGCGGCAGCTGGGAGAGCTCGTCCACCCTGATCCCCGAAGAGTTTTATGACAGGGTTTGCACTTCGGTTTAACCGTCGCGAGTCTTTTTACCCAAGCCCAGGGGGGCTGCCGCGACAGGGATCAGGGAATCTATTTACTTGGTCAGGAACGACGCGTCCTGGAGTGAGGTGGACCCCGAAAATCGGGCCAGAGGATAAGCTATAGAAAAGCGGCGGCGGGGCGTATCAACGCGACCCAAGAAACCACCGCAAATGAAAGTCAAACGCCGCAGACACGATCCAGGATTCAAGGCCCGGGTAGCCATCGAGGCGCTTAAGGGCATCAAAACAATCTCACGAGCCAGGAATGGACCGGGGAGCTTACCCGGCTCGGGATCGCCTTCAGCATGGATGGACAGGGACCCTGGATGGACAACGTGTTCATCGAGCGGCTCTGGCGCAGCGTGAAGCACGAGGACATTTACCTGAGAGAATACGCGAGCCTGCCAGCGTTGGAGGCGGGACTGGATGCGTGGTTTGAGTGCTACAACGCGTGGCGACCGCACGAGGCGCTGGGCAACCCGACGCCCAGCGATGCGCACGCGGCCGCTGAGACGCCGACGGCGCCCCCATCAAAGGAGGAGCTTGCGGCATGAGGCGTTTGGCCACAAAAGCCCTCCCCGAGAGGGGCGTCTTCTTTACAAAGCGGTTGCTCTGGCTTGGTGCCAGCGCCCCAGCGTAGATCCCTTCGGGGCTCGGGCTAACGCAACCTCGCCCTCCGGGCCGTTTGTGAATGAGCCTCGTATCCGGTAGACCATTACGATAACCCGCAACCAAAGTCTGCTCTGCCATCGCATAATTTACCCGGTCCCTATCCGAAGAGCGGGGTCCACCTCAGATCTCATCAAAGTGCCCAAGAGGGGGTACCCCCGTTCACTTGGGGAAAAAGCCAAGCCGAAATCGGAACGCGTTTAGGATTCAGACGCTCCCAGGAAAACGGCCTCGGCGAGAGATCCCAGGAGAGAAGCCTCACCATTGGATCACGGAGCTTGCCCAAGTGAGTCCTCCGCCGAAAACAACCAATAAGACGTAGTCGCCCACCTTCATGCGGCCCGTCCGGTGCGCCTCATCCAGGGCGATTGCGACAGCGGCGGCGCTTGTGTTTCCAAAACGGTCCAGATTGACCATGAACCGCTCAAGTGGAACCTCCATCCGGTCTGCGATCGCTTCGATGATCCTGAGGTTGGCTTGATGGGGGATTATGCAGGCGAGGTCGTCGTAATTGAGCCCGCTCTCCTCAAGAACCGTATTGGCGGCATTGAGCATCGCGTTGACCGCCTGCTTGTAGGTCTCCTTGCCGTTCATCTTGATGGCGTTGAGACGCTGATCGAGGTTGTCGGCGGCGATGGGAAAACGGCAGCCGCCGCCCGGGATGTAAAGAATGTCGGAAAGATCGCCGTTGCTCCCCATGTGGGTCGCGATGACCCCGTGGCCGCCTCCCCGGTGTCGGAGGATCGCCGCGCCCGCGCCGTCACCGAAGAGAACGCAGGTGTTACGGTCTTTCCAATCCACGATGGAGGAAAGTTTGTCGGCTCCGATCACCAGAATGGTGTTGTAGGTGTGCGAGGTGATGAACTGCTGGGCGATCTCGAGCGCGTAAAGAAACCCGGAGCAAGCCGCGCTCACGTCAAAACAGGCCGCCTTTTTCGCCCCGATCTTGGATTGCACAAAACAAGCCGTGCTCGGGAAGAACATGTCCGGCGTGACGGTGGCCACCAAGATCAGGTCAATCTCGTTGGCGTCAATTCCGGCGTTTTCGATGGCCGCCAAAGCCGCTTTCGCGGCCAAATCGCTGGTGTGCTCGTCTTTTTCGGCGATTCTGCGTTCCTTGATACCGGTCCGAGTGACAATCCACTGGTCGCTGGTATCCACAGACTTCTCGAGTTCTGCGTTGGTGAGGATCCTCTCGGGAACGTAGCTGCCCGTTCCGATGATGGAGACGGTCCTCTTAGGCAGGTGATGTCGGGTGCGAGGATGCGGAGGTTTCATGATAGCGCTGCACTTCCTGGATAATGTGCGGATTAACCTGCTGGCGAATGCTCTGTGCGGCCATGCGGATCGCGTTTTTGACCGCCACAGGCGAGCTGCCACCGTGTGCGATGATGCAGACGCCGTTCACGCCCAGCAAGGGCATGCCGCCGTATTCCTCCGCATTGGTTTTTTTGTGAATGGCTTTGAACGCCGGTTTCGCCAGGAGCCCGCCGAGCTTGGTGACCGGGCTTTTGAAGATCTCGTGCTTGAGCCACGCAAAAATGGCATGGGCGAGGGCTTCGCTTGTCTTTAACACGATGTTTCCCGTGAATCCGTCGGCGACGACCACCTCCACCGGGTTCCCAAAAAGGTCGTGTCCTTCGACGTTGCCCCGGAAGTTCAATCCGCTGTTTTTCAGTAGATCGAACGAAAGCCGCGTAAAATCATTCCCCTTTTCGTCTTCGGTTCCGATCGACATCAGGCCCACGGAGGGGTTGGCGTATCCCAGGACGTGCCGGGAATAGACCGAGCCCATGATGGCGTTGTGGACGGTCTGGAGGGGGGTGGGGGATGTGTTGGCCCCCGCGTCGATGAGGACGAAGAGGTTGGTCTCACTCGGCATCGTCGCTGCGATGCCCGGGCGTTCGATTCCGGGCAGAGTCCGCAGCTTGATGGTGCTCGCGGCGACGGCTGCGCCGGTGTGCCCCGCACTCACAATCGCCTCTGCGTCCCCGTTTTTCACCAGATCCACGGCGCGGCTCACCGAGGAGTCTTTTTTCCTCCGAACGGCATCCGTCGCCGAATCATCCATCGCAACGACCTGTGAGGCGTGAACGATTTGGATGCGGCCTTCGTTGCATCCAATGCGTTGAAGCTCGGATTCCAGCCGTTTTGCGTCTCCGGTCAGGTAAAGCCGCGAGATTTCGGGGAACTCTTTGAGCGCCAACGCAGCGCCCTCAACGAGTTTGGCCGGGCCTTCGTCGTGGCCCATGGCGTCGAGCGCGATTTTCATGAGCGGAGGTCTACAGTGCTTGGGGCGGGGGGCAGCATTAAAAAAGATTCAGCCGCCCTGCATGGAGCGGGGCGGCTGAATGGAAAACCTACAAACTGATTTAAGCGCCGGCGATTGTCAGAACTTGCCGACCCTTGTAGTAGCCGCAAGAAGGGCAGGCTGTGTGGGCCTGGACACTGCTTCCGCACTGCCCGCATTTGGCGAGCGTCGGGGCGTGCCAACGGTTTGCAGCCTTGCGCGTGCGCAGGCGCATCTTGGACATCTTGCGTTTTGGAACTCCCATATCAGTTGGTCTTTTTAATTTTTAATTGGTCGAGCGCACCCCACACCTCGCTGTGCTCGGAACTTTCTTCGAACTCAGGTCGCCGCTGGCGCAGCGCGTGTCGGCACGTCTTTTCTCCGCTCCAATCGCAATGCGGATGGGCCGGAAGGGCGAGCAAAATGTCTTCCCGCACCAGCGGTGTCAAGTCCACCATTTCGCTTCCTGTTAATTCCACCTGGCAGGCGAAGTCCTCAATCCGGATGGGGTAAGTGAACGGCTCCAGGCATTTGACGCAGGCGAGCTCAAATTCCACTCCGACACTGCCCGTCGCGAAAAGGCCGCCATCGCTGAGTCCCACATCCAGTGCGTAGCGCACGGAGCCAACCGGTTTGATGGGTTCAGCGGTGTCGAGATGGAGGAAGTCGTTCTCTGATTCGCCTTCGATGTGTTTTCCTTCGGATGGAATTTGTTTGAGATGAACCTTCATGGTGCGGTCTTTGGGGCGGTGTGATGAGTGCGGGCGAATCGGTTAATGCTTAGACTTTCGCCGAGATCCGTCTCTCTGCAGCGAATTTTTCACCAAGCGCCGCGCGCACGGGCTCAGGCACAAAAGACTCGATGCCTCCGCCGAGGCGGGCGATCTCTTTGACAATACGGGAGCTCAGATAGGTGTAATCTTCTTTCGGCATCAAAAAAAGGGTTTCAATCGAGGCATCGAGTTTTCGGTTCATGAGCGCCATCTGGAACTCGAACTCGAAGTCGGAAATGGCTCGCAGACCGCGGATTACTGCGCACGCCCCCTGCGCGGCGGCGAATTCCACAAGCAGTCCATTAAACTCCATCACCTCAACATTGGCCGTTTGTCCCGCTGTCGCGTTGAGGAGCGAGACCCGTTCCTCGGTGGAAAATAGCCCCTGTTTCTGTTCGTTGTGCGCAACCGCCACAATGACTCGGTCGAAGAGTTTCGCCGCCCGCTTGATCACGTCCAAGTGACCGTTGGTGACGGGATCAAAGCTGCCGGGGTAAATTGCAAGTCTCACGATCGGAAGGTTGGCCCAGGCTTCCTCTTGTGAAAAGGAACGTTTTTCGAGGCCCGCCGAAATGAGCGATTCGACCGGGGGGCGCTATTTTCCGAGAGCCTGACTGGGTGGATTGGCGGCATTTCCGCGGATCGACATCGCTTCAAAGTAAATGGACTCAAGAGTCCTGGCTTGGCGTTCGAGTTCGAACTTTTCGGCAACCCGCGCTGAGGCCGCCGCACTCATGTTCCGGAACAGGTCGGGATCCGAGGTGAGATGGCGCATGGATTCAAACATCGCATGAGAGTCTTTCTCTCCCACAAGGAGCCCGCTTTTGCCGTGCTCTACGGCCTCAACGATGCCTCCGTGAGAAGTGGCCACAACGGGCAATCCGCTCGCCATGGCTTCCAGCATGGCGTTGGGCACTCCCTCTTGGTCGCCGTCCGGGCCGAATTCGCTGGGATGAAGGAAGAGATGGGACTCTTCGAAGAGGCGCCGGAGCTGGGATTGAGAAACGAAGCCTGAGAATGAAACGTGGTTGGTTAGGCCGAGCTCGCGTGTTTGTGCCTGGAGCTGTGCCAGCTGCGGTCCTTCTCCTGCGATTGTCAGATGGGCATTGGAATGCTGACGCGTGAATTCCGAGAACGCCCGGAGTGTCGTGGGAAGCCCTTTCTTCGGTATGAGCCGGCAGGCTTGCAGAAACCGCAGCCTGCCATCGGCGGGCAGGCTGCGGACTTGGAATGGGATTTGGTTGAGCGGGATCCCAGTTCGATGGATTCGGATTTTTCCCGGGTTGCATCCGATCGCCACGAGCTTTTCGGCGAGCGACTGGGATCGAACCAAGATCAGGGACGCCAGTGTGAGCATGCGCTCGGTCCGTTTCCTGTGGGCGGGGCGTTCGAGGTTGACCTGAGCATCTGCCCCGTGGAACGACACGACCACCGGGCGGTCACAAATCTCCAAGAGCGGAAGGAGGTGGACTCCTATGTGCCCGAAATAGACGTGGAGCACGTCCGCTTTGTTCCTGTGCAGCGCGGCGAGAATGCGCCTCGCCTCGGATCGGTAAATGGTGATGGGGAGTCCCCGAATCTGCTTTTGCCAGATACGCCGGAGGGCGTGGGTGCGCGGCTTGGGGATGACAAAGAGCGGGTCAAACGGAAACTCGGCCATGTTTTCCTGTTTCTGAGTGAAAACAACCGGGGTCACCGCGCGCAGCGCCTTGAGCTGGCGGTAGACGTGTTGCATTTCCTTTTTCAGAAAGGTCGCCAGGTAGGAGGCTACGACTGGCTTTCCCCCGCGGTGAAGCGAGGGGGTGGGCGGCTGAGAGAAGCTCATGGGGCCTTGGGTTGGTGTGAAACCGAGTTTGTCCGGGGCGGCGAGGATCTTAACAGAGCAGGTCGGATCGGGTTGGGGCTTGAACGGTTTCGGCGCAAACGAATGTAGGCGTTTTCGTCATCGTGAAAACGCCAATGCCCGTGATGTTTTCCGGTCGAGAAGGGCGGGGCCGGGTTGCGGTGTTACTGTGCAAGTTGGATGTTGAGAGTTGTGCGGTTGCGTGGTCTACCTTGCGCGTTTCCCCCGCCTTTTCTCATCTCATCCCCCCGATTGCAAACGTGTCTGCCAGCGATACCTCTCTAGATTATTTGGGAAAAGCTCGGAGGGTCATTGATCTGGAGGTGGCTGAGATCAAGCGCCTCGGCGAGAGGCTCGACGAGTCGTTCCAGCGCGCTGTGGAAACCCTCCTGTCCTGCGTGGAGGCCGGGGGGAAGATCGTGGTCTGCGGGGTCGGAAAGTCCGGTCATATCGGCGAGAAAATCGCCGCGACGCTCACCAGCACCGGCTCGCCTGCGGTGGTTCTCAACTCGCTCAACGCGCTCCATGGTGATCTGGGGCTTTTGTCCGATGGAGACGCGATTCTCGCTCTGAGTTACAGCGGGGAGACCGAGGAGTTGGTGAATATTTTTCCTGCCCTGACGCGGTTTGAGGTGAGGATCGTGTCCATGACGGGGCGCACGGACTCGTTTGTGGCGCTCCATTCCCACGTGCATCTTCATGTTGGCGTGGAGCAGGAGGCGTGTCCGCTCAACTTGGCGCCGACTTCAAGCTCAACGGCGATGCTGGTTCTGGGCGACGCGTTGGCGATGGTGCTCTTGGAGGCGCGCGGTTTTACGAAGGACGATTTCGCGCGCTTTCACCCCGGCGGCCGCCTGGGGCGATCGCTTTTGCTGAAGGTAAGTCACATCATGCGGGGGCCTGACCAGATGGCTCTGGTTCATCCCGAAATGCGGGTGCGTGATGTTTTGCATGAGATGAACAAACGCCGCGCCGGGGCCGCCATTGCGCTGGATGACGCGCGAAAACTTGCCGGTATTTTCACGCATGGCGATTTCGCCCGTCACTTCGAAGTCAACGCGGGTATCGGGGACCTGCCTGTGGCCGCATTCCTGACTCGGAACCCAATCACCGTCGCAGGCGATCGCCGGGCGGCGGAGGTGTTGCACATTCTGGAGCAGCATCGGATCGACGATCTGGTGGTTGTGGACGACCAGGGTGTGCCGATCGGGGTGGTTGACTCTCAGGATCTGGCACGTTGCCGATTGATTTAGCGGTCCGCCATCGGCGGCGGCTTTCGCAAGCACTGTGGTGGGATGAGTTTTTGGCGGATGAATTGAGGAGTTGCCTCTGGCGAACCCTTCGTCGATATTCCCGGCCCCTTTTCAGGGGAACCCTCAAACTCCCAACCCACACTTTCTTTATTTTATGGCCCAGGCAAACGACCTCCGCAAAGGCATGTGCATCCGCTACAACGGCAACGTAGCCATCGTGCTCGAAGTCATGCACCGAACCCCGGGCAACCTGCGCGCATTTGTGCAGGCAATCATTCGCTACATTGGCACCGGGAAGTCGGCCGATGTGCGGTTTGGCTCCACGGACAAAGTCGAGACGGTGGACATTCAGCGCACGCCGGTGGAGTTCAGCTACAAGGACAACCAGGGTTTCCATTTCATGGATCCCGAGTCTTATGAGACCGTCACATTGGACGAAAAACTTCTGGTCGAGGCGAAGGATTACCTGGTCGAAAACCTCCGTGTAGAGGTCCTTTACGTGGAGGGCAAGGCCGCCCAAGTCGAAGTTCCCGCGTCGGTCACCCTCAAGGTGACGGAGTCAGCCGAAGGGGTGCGGGGTGACAGCGCCAATAATGTCATGAAGACCGCCACCTTGGAGACGGGGCTCGTGGTGAACGTGCCGCTCTTCATTAAAGAGGGGGAGCTGGTCAAAATCGATACCCGCACCGGCACCTACATGGGTCGCGCTTAAAGACTGCCGGCTCGGCATCCTCCCCCCTTGCATCGAAGGCGGTTAGAAAAGGCTAGGGAGCGGCCGCTCGGCCGGTGCGCTTTTTCTTGCGGAATCACGCTTGAGTTCCGCTCGGAATTAAAGCGTGCTGATTTGTTGAACTGGCTAATTCAACTTCCCTGAGCCCTGAAACCTTCTCGAAGAGAGATTCCCAAGTCCAGAAGGCACTCTCGCCGCAAGCTGAACGTGTCGGCGGCTTTCCCTGTTGCTTCCGGGGCGTCCATTCCGACTTGGTGGCTCAACACTGTCATCGGCGCATTCCTGCTGATTCCGGTGGGTTTGCTCACCAAGGCGCTTTTCGCGAGTTTTTCCCACGTCGCCACCAAATACCAGTTTTGGGCAAGCGAGGAGTTCTGGTTCTTCGCCCTGGGCGCAGTTCTCTGGGTTCTCGCCTTCTTCGGCAGTATTTGGGTGTGCGGCGAGCCTCGACCTTTGCGCGCCTACGTATTCGGTCATGAGCTCACCCACGCAATCTGGGTCTGGTTGATGGGCGGACGGGTCAGCGAATTCAAGTTCAGCCGATCGGGCGGTTTTATCCTGACGAATAAACACAATGTTTGGATCGCTTTGGCGCCCTACTTCTACCCCATCTACAGCGTGGCCGTGGTGATGGTCTACGGTGTGGCGAGCGCTTTTTACGACCTCGCCGCGCTCACCCCGGTTCTGTTTGGTTTGATCGGTCTGACTTGGGCTTTCCATCTGAGCTTCACGGTGTGGATGATCCCCAAAGGACAGAGTGACTTGACCCAATTTGGCACGTTTTACTCCTTGGTGATCATCTACGGAATGAATCTCGCCTTGTTGTCCGGCCTGCTGGTGATGGCGTCTCCCGAGGCCACCTTTTCTCTTTTTGGGGCTGCCTTGCTCGAGGCCACCGAAGACTTCGCAGCCTTCGCATTCCAAGCGGCGATGCGCATCGGGGCGTGGCTCTGACACGGGGGAGTCGGTGGGCCTTCTGATTGCAGCTTTGGGCGGACTTTTGGGAAACGTCAAAGAACCCTGATGAACCGCGATTTCTTTTGACGCTGCCTCAACCCAAACCTAAGTGTTACGTCATTTTCCGGAACAGAAGAGATGCGGCCGACTGGGATTTTTTTCTTTCTGCCCCTTGTTTTCCGTGGAAGGCCATCGACAACTACGAGTCATAGCAAAGGGAATTTTTAATGTTTAATGGACTTTTTGGGCTGTTCTCGAACGATATCGGCATCGATCTCGGGACGGCTAACACCCTTGTTTACGTCAAGGATCACGGCATTGTTCTCAGGGAGCCTTCTGTGGTGGCGGTCCAAGCCGGAACCAACCGCGTTCTTTCGGTCGGCGACGAAGCCAAACGCATGCTGGGCCGAACGCCCGGCAACATTGTCGCGATTCGTCCCCTGAAGGATGGCGTGATTGCGGACTTCGAAATCACCGAGGCGATGCTGCGGCACTTCATTCAGAAGGTGCATGGGAAGCGCACTTTCTTCCGCCCTCGGCCTCGAGTCGTCATCGCGGTGCCTTCGGGAATCACCGAGGTGGAGAAGCGCGCGGTCAAGGAGTCGGCTCTGCATGCCGGTGCGCGTGAGGTGCACCTCATTGAGGAGCCGATGGCCGCCGCGATCGGATGCGGCTTGCCGGTGCAGGACGCCGCCGGAAACATGATCATCGATATTGGCGGGGGAACCACGGAGGTTGCTCTGATTTCCCTTTCCGGA
>CAMARB010000044.1 GCA_945860355.1 Chthoniobacter flavus | reverse complement strand
TCCGGAACACACGCCCCGGGATTCTCCGGAACGCATACCCCGGAGTCCTCCGGAACACACGCCCCGGAGCTCTCCGGACCACACGCCCCGGGGTTCTCCGGAACACACGCCCCGGAGCTCTCCGGAACGCACACCCCGGAGTCCTCCGGAACGCACACCCCGGAGTCCTCCGGAACGCACACCCCGGAGTCCTCCGGAACACACGCCCCGGGATTCTCCGGAACACACACCACGGCCTTCTCCGGAACACACACCACGGGGTTCTCCGGAACACACACCACGGGGTTCTCCGGAACACACGCCCCGAGGTTCTCCGGAACACATGCCCCGGGGCTCTCGTGAACCTACATCCCGGGCTTGTCCTAAGTCTGAAAAGCGAAGTTCCATGGGAATGCCCGCAGGTCGGGAACCGCAACGCATCGGCAGTCCGTCATCCGCAAAAAACTCTCCGCGCACTCCGCGCCTCCGCGTGAAAATGATCTCTCTTTGAAACTCCGGAGGTCGGGCTGGAATGAGCGCCATGCGTGCGAGTCCCTTGCGCTGTCTTCGGATGCGTGAGCCCCGAGGGTCAGGGTTTGGCCTTTTGCTCGACGAGTTTGTCGGAGTAATCCTGCACCAGGTTCTGCAGTTTCACCCGGGTCACCCCCACAAAAGGCTCCTTTGCCGTGAGCGCCGTTCCGAGCCCGAATTTTTCGTAGCGTTCAAGAATCTCTTTCCCCAGCCGGAACAGTGCGGCGTTCTTCATCTCGCGATCCGCCACGCGCCTCTGCGCCTCGATGAGCTGTCCGGACACCTTCGCGCGTTCGGCTTCTTTGCCGCGGGCCAGCTCCACCGCCTGCGCCGTGGCGCGTTTGGCCTGGTCGAGATCGGCCTTCAACCCGGCGGTCTCGCGATCCTGCTCCTCCACCCTTGCCCGCAGCGAGCCGATCGTTTTTTGCTGCGATTCGTTGTCGGTCGCGGCCTGTTTTTTCAGCGCTTCGAGCTCGGCTGTCGCCGCCTTGGCTTTTTGTTCGTTCTCGACCCGGGCGGCTTCCAGCGTGTCGCGCTCGGCCTGCAGGGTACGCATTTGAAGCATCGTGTTGCGCAGGCTGTCGCGCAGACGGGTCTCGGCCGTCGCTGCGGGATCCGCCGCATGGATCCGCGGGGTGAGAGCGATTGCGGCAACAAAAGAGAGGACGAAGAGACGTGAAGACATAATTAGAATTTTCCGCCGAGATCCACTTGAAGGATGTCCACCTTGAGGGGGGGACCCGCCACCTCGCGGGAAGTCATCCAGCGCAGCCCGAAATTCACCCGGGGCGACAGGGCCACCACGCCGTAAAAGGTGTAGCCCTTGAGATTGGTGCCTCCGAGGCCGAACGCGGAATCGCTGAACCCGTCCACCACCGCGTCGGACTCGACGTAGCGGTAACCCACCCCCACGTTCCAGTCCCAGCGTTTCTCCAGCGCGGGACTGCCCACCTTGAAATTGACGTTCCAGGCGTTGTCGCCGCCGGCAAAAGCGCCGACCGTTCCGGGCGCCGCATTGTCCGAGAGGGACGCGCGGTTGTTCACGGCGTGGCGCTCCAGACGGTCGCCGTCATACGCGAGGTTCTTGACGTACTCGCCGGTCAGCGTGACGTGGAACGGGTCAAACCGGCTGAAGTCCAGGCGACCCGTGACGGCGAACTCCTGGAAAGGCGTGCCGAGGCCGAAGTATTGGTACTGGTTGGTGGTGCCGAAGTTGTTGAGCGCGTTGGGCACAATCCGGCGGAGCGGCATGTAGCTGTTGCCCTTCTGCGCAAAAGACGGCCGGGTGTTGTCGGTGTTGCCCGCGTCCAGGGCGTTGACAGGGGTGTAGGGATTGGAGAACTGCCCTTCGACGTTGTCGAAGTGGTAATAGGCCGTGCCCAGTTTGAGGCTGAAATCTTTGTTGATCTTCCAGTCCGTGCCGATCTGCGCCGCGTAGAGCCATTTGTCCGAGCTCTCGAACTTGGTGGTCCGGTTGGACGCGAAGTTGAAGTCCGTGTTGAACACGGGGAACGCGCCTGCGGTGAGGAAAGGCACCACCCCGTCGCGCACCTCGTATTTGGCCTGGAGCGCCAGACCGTCAAACCCGAGGTCGTCGTCCCACACCATGTCGGTGGCGAAAAACGGGTTGTCGAACCGGCCCAACGTCACCGCCAGATTCCGGGTCGGCATCCCGCCCAGCTCGTATTTGAGGAAGCCGCGGTCGAGCCAGATGGCGTATTTGCTGAAGTTGCCGCCCTGGGTTTGGCCGGCGAGCCCCATGCTTTGGTTGACCGACACCGGTGTGTTGTTGGCGCCCGTGGCAAGCCGCACCCCGGCGCTAAATCCATCACCGAGGATCGCCTCGACACCGAACCGCACCCGCAGCCGGAGCCGATCACGGTCCTGGTCCACGTTGAGATGCGGGGGCAGCAGGGTGCCGCTCACGTCGTACGGCGCGCCTGTGTTGATCGCGTTGAAATCCGGGAACGCCGCCACATCGTTACCCTCGGAGAAGTAGGAGCCGTCGAACCGGGTCCGCACATCGCCAAAGAGGCGGATCGAGGAAACCCAGGACGGGACCGCGTTGGGGGCGGCCCATTTTTCTTTGCGTGCCCGGGCCATGACCTCCTCGCGCACCTCCTCGCGGAGCTGGCGTTTAACGGTCTCGGGCACGTAGGTGACCCGCAGCGCGTCCTCGGCGGAGGGCACAGGCTCGGCCACCTGCGTCGCCGCCTGGGCCGCCGCCACCTGAGCGACTGTTCCCTGGAGCGCCTGCGCCTGGGCGTTGGCGAGAGCGGTGTCCGCCTCGGCTTGTTTGATGAGTTCCTGCGCCTCGGTCTTCGGAAGGATGCCGTGCTGGACCAGCCGGTTGATGAGGTTAATCGTGACGTTCTGCGACGGATTCGGCAGAAGCCCGCCGCCCTGGGGCTCGCCGAGTGCGGCGGGCTGGGGATCGGCAGGGACCGGGGCGGGTTCAACCGCATCGACGGCAAGACCGGCGGACAAGAGGATCGACGAACTCAGCCAGAGACCGGCGCGCCGACGGGAAGGGGTGGTTTGCGAAAACATGCGGCAAAAAGAAGGAGTCAATTTCAGAGAGGACGGCGCGCGCTCAGGCGCATGAGAATGGGCATGGGCATGCCGACCGGAGGCGGTTCCTGGAGCTGCAGCCCGGTGAGGACCTCCTCCTTGAGGGCGAGATCCAGGGCAGAGTCGCCCGTGGATCCCACCAACTGGGCCCGGGTCACCCGCCCCGTTGAATCGGGCCAGATCCGCACCTGCAGGTTGAGCCCGGCGCTCCGGGTTTTGCGATGGTTGCGCAGGGCCTGGCCGATCCGGCTCTGGACCTGCCCGGCGTACCATCCCCAACGGCTGCCGCCACCGCCGCGCGATCCCGATCGCCCGCCAATCATTCCGTTTCCGCCCGCGCGCCCGAGTCCGAACCCGTCAGCGGGGCCGTTGCCGGTCACGTTGGTGCCCACGGGAGCTTCCGCTTGTGGCTGCGGCGGCTCGGGTTTGCTCTCCTCGGCGGCCACCGGGGTTTGCTCAATGATTTTCTGCTCGGGAGGCGGCGTCTGGGGCGGCGGTGGTGGCGGCGGCGGCGGGGGCGGAGGCAACTGCACGCGGACCACCGGCATCGGCATCTCGCGCCGACCCGCATCGGGCTTCTGCGCGGAGAGCTTGGAATAGAAGAAATAACCGCCGCCGACCAGCACGAGACCGACGAGGATCGGCCCGAGACGGGTGCGCTCAAAAAAACCGCGGGGCGATGAATCAGGCATGGCCATGGGAAGAAAGGCGCCGGGTTATTTGCCCGCGGGCTTGGTGGCCAACCCGACCTGGGTGATGCCCAAACGCCCGAGCACGTCGAGCACGTCCATCACACCCTGGTACTGGGTGAGGCTGTCGCCCCGGATGACCACCGGGAACTCGGGGGTTGCGGCCTTGATCTGGTTGAGCCGTTGCTCGAGCTCCTGGACGCTGACCGGGATCGTGTCGAGGAACATCTTGCCCTCGTTGTTGATCGTGATGGATTTGGTCTTGGGTTTGGCGAGGTTCGCCGGGGTGTTGCTGGACTTGGGCAGGTTCACCTTTGTGCCCGCCACGGAGGCCGTGCACATGAGGATGAAGATCACCAAAAGCACGAACACCAAATCCACCATGGGCGTGATGTTGACCTGATCGTAGGGAGCGTTGTCGTCCTGGAGTTGCATGGCGGTTTCCTCGAAAAGACTTACTCCGCGCTTTCCCGGTAGAACTCGGCCATCTTGGTGACGAACTCGTCGACAAACACATGCATGTCGGTGGTCGCCTCCTTGATCCGGGACGTCAGGTAGTTGTACCCGAACAGCGCCGGGATCGCGACGACCAGGCCGGCCACCGTGGCCACAAGCGCCGCGGCGATACCGGGCGCGATGGCGTTGACGTTGACGTCGCCGGCCGCGGCGATCGCCGCGAAGGTGATCATGACCCCGACCACAGTTCCCAGCAGCCCGAGGAACGGGCCGCCCGAGATGGCGATGGTCAGGAACACCATCAGCTGGTTGAGCTTCTGGGTCTCGCGCACGAGCCCGCCGTCGAGGCTGGCCCGGATCGCCTGAATCGACCGGCCCGAGAGCGCTTTGCGCGTGTTCAGCCGGCGGTCGGCGACCAGACGGTGCCGGATTTCCTCCGCGCCGATGTGATAAATCCTAAACACGGAGGCCTTGCGCATGCGTTCGATACCGGCGGCGTCCACGTGGCCGCCAAGGGTGTTGACCTTTTCGGCGCTGGCGTCGTCGAGCACGGTCAGGTCGTTGGCGACGAGCCGCCAGGCCTCCATGAACTGCGCGTTACCTCGGGAGATCGCGTTGAGATACGCCGACTTGCTCCACATCACCCACCAGCTGATCACGGCCATCACCACGAGCACGGCGATCACGATCCAGCCGTCCACGGTGAGCGACCGCATCAGGATGCCGAACGTGCCGCTCAACCAAGTGGAGGCCTGTTCGTCCGGACCGACGGTGAGAAGCCGGGCCACCTTGTCGGCCCCCTGGCTCATCGACGCCACCTGGAGAAACCCGAGCGGGCGCGCCACCTTGGCGATCTGAAGTTCGTCCACCTCGCCGGACCACCCCGTGTCGCCCGCATCCGGGTCGCCTCCGAGGAACGCGGCGCTTTTCATCGCAGGCAGGGGCGAATCGAGGGTGGCGTAGGGTTCGCCGTCGAGCAGGAGCGAGATCTCCGCCCCGTTGGCGACCACCGCGAGGTGATGCCAGGAGTTGACCGCCAAAGGCGCGCCCGCCGGACTGCGTTTTGCGCCGGCGGCGTCTTTGACCTCCACGTAGGGAACACCCTTGTCGGCGCCGACCACAAACGCGCGGTCGTCCTCGCGTCGGCTGAAAAGCACGGCGTTATCGGCCAACACGGCCGGTTTCACCCAGGCGGACCAAGTCATCCGGCCGCCTTGGGTCCAAGCCAGCGAGGCCGCCTCAGGCAGCGAGACGCCTTTGGCGCCGTTGAGCCGCAGGCCGCCCGCGATCATGGACCCCTCGGAGGTGACCCCGGCGTTCTGGGCGTTGTTGCCGGGCAGGGCGGAATCCACGGCGGGCGCGGAGCGTTCCCCGAAGTGATAAACCAAGACCGTGTCGACGTCGTAGGTGGCCTTGGAATCGTCCGCCCGCGACGCTTTCGGGTTGCCGTAATAGGCCCAGAAACTCACCGCCTCACCCGGCTTAAAGTCGGGCACATTCACCCAGACAAACGCCTCGCTCAGCACGGCGTCGTATTTCTCAATGTGATACGCGAGCGGCGTCTTGCCGTCGGCGGCGACAAAACGCAGATCGCCTCCGTCCTCCTTGGCGGCGACGAACTGGAAATTGCCGTCGTGCAACCGGAGCAACACGGCCACCGAACCAATCGGCTCAACAATCGCCGCGCCCTTTGAGGAGGCGTCGAGTGTGATCTTTTTGCGGACGGTGAACTCGTCGTCCCACCAGTTCGACCCGGCCGACGCGAGGCTGGAGACGGCAAAAAGACAGATCAACGGAAGGGTCCGGAGGAGTCGCAAACAGGCGGAGGAAAGAGGATTTCGGCGCATGGGAAAAAAAGAGGAAAGCGGGCTTAGAAATCGGCCCAGACACGGAAGGTGAAGAGCGGCGAATGAACGCGGGTGGTGGACTGACCGATGAGAGGCATGCCCATGTCGAGGGAGCCGTTGAGGTGATCCATCAACTGGAGCCGGCTCCCGAAGCCGAAGCTGGCGAGGCGGAACTCGGACTCCTGCTCGGGAAGCGCGTCCTGGAGCATGAGGTAGCCGGCGTCGGCGAACGCGTAGATCCGCCATTCATTGCCCCGGGCGGCCCAGCGACTGAGCAGGGACGGGCTGCGAAGCTCAATGGAGCCGAAAATCGCGTTGTCCCCGAGCGTCTCGGCCTCGAGATAACCGCGCGCGGTGTTCAGGCCGCCGCCGGCGAACTGCTCGCTGTTGATGAGAGGTTGATCCGAAATCTGGCCCTGTGCCTTGCCGAACAACTGGAGCCCCCACGGCAGATCCTGGGTGCGCGCGAGGTCGCTCCGCAGGTAGATGAAACTGCCATCGGCTTTGAACCGGCTTTCATCGAACTCCCGCCCGTCGCTGCCCATGCCGCGGAAATGGAGCACGAGGTTGGTGTTGAACTCCGTGACTTGGCCCGGGGTCATCCACGTGGCGCTGTACGCCGCGCTCACCGGGTAATAGGTGATGGGCGTGGGGATGGTGACACCGGCGCTGTTGATGTCCTGGTTGAAGTGTTTGTAGTCGAACCCGAGGTTGATCGACTGGAAGAATGTCTGGGTGGACGGCAGGGTGATCACCGCGTGCGCGCCGAGGACCTCGCCGCGCCCGGCCACGGCGAGAGTGCTGAGGGTGGACACGTTGGAGTCCTGTTTGATGCCCTGGAGCATCCAGCTCACCGATTCCAGGCCCGGGATGCGGAAGAGATAAAAACCGGAGAACACCTTGACCTCCTCGGGTTTCTCCGGGGCCGTTTGGAAGCTAGCGCCAAGGGTGTGCCCGAGTTGCCAGAGGTTGTTGTAACTGGCCGAAAGATTCAGGCGCAGGGAACTCGTGTTGGGGCTGTAACGGTTGTTGAGCTCCACGCTGGCGTGCAAGGGCAACTTGTCCTGCACGTTGAGATCGATGTCCACCGTGCCGGGCTCCATCCCTGGCCGCAGCGCCGGTGTCACCTGGCGTTCCGGCAACTGGTTGAGCGCCACGATGTCCCGGGTGATGTCGTTGAAGTTGAGCACCTTGCCCTCCGCCAGCGACTGCGCCATGGCCTTGATCTGGCTCGGCAGAAAATAACGAGCGCCTTTGACTCTCAACGCCCCCACCTTGCCCTCCCGCACCTGCAACACCACCACCCCACCCGGGGCCCTCTGGGGCGGCACTTCCACAGAGGCGGCTTGGTAACCTTTGTCCTGGTAAAGTTTCTCCAAGGCCGCGCGCGCCTGCTCCACATCCTGTTCGGTGCGCGCGGGCCCGAGGAACGGATACACCGCCTCCTCCGCCTCCACCCGGGGGACCTTCTGGGAGCCAAAGATCCGGAATTCGCGGATGTAAAAAGAGTTCGGGGCCGGGTTCTCCGGGGACTCCGCCCCGGTAACGTCCGAGCACAAGCCCCCGGCGAGAAGTGCGCCCACCGCGACGCGCGCAAAACAACGCAACCGGTGAACCGGGAGCAAGGGCGGCATGGAGAAGGGGTTTTGGCGCATGGACGGATCGGGACCTGATTGAGGGGGCACAAACTCGTCCGGGCGGATGTCAGGAGCGCGGCGTTTATGTTACAATTCCAAGGAGACGCGAACTGCGCGGGGCGGCGGTAGGCGGAGGAGAAAGACAGGTTTCACGCGGAGACGCGGAGGACGCGGAGCTTTTTTATTTAAATCACGGAACGCTCGTGCCTTTGGCTGCCGTCCTCCGTGGAGGGCCGACTCAACTTCAGGGGCCACGTTGGGAAGGGGCG
This sequence comes from Chthoniobacter flavus, assembly GCA_945860355.1. Classification (GTDB taxonomy): domain Bacteria; phylum Verrucomicrobiota; class Verrucomicrobiia; order Chthoniobacterales; family Chthoniobacteraceae; genus CAIURC01. The sequence continues at coordinate 15,270 of CAMARB010000044.1, read as the reverse complement.
GACCACAGGCTCAGCGTGGGACCTTCGAAACAAGCCAGCGCCGTCCATCCCGTCCATCCCGTCCATCCCGTCCATCCCGTCCATCCCGTCCATCCCTGTCCGCCGGGCACAACGGCACCGCGTCTTCGATGCCGGAGGCATCCCAGATTGTAGCCGGTGGTCGAGCGAAGCGACACCACCGGAGCGCAGCATCCCCCCACCCGCCACCCCGGCAGGGGTGGCAGCCGATCCAAAAGACGCGCCGGAATCTTCGCCGCAAAAAAGAAGCGGCAGGGAAAGCCGAAGCCGTCCCTGCCGCTGGAACTGAGTTTTAAACGAGGCGCGTTATTTCTTGGACACGCTCACCGAACCGCTCTCGGGGATAGCCGAGGGATTCGAGGCCGGCGGGGTGTAGAGGAAGAAACCGGAAGCCTTGTTCTGCTTCTGATAAACCACGCCAGCGAAGCTCACCGATTTATTCGTGCCGGGATGCACGAAGCTGCCGCTCAGCGCGCCCGAGCTTGCGCTGAAGGACGCCTTGAGCCCGTTGGCAGCGGTCTGCCCGGGTGCCGCCCCCAACACGGTGAGCTTGTTCACCGCACTGAGGCTACCCTCGTTGCCGGTTGCCGCGGTGAGACCGCCGTCGGCGACCGCAATCAGCAGGTTCGCCACGGTCGGAGCACTCGCGCCGGGCACGCCGACGCCGAGCACGGTGTCGGGATTCGGCGGCACGGGCACTTTCGAGCTGGGTTTGCCGGTGGGGATGAACTTGGACGCCACGAAATCCGTGAGGATCCCGCTGGACCAACCCGCCGTGTAGTTTTTGGGCGACGTGAGTCCGGCGGGTTTGAACCATTTCATCCCGAGGCCGGCGGCGTCGCTTGTGGTCTGCGTCGCGTCGAACCGGACGTTCCCGGCGACAAACCCCTTCTTCCCATACAACTGGACGTAAACGGGCCAGTCGTTGGCGGAGGAGAGGGCGTTGCTGTAGGAAACGGCGGAGCCGTCGGCCAGCTTTCCGACCATGGTGACCTTGCCCGAGGTGGACACCGTCACCATCGCATAGCCGTCTCCCTGCGGGAACCCGGTCTTTGCCACGCCGCTGTTGGGGCTGTCTGCGGCCAGGAACAGGGCCGTGTATTTGCCCTTTTCCCTGGCGGGATCGAGGATGGCCTGGGGCACGTTGCGCAGCGGGAGCGCCGGGTTTTTCGCTGCGGTGTAGAGGGCCTTATCGGCCACCACCGAAGCGAATGTCACCGCGCCAGCGGCGTTTTTGAGGGTGCCCGTGACCTTGTTACCCGACCCCGTGTCGAGGCTGAGCGCAAGGAAGCCGATCGACGCCTTCGTTGGCTTGACGAGCTCGACCGTCGGAGTGCCGCCTTTGCCGAAGACAGCGGCCCCGTCGTTCTTGAACACGCCGCTGATGGCCTGGGAGACGCCCCCGAGGGTGGCGCGCCCGGTGAACGAGCCGGTGGTGGTCACCGTGATGTTCACCAAACCGTTCTGATCGATCGGCCCGGTGGCGCCTGCGCCGGCGACGAGGAGCCCGTTGTAGGACCCCGCGAGGGCCGGGCGCAGGTTCTTGAAGGTGAACTTGCGGGTGACCTTGGAGGAGGCGTTGAGGCCCGCGTCGAAGGCGGTCACCTCAAGGGTGTTGAGCCCCTGCTCGGGGAGCAGGTTCAGCGACCACGCAACATTCGTCGCCGGTCCTGAGAGAGTCGCCGTCTGGACCGCTCCGCCGTTGAGTTTAACCTCCACACGCGAGACTCCCTTGTCGTCCGTGGCCTTGCCGGTTGCGACCGCCCCGGCGCCGGTGATGGTCCCGGAGGGCCTGAGCACGGTGAGCACGGGAGCCCTGGTGTCGCCCGTCACCTTCTCGGCGTCGTTGATCGTGAAGGCGAGCGAGGGCTTGTCGCCCAACTGAGCGCCGCCCGAAAGGTTCCGGAGCTCCAACGACACCGTCTCTCCGCCGGGTTCAACCTGCGCGTCGGCCTTGACAGTCAAAACGACCTTCTTGGAGGCGCTGTCACCGTCCGCCCAGTTCACCACTGCGGAACTCGGCAGGGTGTAGTCCGTCCCGAGAGTCGCCGTGCCTTCGGCAACCGCCACTTCCGCGCTCACAGCGCCGACGAGACCGCCCGAGCGCTCCACGAGGATCTCGACTGGCACATCGCCCGCCGCGGTCTCCGTTGCGCTGAGCGTGGTCACGGCAAAGCTCAGTGAGCTCGGCACGATCGGAGGATCGTTGATGGCGACCGTGGCGCTGGACTGCGCCCCGAGGGTGGCGCCGCTCGGCGAGGAAGGCTCACCGTGAAGCTGCGGCTGCCTTGGGCGCCCGTCCTGTTGGCGACGCTCACTTGGACCGTCGCTTCCGTCTGGTTCACACCGAAGGACACCGACACCGAGGAGAGGGCGGTGTAATCCGTGCCGGCAATGGCGGTGCCGTTCGCCGTGCTGACGTTCACCGTGAACGCCGTGGAGGGATCCCCCGAACGCACGAGTTTGACGCCCACCGTGTCCGCGGTTTCAAGCACGGAATAGGAGGCCGAGGCTACGGCGACCGAGCTCAAGCCGACCGCAGCCACCGGGGTGTACCGGAGTTCGCCGGAATCGCTCAGCGTGAATCGACCGACAATTCCGCCCGCAGTCCCGATGTCAGCACCCGAGGCGGGTGCCAGCCGGACCAGGTCCAGAACAGAACCCACCGTCCCGGAAGCAAAACTTCCCTCGATGGTCGGGTTAAACGCGGCGAAACTGATACCCGGGGCGGGGCCGGAGTTTTCCGGAGTGCCGCCGCGCTGGAATGAAGCGTAGCTGTTGGCCGCCGAGGAGCTTTGGATGATGGCCTTGGAGTTGGCCGCCGTGGAGGTTTTGCCCGCGTAAGCGTTCGCCATTGCGTTCATTTTGCTGGTGGTAACCCCCTGCGAGGAGTCGCTCCGACGCAACCAGGCAGTCGCCAAGGTGCCCGGAACCAGTTCTTCCCGGGTGGCGTAGAGCGTCTTGGCGGGGTCGCTGCCCACCGGGCTAAACGAACCGACTGTTCCGGAAACGCTCCAGAAAACGTCGGAGCGCGTCTTCCAATCCGCCCCGAAGAGGGTGGTCAGATCGGTGGCGATATCGCCGGCTGCGGTAACGACGGCAGAGGAGCCGGTTGCGCCGAACCCGGAGGCCTGGCCCAGATTCACCACGTAATTCTGGGTTGCGCCGACGCCGTCGGAGGCGCGAAAGCTCAGGAACAAATCTCCTGGCGTGTAGGTCACCGCACTTTGGGCTTGTGCCGAGCGGGGCAGAGCCGCCGCACCCAACACAGCCAGAGCGGCTATTGTGAGAAATTTTTTCATTCAGTTTTCAGTTACGAATTTTTGAGGCGCGCCGGACGGCAACCTAAGGGGGCTGCGCCCGAGGCGGCGTTCAAGGGTTGGCTGGGTTCCGTTAGAATTTTTGCGTGACCAGCCCGCCGTCCGCTTCGCGGCTCACCCGCATGTCGCTGAGTTTGATGGGCGCATCGACCGTCTCGATCTGAGTCGCCAGCGTGTCCGCCACCGTCTTCTTCACCCCGGTGAGCGAGCTCTTGTACATGAGATGCTCGTAGCACCAGAACGTGTAGAGACCGTTTTTCACGTTATCGAGGCTGTAGAGCACCCCGGTGTAGGTGAGTTCCTTGGCCCCGGCTGCGATCGCCGAAGTGGCGTCGGAAAGCCCCATGTAGCTCACGTAATAACCGCTGAGAGCGGCCGTTGTCGCCCCCATCGTGGTCACCAAGCTGCCGCCGCTGCTGTAACCGCCGTTGCCCGTCCTAAACGTGATCCCGTTCACCACCGTTTCGGGCCAGGGCACATGGGCCGTCACCGCCCCGGAGGAGACGGTGGGTTGATACTGCACCACTACCGCGTTCACGCCAACACCGCTCTCTGCAAACGTCGTCAGGCGGGTGCCGGAGTCCGGATCACGCCCGGTAGCGAACACCTTCATGCCTTCGTCGGCGGCCAATCCCGTGAACAACGAAAGCGCAGCGGAGCCGGCTCCAAACACTGCCTGAGCCAACTGCGGGTTGATGTTGCTGAGGCCCGCAGGAGCGCCCTTGCTGGCCACCCATTTAAACGGAACAACGCCCACCGGTTTGTCCACAAGCACGGGGGACGGGAAGGGAGTGGCCGCCTGGAAGTTGTCGGTCATCGCCACATCCGGTTTGCCCGCTTCGGTTCCCGCGGCGGCGCCTGTGGTCGTTCCGGAACCGGGAAGCGCCGACACCGGAATGAAGTTCACGTCGATGTTCTGCGACACCGTCTGCACGCCGCCCACCGAACCCGACCACGAGGTTTTGATGACCACCTCTTCGGTCGTGCCCAGCAAGGTGCCGCTGAAGGTGGCCTGGCCGGCGGAGCCCAGGGTGGAGCCGACATGGGTTGCCCGGTAGCCGGGAGCCAGAATTTTGGTGATTGCGGTGTGCGTTGCGGACCGGAACGCGGTCGAGCCGGTAAGACGCAACTCGGTCTGGGCGTGTGCGGCGCTCGAAAGCGAGACGGTCGCGACACCGACGAGGAACAGGGATTTCAGTGGGTTCATTGGTTGTTTTCTAGGTTAATTCGAAGAATGTCCGCAGACGTCCGGCATCCGGGTTCCGGATGGGCAACGGGATGGAGTTGCCCCTTGCTCGGAGCGCGGAAACGGCTTGTGTATTTTTGGTGACAGCGGCGCCTTTGATCCCCGTCGGGAAGGCGCCTTTTTCTGCGGTTTTTTTGAGTGCGCCGCGGCAGAACAGATCGCCTTCGACGCACTGCCTATCAGGCCTCGCAGCCCGGCCTCCGGTCAAAACCTCTATTGTGAATGTTGGGTCACGGAGAGGTCACCGAAGGGTGACAATTCTGTGGCAAAATGAAGACAAAACCCGGCGACTCCCGCCCGGGCGCGCGAACGAGGCGGATCTGACCGATCCGACAGATCCGACAGATCCGACACATCACGGCTCCCGCCCGGGCGCGCGACGGCGAGATTTGAAAAGTGCGGGATTGGCGCGGAACCCGCTGCCTGGGAAGGCTCGTTTTCTCCCGCCTATGCCCCCCCGAATCCCCTCCCTCGCCTTCAGTCTGCTCGCCGCTTTCACCGGTCCCCTGTGGGCCGCCAACTCCTCACTGATCCAATCGCCGCTCGCCAACACCGGCGTCGACCCGGACGCGGCGGGGCGGGTGCATTGTTCGCTCACGGAGAAAAGCTCAGAACTGATTGTGAGCGTCTCAAAGCTGACGGCGAACACCGGCTACCAGATCGAGGTGGGCGGCATTCTTGAAGGCACGTTCACCACGAACCGGTCCGGCGCGGCCAATGTGCGGTTCCGCGCGCCCAACGCCGGACGGTATTCGGCGCTGGATTTTGATCCGCGCGGCCAACAACTCCGGGTGCTCACGGGGGACCAGAGCGTGCTCGAAGCCACGTTGTCAGGGCCGGGAGAGACGGCGGGCGCCGTCACCGTGGAGAGGATCAATCTGAAGGGCGCCACCGGCGTCACGGGAAAAGCCGAGGCCGATTACCGGCTGGACCGCGCGGGCCGCCGCACTTTCAAAGTCGAGCTCTCCCGGGTCACCCCCGGAACGAGCCCCATCGAGCTCTACGTGGGCGGGATCCGGCGCGGCACATTCCCTGTGAGCCAGATGCTTTCGCGGATCCGATTCGCGGCGTCCAGCACGGACCCGGGCGTTCTGCCGCTGGATTTTGATCCCCGGGGACTCGTGGTCGATGTGGTCCGCGATGGAACGGTGATTTTCTCAAGCCCTGTGGCGGCCGTCGCGCGCGGGGTCAACCTCGCGTCCCCGCGCCTGACCAAAGCGGCGATTCCCTCGACGGGAGCGGACGCCGACGGCAAGGCGGAGGCCAAGCTGCTCATCGACGCGCGCGCCCGCAAACATTTTTCCGTGGAGGTGGAGAACGTGCCCGACGGCGACTACGACCTGCTGGTGGACGGCGTGAGCGTCGCGCAAATCGTGGTCTCGACCGGGGCGGAGGGGAGCAAAGGCGAGGTGGAATTCACCACAGGCGAAGACAACGCCGATGAGCTCCCGCTGAATTTTGATCCCGCCGGAAAGATCCTCACCGTCAGCCAGAACGGCACGGTGTTTTTCCAGGGTGTGTTCACGCCCGACACCGATACCGGCGCGGGCACGCCCAAACCCGAGGCCGCCTCGGAGAGCGAGGAATCCATCACCTCCACGGGACTCGACACGGACGGGCAGGCCAAGGCGAAGTACCGCGTGGACGACAAGGGGCGCCACCGGTTCAGCGTGGAAGTGGAGGACGTCCCCGCGGGCGTCTATTCTCTCGTGGTGGCCGGGACGGCGCGGGGCAGTATCCGCGTGGTGAACACGGGCGACGGGGTGGAGGGAGAGACGGAATTTACAAGCACGCCGGAGCGCGGCAAACGCCCGCTCAACTTCGACCCGCGCGGTCAACTCTTGGAGATTGTTTCCGCGAGCGGCACGTTCTTCTCAAAGGTCCTGGGCAGCGGCCCGGGCGCGGCGGGCCCGGCCACGGCCCCGTTAAAAATCAGCGTGCCGCTCCTGAGCACCGTGACCGGCTCCAGCGCGAGGGCCAAGGCGGAGCTCAAGCGCAAAGCCACCGGCGAACTGCGGTTCGAGGTGGAGCTCGAGAACGCGGAGCCGGGCAACTACGAGGTGCTGGTGGGCGACATTGTGCGCGGCACCCTTGTGGTAGTCAGCGACGAGGGAGGCACCCGCGGGGACCTGGAGTTTGAAGCCAGCCCCGAGGAGGACCAGTTGCCGCTGGATTTCGATGTGGCAGGCAGCGCCGTCGCGATCCGCAAAGACGGTGCCGTGCTCTTTAGCCGCGTTTTCCCCAGCTTCTAAAACCGCGAAGAACCCCGGCACCCGGGCCGCGCACCGGCGCCGGGGTTCGGGCGCGGGCATTTTCACGAGAGGGCAACCGGTTCGAGCAACAGCGGCGCGGGTTGGGGCGGCTCCGCCGTTTTTTCCTCGCGCGGAGGAAACCCGCTCCCTAGAACCTCGCTCTCTTTTTTCCTATGGACACCGCCTCACGAGTCCTCCGCATCGGCCTGCCCTCGGGCAGCCTTCAGGAACCCACCTTCGCGCTCTTCGCCAAAGCGGGGTTCAACATCTCTGGAGCCAGTCGCAGTTATAAACCGGCCGTGGACGACCCGGAGCTGGTCATTCGGCTCCTGCGCGCCCAGGAAATCTCCCGGTACGTGGAGCACGGTTTCCTGGATTGCGGGCTGACGGGCAAAGATTGGATCGAAAACAACGGCTCGGATGTGGAGCGGCTCTGCGAGATGACTTTCTCCAAGGCCAGCAACAAACCCACCCGCTGGGTGATCGCCGTGCCGGAGGAGTCGACGATTCGTTCCGTCAAAGATCTCCAGGGCAAAGTGATCGCCACCGAGGCGGTGGAAATGACCCGGCGTTACCTGGCCCAGCACGGCGTGACGGCCGAGGTGGAGTTTTCCTGGGGAGCCACCGAGGTGAAGGTGCCGGACTTGGTGGATGCGATTGTGGACGTGACGGAGACGGGGTCGTCGTTGCGGGCAAACAAACTGCGGATCTTGGAGACGATCATGGAATCCTCCCCGCAGTTCATCGCGAACCGGCAGGCGTTTGTGGACCCGTGGAAGCGCGGGAAGATGGACATGCTGGTGCTGCTGCTGCAGGGCGCGCACGCCGCCCGCGACAAAGTGGGCCTGAAAATGAACCTGCCTGAAAACCAGCTTGAGAGCCTGCTCAAGAATCTGCCGGCGCTGCGAAACCCGACCGTCGCGCACCTGGCGCAGTCGGATTGGGTGGCCGTGGAGACCATCCTCGATGAACGCGTGGTCCGCGAAATCATCCCCCAACTCAAGGCCCTGGGCGCCGAGGGCATCATCGAGTATCCGCTCAACAAAGTGGTGTATTAAGGGCACTAGAAAGGGATTCGCGCCCGGATCCGCCCACCCGGGAGGATTGCGTGGATTTTACCGCGAAATTCCGATTGCCCGGGTGGGGGTTTCCTGCTTTTCTCGCCGCCCCCAATTCAAGCCAACGCCGAATTAATCGCATATCCTCATGGGTTCACTCAAAAAGAGACGGAAAGCCAAAATCGCCAAGCACAAGCGCCGCAAGCGGATGAAAGAAAACCGCCACAAGAAGCGTTTGCGCTACAAGTCCTAGGCGCTAGGGTGCGCGGATGACATCGCTCCGGAAGGCATTCTGTTCTTCGGCACGAGCGGTTTTCTCCGCAAAACCTTTGGTGCTTGCGGTAGCTTCCGCAGCGTGGCTTGCAGTTCCCGCTCCCAGCTCGGGAGCGTGGCCTTTGTTCACTAAGGGACCGTCCAGCACGGGACCGACCGGCAAAGGCTCGAAAATTTCCACCAAGACGCCGGATCAACCGGCGTCTTCGGCGCGTACAGACTCCGTGTTCGCGGACGCTTACGCCTCCGAAAACCGCCCACCGCCCCCGGACTTGGCGCTCACGGATGAGGGCGCGCTCAAGGCCAAGGCGTTGTCGGAGTTCGCCAGCGCGCTGATCGCCGAGGACGACGCGGACGCCGAACGCGCGCTGTCCGGGTTCCGGAAGACCCTTGAAGCCGCCCCCGGGTACACAGAGCTGGCGCTGAAAGTGGCCTACGAGCTCTCCAAGCGCAACGACCCGGCGGCCGCGATCCAAGTTCTCAAGGACGCGATCAAGGCGACCCCAAAGGAGCCGCTCCCGCTGGTTTACCTCTCCCAGCTTTATTCCCGCAGCCTCAAAAAGCCCGACCTCGCGCTCAAATACGCGGAACAGGCGTATGCGCTGGCGCCGGAGAACTCGGCCTGCGCCCTGGCGCTCTTCGAGTTGCACCTCGCCGGCGGCGAAACCAAGAAGGCAGCGCAGCTCCTTGAACAAGCCGCCAAGGTCCCGAGTAGAAACGCCAAATACTGGGTGCAGATCGGGGAACTGGCCGCGCGCCTTTACCTCAAGGAAGAAGGCGCCACACCGTGGGCGGATCTCGCAAAAATCAACGCCCTTTACCGCAAGGCGACCGACCTGGGAAAAGGCGATCCGGCGACTCTCGCCAAGGCGGGCGATTACTTCATCCTGTCGCGCCAGATCAAAGAGGCCGTCCCCCTTTACCGCGCGGCGATCCAGCTCGGACCCAACGCCGCCGAACCCGGCACATCCAACCTCCGCGAAAAGCTGGCGCGCGCGCTGATCCTCACCGATCAGCGCGACGATGCGATTCGCGTCCTGGAGGAAATCACCCGGGAGACGCCGAACCGGTTCGAGACATTTGAGTTGCTGGGCGAGCTCTACGAGAGAAAGGGCGAGTTCGACAAAGCGTTCCAGAGTTACAGCAACAGTCTGAAAGCGGATTCCAGCGACCCCCGCAACCACCTCCGCCTCGCGGAACTCCTGCTGCGGGGCAAACGCTTCGAGCAAGCCCTGGAGACTCTCCGGAACGCACGCGCCAGGTTCCCGGACCGCCCGGATCTCACATTTAGCCTCGGGATTGCGCTCTCCCGGGCCAAAAAACACACCCAGTCGATGACCGTGTTTGCGGAGGCCCTGGCGGAGGCGCAGCAAAGCCACGAGGAGCTGCTGACGGCCGAGTTTTATTTCCAATACGGCGCCGCCGCCGAACAGGCAGACCGCATTGAGAAAGCGGCCGAGCTCATCAAACGCAGCATCGAGCTGGATCCCGCCAACGCGTCCCAAGCCTACAATTACCTCGGCTACATGTGGGTGGACCGCGGGGAGAACCTTGTGGAGGCAACCGAGCTCATCAAGAAGGCGCTCGCGATGGACCCCGAGAACGGCGCGTTCGTCGACAGCCTGGGCTGGGCGCAGTTCAAGCAGGGCCTCTTCGAGGAAGCCCTCAAAAACCTGCTCCGCGCGGCGGACCTGGTGAAACCCGAGGACTCCGTGGTGCTCGAGCACGTGGGAGACGCCTACCATGCCCTAGGGAAAACCTCGGAGGCGTTTGATTACTGGAAACGAGCACTCGCCCTCGACGCGGAAAACAAAGGGCTCGCGGACAAACTCAAGACGTCAGCCGACTCGGCGGCAAAACAGGCCCCCAACGAAGCCCGCTGAGCCGCACACCGCGGTTTTCACGCGGAGCTGCTGCATTCGGATTCACCGCAAAGATCTCAGAGATCGCAGAGATGGAGGCGGAAACTCGGGGTTTCTCTGTGATCTCCGCGCTCTTTGTGGTTTGAGGTGCAACTGATTTCTGGACCGTTTTGTGCGTTATTTTGCGGGGTGAAACTGGGTCTCAAACTGGCTCGGCGTTTGGCATCCGATGGCCGACCCGTTGACTCAAAAGTAAATGACACCAGGGAGGGTCCGGAGCGGGGGGCGTTGACTCAGAAGTCATGACACCGGAGTGGGCGGCCCTTTGCCTGCATCGAGCGCGCAATGCAAGGAGTCCGTAGGACGACTGGAATGGAGCGCTCGACGCAGGATCGGGATCTGCGTTTTGAGAAGCCCTCCGGGCTTGGTCCCGCGGCGGCCCCGGTGGCCGACTCGGGTCTTGCGCGCCGCAACCAGCCGGTCGATCTGAGCCGCGCTAATCGACAAAACGCGGCTGCGGCGATCTTTCCCAAGGCGTCCGTATTCGCCTTCGTAGTGCGGGAGCCACTGGGGCAGCAACGCCTGGAGCCTTTTGCCACAGGGCTGCTCGGACACCTTCCAAATCCGCCACAGCGCCTCCTCCACCTCGCGGTCGTACCTGGCCTGCCGCCCTTTGCGACCCCGTCCAATGGAGCGCAACCGCAGGCGCGGCAGCAGTCCTTCGGCAATCGTTCGGCTCATCGGCATCCCGTTCGGCTGCCGGTGTCATCCTTTTTGAGTCAACGACCTTCTCCAGCCACTCCCAGCCACCCCCTCCAGGTGTCAAAACGTTTGAGGCAACAGGTACTGCTATTGGCCTTCGCCAACACGGCCTATGGAGCGAGGCACGGGCCGAATGAAACATCCCCGCCTCGCGGCCCGCGATTCACGCGCGGTATCGCCGGAACCGCCGCCAACCTCCGGCCCCTGGCAGTTGTGGTTTGACGAATCTCACTTCAATTCGGGCCGCAGATAGGCCTTGATGTAGTCACTCGCGGTGGCGTGCTTTACGTTCGGCGCGCCGGGATAAACAAGCTCGCAGGGCACCCGGTTGGCGTCGCAATGTTCCTTGAGCTTCACCCCGAAGTTCGCCGTGTGGGTCGGATCTTTCTCCTCCTGCCCGAGGTTGGGCGGCGTGCCGTAAAAAAGGCCCACGGGCGGGTCGTCATGCGTGACCCGTTCATAAGGCGAATATTCTTTGATCCACGGCAGGATCTTTTCGCGCGCATCGTAGAACGCCTGGAACGAGGAAGTTTTTGTCTGCGCATCCGAGGAAATACCGAAAGCGTGCGCCCCGTATTTACTGTTGGGCGTCCATTCACGCATCTGGTGAGGGTCCAGGGTGGTCTGGGCGCCGGAAACCGCGGCGCAGACCACTCGCGTGGACTCGCGCGCAATCGGATCGGCACTGTTGGGGTCGGCCATTTCATCATGGAAGGCCAACCAAAGGCTCGTGCAGGCACCAGCGGACCCGCCGGATAATGCGACCTTGGTTTTGTCGAGGTTCCATTCCTTGGCCTTGCTGCGGCAAAATTGGATGGCCCGCGCGCAGTCGAGCATCGGCCCTTTCACTGGCGGCGTCAGTCCGTCGGCGGTGGAGTCTTTGATGGTGCGGTATTCCACGGAGGCAACCGAGATGCCGGCGTCGAGGGCCGGCTGGAGCATACTGCGGACAACCGAACGGTCTCCGCCGCTCCAACCCCCGCCATGGATGTAAATGAGCAGGGGGGTGGGTTGGTCCGACTTGGCTCGCCAGAAGTAGATTACCTGCATGCGGTGTGTGCCGTAGGCGACATTCTCGTCGGGTTGGATGGGCAGCTCATACTTCAGCCGCTCCGGATTGCCGTCGTAGACAAAGGCCGCAGGGGCCTTGGGTTTTACGGCCTCGGCCGGGGCATCGGCGGCGAGGAGTGCACCATTGAGGGCGAGCAGCAAGGGGGTGATTAGGGCGAGGCGATGTTTCATTTTGGCGGGGGGGAGGGCGGCGATAACTTGTCTCTCCCCTTCAACCCGGTCGGCAGCGGAAAGTAGTAAAACAACCCAAATTTTCGCACCTGCAGCACTCCTTATGTGGCGCAAGGGCGCACTGTCCCTATCGGCTTCTACTGCGGCGGCACCCCGAGCCCGCCCCGAATGACACGAGGCGAAGGACTGTTTCCGAAGTTCCCTACCCTGCGGGGCTCTGAGGAGCTGGAGGGGACAGACAAAATGTGGGACTAACCCGCTTTCCTACGGGCCTTTAAACAGAAGCCCTGTCCCTATTGGCTTTACTGGCTTCGAATCCGGGGGGCTCGGGCGTTTCCAGTCTCCCATCCGGCTGCCCCCCCTGAGACAGCAGAAGCCCGACGCCGTGGTCATCCTTCATCGAGCTGGAGCGCTTGCAACGCCCCCCCCGCAAGCAGATGCCATCTCCGACTCAGGGACACACAAACGCTCCAGAGCCCTCTCCCCATACGTATCCGAATGAGGAATTTCCGATCACCGGCGGGAATACATCTTGACGATGTTCAGTTTTGCGATTACCCACATCTTAACACCGTTCAGACCCTATCATGACTACCACTCGCTTCATCCTGCCGCTCCTCGCCCTCTCGCTGCTCTCCTCCTGTGCTTCCGTGAGCGTGAGAAACGAGCGCCGCAACGACAAACAACCCGTCCAGAAACCCGCAAAGATTTACGTCGCGGACTTCAGCACGGAGAAAGGCACCTTCAAACCGTCGGGGGACGCCGCCAAGAACCTCGAGGCTTTCAAGAAAAAGACCGCCGAGGCGTTAGCTACCAATCTCGTCAAACGCCTCGATATGCACGTCGCGCCCGCCCAGCGCACGAGCAGTGTCCGCGGACTGCCGAAGAGCGGCTGGCTGGTCACTGGTCAGCTTATTCGCGTCAATGCCGGCAGCCTCCTTTTGCGGGCGGGCATCGGCCTCGGTGCAGGTAGGTCCAAATTGGAGACTCGAGTCCAGGTCATCGATCTCGCATCGGGCACGCAGCCTTTCCTCACCTTCGAGACCACCGGCGGCAGCAACGCCCAGCCGGGATTGTTAACGAGCCCCGCCCCGGTGAGCGCCGTCATCAGCTTGGCTACCGCGCCCCTACGAGGCTTGAAAGATGACAACTCGCGCACTTCGCGGATGATCACTGGCGCGCTCAATGAGTACCTCGTGGAACGCGGCTGGCTGCCAGAAAACCAACGCTATTCCGCGAAGCGCCTCGGCAAGTTCCAATTCCTCCACGAGCAATACCTCCCGTAATCCTCGTCGGGAGCTCTTTGGTCCAGGGGGGCGCGAGGTCCTCGGCCCGGAGATGAGGGACCCATGGGGTTCCCAATCCACCATTGAACCTGAATTTGGCCGTCATCAGCTTGCTCCATGCACCCGCGAGCGACCTATCCCCAGAAGGCCCTCCCGGTGGCGGTGTATCCGGCACTTTTACCGCCCCCGCTCGCCCCATCGCAACTGGCCCGCAGCGCTGCCGGTCGCGCTGACGACCATAACGCGCCACGCACCGCCTTCTCTGGAAGGCGGGCTGTGGCGCTCTTGGATGATCGCTGTGGTTTGAGGTGGCCCCGGTTCTTCGGCCAGGAGTCAGCCAAATTCAGCGATGGCGAATGCAACTTCGTTTGAGGGTGAGCGAGTTCCTCCCTTGCCGGGGTGGACGCCTGCGTTTCAGCGGCTGCGTGCGCCTCGCTGGGCGTCCGGTTGCCCAGCGCCTCGTGCGGTCGCCACGCGTTGTAGCACTCAAACCACGCCTCCAGCCCCGCCTCCAACGCTGGCAGGCTCGCGTATTCCCTCAGACAACCGCTTTGTCGCCAAGACCGCGAAGTCGGTTCGCGAAGACAACGAGAGCATTATCCTACACTTGGGTTTCAAGACACCCGCCAACAACACCTAACAATCACATTCACCGAGGGGTTCTGGATGAAAAAAATACCGCGCGTAATCATTGTAGTCATCGCAAGTTGGTTCGCTCTATGGCAGATCGTCGCGCGATTGCCGTCAGCCACGAACGCGCAGGTCCCCGCAACATCGCCGCCGACCGAAATGGGAAGCTTGAGCATCGCGCCGCGCGACGAAGCGCTGACTTTTGCGCGGTTCAATCACAGGGACACTCCTCACCTGCTGCTGGTGACCAGCTTTGACAAAGGAAAAGTGACCGGGATCGACCTGCAACAACAACTGCCGGACAGTGTGTCTGACCCGATCTCACTGTTCGCCCAGACGGGCTATGCGGCTCTCGAAGCGCTTACCGGGCAACCCGTCAGCATCGAAGCCAAAGACCTGCTGCTTCCATTCACCGGCACCGACAATCAAATCGCGGTAGGCATCAACTACTCGGAGCACTCTGATGAGACGGGGGTGGTTAACTCGTTCCTGTTCCCCAAGCGAACCGCCGCGACCGCGCACCGGGCCAACGTCCCGGCCCGCGACTATCTGCTCGATTACGAGATCGAACTGGGTTTCGTGTTGTTGAGTGATCTTTCCCGTGACGAACTGCCCAAATTTATGGGTTTGGTTCTCAGTAGCGACTACACCGACAGGGCAGCGTTAATGCGCCACGCCAATCTGCGCGATGTCAGTTCCGGAGACGGATTTACCCGGGGCAAGAGCGAACCCGGATTCATGCCCACCGGAAATCTTTTTGTCATCCCCAAGGAATACCTGAGTTTCTACAAGAAGTTGAAACTGGAACTTTGGTGCAACGGCGACAAGCGACAGGAAGCCCGTCCCAGCGAGTTGATCTGGGACATCCGGCGAATTTTTGCCGAGTCATTCGCACGTGAAACACGCCGTTGGATGTGCAATGGCAAGCAGGTTTCCCTCCCCATAAAAAATGGACGGATACCAGCTCGAACGATGTTCCTTTCAGGCACGCCGGCTGGGGTTATATTTCAGAAGCCATCTGTCCGCCAAATTTTCCTTGGAATCTCCGAGCTGTTTTTCAGCCTGCATTGGTCACAGGTGCAAACCGTGGTTGAACCGTTTCTACGCGAGGAATATCGCTCGGGGCGCTACTTGAAATCGGATGATGAAGTGCAAATGAGAGCGGATCGACTGTAAGCATCCGGGCAACCCATCTACCGGTAGCGATCTGGGCGTGGGAATCTGGGCGGATGAACTTACCGACCCGACGCAAGAGAAGAACCCCCGAGGAGATCAACGCGGTGGCCGAGCGCTACTGGCAAAGCGAGCTGACGCAGAGGGC
>CAMARB010000043.1 GCA_945860355.1 Chthoniobacter flavus | reverse complement strand
TCAGATAGTCGAGGCCCACCTCCAGCAGAAACCCGAGCCGGGAACGGACTTCGCCGAGCAAAAGAGCGGTGGTGGCGTCGGCAGCGGCCTGGCGCCCCCGGGCCTCCTGAAGCACCCCGGAGAGATCGCCGATGGACAGCGCCATGAGTTCCGGCAGGGTTTTCCCGCCCAACCGGAAGTGGAGCGTGGCCGGCTGGAAACGCCCGCCGTTGCAGGAGGCGCAGGGGGTGTAAGCCCGGTAACGGCTCAGCAACACCCGCACATGCATTTTATAGGATTTGCTCTCCAGCCAGTCGAAAAAGCCTTTCACCCCGTACCACAGCCCCTCTTTCCACAGCTCTTCCCCGGACTCGCCCGGGCGTTCGCCGAAAAACACCCAGCGTTGATCGGCCTCGGAGAGCTGGGCAAAGGGCGTTTTGACGTTGAGCTTTCGGGCCGCCGCACTCTTCAGCAGGTCCCGCTGGCACTCCGCGCCGTTCTCGGTCTGGAAGGGTTTGATGGCGCCCTGAGCCAGACTCAGGCTGCGATCGGGAATCGCGCGGTCCAAGTCGATCGTGATCGTGCGGCCAAACCCGCGGCAAGTCGGGCAGGCGCCCACGGGATGGTTGAAACTGAACAACCCGGCGGTGGGCGCCGCGATGTCCACGTCGCAGTGGGCGCAATGCCAGCCCGTGGAAAAGGGCACCACGGCGTCCGGCAAAAGAAACGCGACCTTTCCCTTTCCAAACCGGAGGGCCGTCTCCACCGCCTCGCTCAGTCGCGACCGGTTTTCTTCCACCACGCGGACCCGGTCCTGGATCACCCGCACCACGGGGGGCAACTCCCGCAGCGGGCAGGGTTCATCGGTGCGCAGGACCTGGCCGTCAATTTGCACCCGCAAATAACCCTGCTGCTGGAGGAACTCGAAAAATTCCGGAGGCGGCGTCTTGGCCGGCACCGGGACCGCGAAACTCACGAGCACAGTCTGGCCCGCCAACGCCCGGCGTTCCGGGGCCTCCGCAAAAAGCGCATCCAGGATGGAGCCCGCCGTTTCCGGGCGGATCTCGCGCTGGCAGGAGGGGCAGAAAGCCTGGACCACGCGGGGCAGGAGCAGCTTGAGGTAGTCGTTGATCTCCGTGATCGTGCCGACGGTGGAGCGGGTGGTTTTGACCGGGTTGGCCTGCTCGATGGCAATGGCCGGGGGGATCCCGCGGATTTCGTCCACCTTGGGCTTGTCCATCCGCTCCAGGAACTGCCGGGTGTAGGGTGAAAATGTCTCGACGTAGCGCCGCTGGCCCTCGGCGTAGAGGGTGTCAAACGCGAGACTCGACTTGCCGCTCCCGCTCGGCCCGGTGATGACGTTGAGCTTGCCCAGGGGCAGGTCGAGGTCCACGCCCTTCAAGTTGTTCTGGCGCGCCCCGCGGATCTCGATCACTCCGGAGTCCGCAACACGTTGGATAGTCGGCTTTTTCAAGGGCGGCGAGCTTCGCCTGCCCGCCGAAAATTTGCAAACGGCGCCTGGCAAAGAAACCCGGCCGCTCTTTTTGACCGGAGGCGGAGGATCACCCGCGAAGGGAAAGCACGTCGCGTTCGTGGGCTTTGACTTCCTCCAGCCAACCCAGCCCGGCGGGCACTCCGCCGCGTTCGCAAGCCATGTCCCACACCGCGCCAAAGGGCAGGCTGCGGCTTTCCTCCTGCAAAGCCAGGCGCGTCGTGTAATCGCCCGCCTGTTCCGCCGAGCGGAGACGGTCGATGGGCTCCAGAAGCGCCCGCAAAAGCGCCTGAATCAACGCCCGGCTCCCAATCACCCATGCCGCAATCCGGTTGATGGTAGCGTCGAAAAAATCCAGCCCCAGGTGCACCCGCCCCAGGAAACCGCCCCGGACAACCTCCTGGGCGATGAACGCGAGCTCGTCGTTCAAGGTCACCACATGGTCGCTGTCCCAGCGCACCCCGCGGCTCACGTGCAGCAGCAACCGCTCGCTCCACTGCAAGACGGACGAAATTTTGTCGGCCACCGATTCGGTGGGATGGAAATGCCCCGCATCTAGGCAGAGCAGTTTTTTTCGGCTCAACGCGTAGCCGAGATAAAACTCGTGGGATCCCACCACGTAACTCTCCGAGCCGATCCCGAAGAGCTTGGATTCCACCGCATCCAACACGAACCGCGGGTCGACGGGCTCCGCGAACATCGCGTCCAAGGACTCGGCCAAGCGCTCCCGGGGCGTCTTCCTGTCCACCGGCGTGTCTTTGTATCCGTCTGGCACCCAGACGTTGGTGACGCAGGGCGAACCTTGGACCGCGCCAAAGTGCGCCGCAATCCGGCGGCAGGCGATCCCGTGTTCGATCCAGAACTGGCGGATCGTGGCGTCCCCGTGGGAGAGGGTGAACCCGTCCCCGGCGAGGCGGTGCGCGAAGAAACTGGGGTTAAAATCCAACGACAACCCGCGCCCCAGAGCCCAATCCCGCCACCGGGCGAAATGTTCGGGCGCCAGGGCGTTGCGGTCGACTTTGCGGCCGTCTGTTTCCGCGTAACAAGCGTGGAGATTGATGCGGTGGCGGCCCGGGATCAGCGAAAGCGCCTTCTCGATGTCCGCGCGCAATTCGTCGGCGTTGCGGGCTTTTCCCGGGTAATTGCCGGTGACGGCCAACCCGCCGTCGAGAGCGGTGTCGGAGCCTTCGAACCCGGCGACATCGTCGCCCTGCCAGCAGTGGAGCGAGACGGGGATGTGGGCGAGGCATTCCAAGGCGAGCTCGGTGTCGACCCCGAGAGCGGCGTAACGGAGACGCGCGTTTTCATAGGCTGCGAGGTGGGAACGGCTCATGCGACGGAAAAAAATCCCCTAAAGAAACCTTTCTTTCAATCCCTTTCGATGACGCGTTCTCTCCCTCAAAACATCCCGGCGCACTCCCGCCCACTAGCCCACCACCAACACCGTGAGTTTCTTCGGACCGTGCGCGCCCAAAACCAGGATCCGCTCAATATCCCCCGTCCGGCTCGGCCCGCTGATAAACGAGATGAAACTGGGCAGCGCCGCGCCGTACTTGGCGTTGAGCCCCTGGTAGGCCGAGCTGAGATCCGCCACGAGCTGGTCCCGGCTGGCAATCACCAGATGATGGGGCGGCAAAACACTCAGGGTCCGGCCCCCGGAACTCCGCGCTGTCACGCACACCGAGCCGGTCTGCGCGACAAGGAATTCGCATTCGGTGAGCCCCGCGTCACAGGCTTCGAGCGCGAGCTTGTCGTAACCCTCCTCCACGCGCATCTGCTCCAGATCCGTGGGCAAGTGAGGCACGAGCGCCCCGGTCAATGCGCCGGGATGAAACGCCAATTTTTTCCAGCCATGGGCGGCCGCCAAGCCGGCCACATGAGCGGCCGCCGCCCGGACGTCCGCGCACGTCACGAACTCGGTTCGCAACAAGTCGCTTTGTTTGGCGAAAAGCGCCATCTGCTCCTCTTGGCTCGCGCCGACGGCCGGAAGCCAAGCGCGGAACGCCGGTTCCTGAGCCGACTGGCCCGCACGAGCCGGCATTTCGTGATGCAACGGCGCCGGCACCGAGAGGCCTTCCCGGATCCGGGCTAAAATCTTGTCTCGATCCCCGTTCATTTGGACTGCTCCTTTCGTTTCGCCCACCAGTCGTGGAAGGATTCCTCGGCGACTTCGGGAAAATCCCGGGTTTTGGTCCAGTTGCGGACGGGATCAAAAAGCCCGCCCAAGACCAGCGGATGGAGTTTCTGAGCCAGAGGGGCGAGTTTGTTGGCGAGACGCAGAAACCAAGGGCGTGTCATCGTCTGCACGTACCCGAACCACACGATCTTCTCCCACCAGACAGGCTTCTGATCGACCGCGTTGCGGCGGTTGTGGAGCAGATGGTGATGGATGTCGATTTTTACGGGGCAGGCGTCCGTGCAAGCGCCGCAGAGGGAGGAAGCGCCGCTCAGATGTTTCCAATCCTGAAGCCCGCGGAAGTGCGGGGTGATCACCGAGCCGATGGGCCCCTGGTAGGTCGTGCCGTAGGCGTGCCCGCCGATGTTCTTGAAGATGGGGCAGACGTTGAGGCAGGCCCCGCAACGGATGCAGCCGAGGGCGTCGCGCTGTTCGGCGTCGGCCAGAAGACGGGTGCGATGGTTGTCGAGCAGCACGACGTGGAACTCCTCGGGGCCGTCGGTTTCGCCGGGCTGGCGCGCACCGCCGAACATGGAGTTGTAACAGGTCATGTGCTGGCCGGTGCCGGCCGTGGCGAGCATGGGCAGGAAAAGCGCGAGGTCCGAGAGTTTGGGCAGGACTTTTTCAATCCCGACCAGCGCCACGTGGATCCGCGGCAGGCCGGTGGTGAGCCGGGCGTTGCCCTCGTTTTCGGTGATGGACACCATGCCGGTCTCGGCGACGAGGAAGTTGCCCCCGGAGATGCCCATGTCGGCGTCGATGTATTGCCGGCGCATGAACGCGCGGGCGATCATGGTGAGTTCCTCGGGGGAATCGGTCGGGGCGCTCCCGAGCTCCTTCTCAAAAAGCGCGCTGATCTCGTCCCGTTTGAGGTGCATACACGGGAAAACGAAATGATACGGCGGTTCGTGTTTGAGCTGCTGGATGAACTCACCCAGATCGCTCTCCACCACGTGATACCCCTCCGACTCCAGGGCGTCGTTGAGGTGGATCTCCTCGCTCGTCATCGCCTTGGATTTGATGATCGAGCGCACCCCGCGATCCCGCGCCAACTGCAGAATGTACTCGCGGGCCTGGGCGCTGTTGCTGGCCCAGAAAACCTTGCCGCCGCGGGCGGTGAACTTTTCCTCAAACTCCAGCAAATACCGGTCGAGATGATTGACCCCGTCGTATTTGATGTTGGCCGCCACGTTCCGGGCCTTCTGCCAGTCGGTGAACGTCGCCTTGGTTTCGTCGCGTTTGACTTCGTATCCGCGCAGCGCCTTCCGGAGAAACGCCCTCCGGGGCACATCGGCCGTCGTGCGCTCGGCGTCGCGGTGGAACTGGTTCTGTGTCGTGCTCATTGGTTTGCGAGGACCTCCGCCAGGTGCAGGCTTTTGACCGTGCGCGGGCTGTTGCGATCTAACCAGCCCTGGATTTGCATCAAACAACTCGAGTCATTGCTCACCACGTATTCCACCCCGGTGTCGAGGATGGAGTTGCATTTGACCTCGGCCATGGCCGTGGAGATCTCGGGGTATTTCACCGCGAACATCCCGCCAAACCCGCAGCAGCTCTCGTTTTCGCCCATCTCCACCAGCTCCAACCCCTTGACCGCCCGCAGAAGCTCCCGGGGCTCCTGTTTGGTGCCCAACTCGCGCAACCCGTGACAGCCGTCGTGGAAGGTCACCTTCCCGTCAAACCGCGCCCCGACGTCGCGCACATTGAGGCGGTTCACCAAAAAATCCGAGAACTCGAAACACCGGGAGGAAAGGGACTTGGCGGCGGCCTCCTCCGGACGCCCCTCAAAAAGCTGGGGATAAAACACTTTGAACATCGCCCCGCACGACCCCGAGGCGGACACCACCACCTCGGCGTCCTTGAAAAACTCCAACTGACGGGAGGCCACCACACGGGCCTCGTCCCAGTAACCGGAGTTGAATGGCGGCTGCCCGCAACAGGTTTGGCCCTCGGGATAAAGCACCTCGTGGCCAAGGCGCTCGAGCACTTTTACCATCGCCACCCCGACGTGCGGGTAAAGCGAGTCGATGAAACAGGGGATGAAAAGCGTGACACGCATGAATCGATACCTTGGCAGACTGTGTCGGGCACGGGAAGGCGCAAAACGCAAAAATCCGGGCTCTGTTCCGGGTCTGGGCTGGGAGGCCGGACCGGACACGCGATTTTTTGGCGTGTGAGAAATGCCGCCGCCCGGTGAATACTCTCCAGCCATGGAACCGACTCACGAGATCGAACCCGTCATTGACCGGGTTCTGCGCGGGGATGCCGAGGCCTTTATGGGCGTGATTCGGCTCTACGGGCTGCCCATCCGCAGTTACCTGGCCAGCCAGCTGCATCACCTCGATCAGGTGGATGACTTGGCCCAGGAGGTTTTCGTCGCCGCATTCCAGCGCCTGAGTTCCTTTCGCAGGGGCGAAAACTTCGGGGCCTGGCTGCGGGGAATTGCCCGGCACAAGCTTTACAATCATTTCCGGAGTTCCTCCCGGAGGGACGGCGCCCTTGAACGGTTCCAGCAGGAGGTGGTGGAAGTGGTCGGCCCGCGCCTGGAGGAGGCCACCGCCCAGGATCACTCCGATCAAATCGAGCGCCTCCTGCATTGCATCGGATTGTTGCCTGAAAAAATGCGCCGGGTGGTGCGGGCCGGCCTCGAGGACCAGAAACCGGCCGCTCTGGCCGAGGCGCTCGCCACCTCCGTGGGGGCCATCTACAACCTGCACTACCGCGCCAACGGCCTCCTCCGGGACTGCATGAAAAAGGAGGCTCTCTAAAATGGACCCGGATCTCGAAGATTTGCTCAGGGCATGGATGG
This sequence comes from Chthoniobacter flavus, assembly GCA_945860355.1. Lineage (GTDB taxonomy): Bacteria > Verrucomicrobiota > Verrucomicrobiia > Chthoniobacterales > Chthoniobacteraceae > CAIURC01. Next base: position 16,916 of record CAMARB010000043.1, on the reverse strand, counting down.
GGTCCCCGGTCAGTGAAGACCGGCAACGGGAGCTTCTAAGCCGCTTGCGATCGGACGCGGACTTCCAAGCGGCATTCGTCGGGGAAATCCGGATGCACGGGATGCTCAAGGCTGTGCAATCGGCCGAACCTCGCTGGTTGAGTCTCACCGAAGAACTCGGACTCGCAGCCGAAGAGCAGAGCCCGGAGGAGGCTTTCAGCGCCGCTTTTGAGAAGCGGATTATCCGGCCGGCGATCTTTCACAAACGACTGCGGCAGTGGGCTTTTGCGAGCGCCGCCGCGCTCCTGCTCCTCGGCGCCGGGCTCTGGCTTCTGCGCCCGGCGGCCAACGCCTCCGCCCCGAGTTTGGCCGTCATCGCACGACTCGGCGCAAAGACCAAAATCACGATCGACGGCCGGCCCGTGCACGAAGGCGATGTCGTCGCCCCGGGCCGACTGCGTTTGGCGGCGGGTTCAGCCGCCCTGAGCTTCTTCAACGGAGCCACCCTCTTCCTGGAGGGCGAAAGCGACCTGGATTTGATCGCCATGGACCGCGTGGCATGCCGGCTCGGACGGCTCCGGCTCCGCGCGGAGGGTCCTGCCACGGGGTTCACGGTCACCGCACCCGGCGCGGCAGTCGTCGACCTCGGCACGGAATTCGCCCTCAACGTCGGACGCGACGGGAAATCGGCGGTGCATGTTTTTGAGGGGCAGGTGGAGGCATCGCTCCTGAACGGCTCCGGCAACACCCTCAGCAGCGACTTGCTCAAGGAAAATCAGTCGGCCCGGATGGAGCCCGGCAAACCCGAACTCGATCGCAGGCCGCAGAAACCCGCGGATTTCGCCAAAGCCCAGCCCCTGAGAGCGGGTGGTCTTTCGCTGGACGCCCGATACGCCCGCTCCATCCTGGATGCGAAACCTTGGGCCTACTGGCGGTTCCAAACCCTGGAGCAAAACAGGGTCCTCAACGAGATCCCCGACCGTCCGGCATTGAAACTGTTCGGCCAAGGTGTTCTTGCCAAGGAGGACGCGGACAATCAATCCCTGGAGTTTCTCCAGAGTGAGGGCGCGACTTACGCCCTCATGGAGGGGTTGTGGCAGCCGCCGACTCAGACCGGCTACGCAGTGGAGCTCTGGATGACATCCTACGCGCTCCGGCTCTCGGCCCTGCTCTGCGCCGTGAACCCCCGCGTGATCGAGGATCTGCCCAAGCCGGAATCGAGGGAAAAACATTTGCTCCTGCTTCACCTCATGGACCGCAGCCAGCGTTGGATGCACCCCAACGGCAGTGTCCGTATGTTGCAGAGGATTCCCGCCGGATACGGCGGCGGAATCAACGTTTTCTCGGATCTCACCTACACACCCGGCCACTGGCACCACATCGTCGCGCAAAATGACGGGCAACAGCTTCAGGTGTGGCTCGACGGCAAACTGGCCGGCGTGGCCGCCATGCGGCCCATGGACCCGGCAAATCCCTGTGAGATCCTGCTGGGCAGACTCACCCGGGTGGAGAAGTCGAACGACGCGCGCCCGTTCACCGGGCGCATCGATGAACTCGCCCTCTATGAGCGCGTGCTGAGCGCCGAGGAAATTGCCCGGCATCACGCTCTCGGCCACGTCCTCCGCAGCGGCCCGCGCTGAAACCGAGAATGGAAGCTCCAGAGGAATGACTGAAAGAGCGAAAACGCAACACTCTGGCGTTCAGTAATTTCCAAAAGCTCTCCGCGCATTCCCCGCCTCCGTGTGAAAATGATCTCTCTCTGAAACTTCGGAGTTCGGGGCAAAAGGCCCGTTCGCTCGGCTCCCCGGGCGCCGCCGCGCCCAAGCCCCTTTGTCTGCCCAACGGCGGGATCCGCCCTCCCCTCTCCTCGACGGGAGTTCCTTGCATCAGACCCGCCCTTCTTTACGCCGCCGACGGCACAAATCGGGGGGTGGCCGGAACCGGACCTGGGCGAAGCGGCGGAAGGGCTGCCGCATAAAAACCGCCTGTCTGGGCCCTCCCGCGACTCGACAATCCGCTGCCGTCTGTCGTTCCTCATAGGCCGCCCGCGCCCGCCGCGCTGCGCCACTCCCCAAACCCAGCCCTCAGAGATCTATGCATTCCCACCCGCCTGATTTGTCCGCTGCCGTGGCAAGGGTCAAATCCCGCGTTCTGCCCCTCTTTGTGGTGATGTTCATCGTCAACTACCTGGATCGGGTCAACGTGGGATTCATTCAACAACACCTCAAGACCGACCTCGGCCTGGACAGCGCGGCCTTCGGGCTCGGCGCCGGTCTCTTTTTTGTCGGCTACGCAATCTTCGAGGTGCCCTCCAACATGCTCCTCGAAAAGGTGGGCGCCCGGCTTTGGCTCACCCGGATCACCGTCTCCTGGGGCGTGGTGGCGTCGCTCATGGCGTTCGCACAAAACGCGACCCAGTTCTATGTCCTCCGATTCGCACTCGGGGCGGCCGAAGCCGGCTTCTTCCCGGGAGTCATCTATTATTTCACACGCTGGCTGCCCGCGGCAGACCGAGGCAAAGCCATCGCTCTTTTCCTGAGCGGCTCCGCCATCGCCTCCATTCTCTCGGGTCCGCTCTCGGGTTTTCTCGTGCAGTTCCCCGCATTCGGCATGAAAGGCTGGCAATCCATGCTCGTCATTGAAGGCCTCTTCTCGGTGCTGATCGGGGCGACCGCCTGGTTCTGGCTCGACTCCAAGCCGTCCGACGCGCGCTGGCTGACACCGGCACAGAAGCAGGCCATCGAAGAGAGCTTGGCGGAGGAACAACGCGCCCGTGAAGCGGTGCAAACCGAGCGTCCGAGCGCTTGGGACCTCGTTCGGGACCCTCAGATCCTGCTGTTCTGCGTGATCTACTTCGCCATCCAGCTGACCATCTATGCAGCCACCTTCTGGCTGCCGAGCATCATCCGCAAAATGGGCGATCTCTCCGAAATCCAGGTCGGCTTTCTCAACTCCGTCCCCTGGGCCCTCTCCATTCTGGGCATGATCGCGTTCGCATCCGCCGCCAACCGCTGGAAAAAACAACAGGCTTGGGTGAGCGCGGCGCTGCTCGTCGCCGCCACGGGCATGTTCCTCTCCACCACAGCCGGCCCCCTCTTTGCTTTTGTGGCCATCTGTTTTGCCGCGCTCGGCTTCAAATCCGCGGCCTCGCTCTTCTGGCCCATCCCCCAGGGTTACCTCGATGCCCGGATCGCCGCCGCAGTGATCGCGCTGATCAACTCCCTCGGCAACCTCGGCGGATTCGTCGCCCCCACCGTGTTCGGACACCTTGAGAAACTCACCGGCTCGGTCCGGTACGGGCTCTACGGGCTGGCTGCCTCCTCCATACTCACCGCCGGCCTCGTGTTCTTCGTCCGCACCAAACCCAGAACCCACTGAACCCGCCCCTGGACGGAGCAAAAGCCCCGGAGCGAATCGGGGTGGGACGGGAGCCTTACGCGCCTATTTTCTGCCGGAAACCGCTCGCTCCGTCTTCGGCGCATCCGCGACGCTTTCCCTGTGGATAAAGCGGGTGGGATAGATGCACTGCTCGAGATGGGTTTTCTCGGGGTTCTCAATGCGGTCGACGAGCATTTCCACGGCCTTGCGCGCCATCTCATCGATGGGCTGGGCGATGGTGGACAGGGAGACCGGGTGAAACCGCGCAAATGGGATGTCATCCACGCCCACCACCGAGAGATCCCTGGGCACTTGCAACTTCGCATCCACCGCCGCGCGGATGGCTCCGATCGCGGACAAATCGTTCAACGCGATGAGCGCCGTGGGACGCGGGCTTTTGGCCCGGCTCAGAAGCTGGGCCGCCGCGGCGTGAGCGCTTTCAATCGAATGCCCGCAGCGCACAAAGGCAAATCCCCCGGAGGAGATCCCTTTGTCGGCCAGCATCTGCCGGAAAAGCTCAAGGCGTTTCCCGTCGTCCTGGCCCTCGGCCAACGCGCAGAGGAACGCAAACTGCCGGTGGCCGTGGGCATAAAGCGACTCCACCGCATCCCGCAGCCCGCCGGAAAAATCCGTGAGCACGGAATCCACCGGTAACGGATCGCTCACGGCGTTGTGGATGGCCACGAAAGGACGGCGCCCACGCGCCTGTTCGGCGAGGAACTGCTGATGCACGTGATGATCGCTCAAAAACGAAGCGACTCCGTCCACCTGGCGATCCACGAGATCATGGAGGCAATGTTGTTCGCGCTGGAGGTTCACACGCCAGCTTTCGAGGATGAGGTCAAAGCCCCGTTTCTCGGCTTCGGCCTCCAGCAGGTCCGCGAAAGAGGTGTAGAAAGGATTGTGCAGATCCGGGATGAGCAGCCCGAGCGTGTTGAACCTGCCCGAACGCAACCCGACTGCGGCGCGGTTGGGTTTGTAGCCGAGTTCCTCCGCCGCCTTGAACACCCGGGCCTCGGTTTCCTTGGAGGCCCAGGAGTTGGGCCGACGATTGAGAATGGTGGAAGCGGTGTTGACGGCAACGCCAGCCAGCGCGGCCACGTCTTTAAGGCGAACTTTCATGGATGCGCGGCGTTATACACGCAAACACGCGCAGCCGATAAGAACTTCTTTTCAACGAAATCAGATCACCGCGTCCGGCCTCCGACCCGTCAGTAAATCTCCACCGGGGAACGCTTTCCGTCCTCAGGGCTGCGTTGCGCGGCCACCTCGGCCCCCAGCGTGTCCACCCGCAGCTCCCAGACTTCGCGATCCCGCCGCCGGAACTCCTCTTCGTCCCACGGCTCGGCGGGCGCCATTTTTTCCTTAAACGCGGCCACATTGGCCAGCGCACGGTCGAGCTCCGCAGCGGGCACGCCCTCCAGAAACCCGTGGGCCGCCTCGACACACTCCACCCGGTGGCAAATCATCGCCAGGTCGTTGCCCGCGCAGAGGGCGAGCCGGATGGTTTCCTCCAAGCCGTAATGGTTGAGGATCGCGCCCATGTCCAGGTCGTCGGTCATGATCAACCCCTCAAACCCCAGCTCCCCGCGCAGCAACTCCGTGATCACGGCGCGGCTCAGGGAGGACGGGGTGCGGCCCGCCTCCAACGCCGGATAAAATCCGTGGCCGATCATCATGGAATCGACCCGGCTGGAAAAACGCCTGAACACGGCGAGTTCATGGGCCTCGAGCTGCTCGCGGGTCAAATCGATGGTGGGCAGTTCATGGTGGGCGTCGATGGAGGCCCGGGAATAGCCGGGAAAATGTTTGCCGCAGCTCAACACCCCCTCGCCTCTGAGCGCATCGTTGAAAGCCGCCGCGTTGGTGACGACCTGTTCCACGGTGTTGCCGTAACAACGCCCTCGAAGCGAGTTGTCGGCTTCGTCATCAAATGAAATGTCGAGCACCGGACAGAGATCGAGGTTGAACCCGAACATCCGCAGCAAACGCCCCGTGATGCGGCCGTGCCGCTCGATCAACGCGACGTCGCCCTTGTCCCGGAGCTGATTTGCGTTGGGAGGCTCGTTCCCGATCAGTTTGAGCCGCGAAACCCGGCCGCCTTCCTGGTCGATCGTGATCACCGGGGGGACCTGCGAAACATCCCTCAGATCATCGAGCAGTTTCCGCAGCTGGCCCGGGGATTGAATGTTTCTGCCGAAAAGGATGTAACCGCCCGGCTGGATCTTCCGGAACACCGCCGCGGTGTGGGAATCGAGTTCCAGCCCCGGCACACCGGTGAGCAGCAGTTGACCCAGAGCAGAGGAGGCAGAGGAGGAAGGCATACGGCGGCCACTCTTGGCCAGGAATTCGTCCGGATCAAACCCGGAAAAAAACGGGGCGCCCCGCGGGTCCGGGCTTTCCTCCGAGGGGTTTTGACGTATCACGGAAAGCCCATGTTGTGGCGCCTCCTCTCCGTTCTCCTCGTTTTTGTTGTCCTCCGCAGCCCGAGCTCGGGCGTTGAGCTGGGGATCGACCGGCTGCAAGCTCTGGACTTTGCGCCCCTGGTGGGGAAACGCGTGGGCCTGATCACCAACCACACGGGAGTCAACTCCGAGGGCGTCAAAACCCGGCTGGTGCTGAGCAAGACCAAAAAAATCCAGCTGGTGGCGTTGTTCACGCCGGAGCACGGGCTGGACGGCACGGAGGGGGCGGGAAGTTACGTGGCATCGCGCCGGGACAAACTCACGGGTCTGGTGGCGCATTCCCTTTACGGGCCGACGCGCAAGCCCACCCCGGAAATGCTGCGGGGCCTGGACGTGCTCGTGTTCGACATGCAGGACATCGGTTGCCGGAGCTACACTTACGCCTCCACCATGGGCCGCTGCATGGAGGCCGCCGGCGAAGCCGGCCTGGAGTTTGTCGTGCTCGACCGTCCCAACCCGCTGGGCGGGCGGCGGATCGAAGGCCCACCGATGGAGCCCCAGTGGATCTCCTTTGTCGGCCAATTCCCCATCCCCTACGTGCACGGATTGACCATGGGAGAGCTCGCCCGGATGTGCAATGGGCTGGGTTGGATGGCGGCCCGCTGCAAACTTTCCGTCATCGAAATGCGCGGCTGGAGCCGGGACATGACCTGGGGCCAGACCGGCCTGCGCTGGGTGCAAACCTCCCCGAATATCCCGCGCGCCAACTCCCCTTTCTATTACGTGCTCACGGGACTCGCCGGGGAACTCGCCGGACTCGACACCGGGGTCGGCGGCCCGACGCCCTTCGAGTTTTTCGCCTCGCGCGGAGTCGAAGCCGGCGCGTTCACCCAGTCCCTGCGCAGCCTGGGAGTGCCCGGCGTCGACGTGACGCCCTATTCCGAAGGCCCCTGGCAGGGCGCCCGGTTCAAGATCAACCCCGCCACGGCCGGCAACCTCACCGCCCTGGGCATCCACATGCTCTCCGAATCCAACCGGCTCTCCCGGCCCAATCTCTTCGCCAAATCGCCCGCCTCGAAACTCGACATTTTCTACAAGTGCTACGGGAGCCGGAACATCCGCACCCAGCTCGAAAAATCGACCCCCGTGGACCGGATCATCGCCGGATGGAAACCCGGTGTGGAGGCGTTTAAATCCGCCCGGGCCCCCTATCTTCTCTACCCCTAACGGCTCGCCCTCGGGGTTCCTCTCATGCGACTTGCTCTCTACGGCGGCAGCTTCGACCCCATCCATCACGGGCACTTGATCCTGGCCCGGGACGCCCGGGAGCAGCTCCGCCTCGACCGGGTGATTTTTTTACCGGCGGCGGTTTCCCCGCACAAACCGCACCTCCAGCCGGCCCCCCCCGAGGTCCGCAGGGAAATGGTCCGGGCTGCGATTGCCGACGAACCCGGGTTTGAACTCGACGACTGGGAACTTGGCCGGGTCGGCCCCAGCTACAGCATCGACACCGCCGAGCACATGCGGGCCCGGTTCCCGGACGCGGAGCTCTTTTACCTCGTCGGCCACGACAACATCGCCCAGCTCCCCACCTGGCGCCGGTTTGAAACCCTCAGCCGACTCGTCCAGTTCGTCGTGTTCGGCAGGGGCGACTCCGCCCCGCCCCATCCTTACCCCCGGTTGGAACGGCGTCTGGACATTTCCGCGACGGAAATCCGCGAGCGGGTTGCGCGAAAGGCTTCAATCCGGTATCTGGTGCCGGACGCCGTGCGAAACCTGATCGAACGGCATCAACTTTACCAGGAGCACCGCCATTAAATCCGAAGAACTCGCCCAGATTATCGCCCGCATCGCTGCGGAAAAAAAAGCCGAAGACATCATTGCCATCGATCTGCGTGGCATCTCGAGTTTTACGGACTTCATGGTGGTGTGCACGGGCTCATCGGAGCCCCAGCTCAAAGCCATCATCCAAGAGATCGAAGCCCGGCTGCGGGAGGAACACGGCGTGCGCCCGTCCACCATCGACGGGTTCCCCACGAGTCAGTGGGTTGTGGCGGACTATTCGGATGTCGTCGTGCACGTTTTCCACACCCAGAAACGATCCGTCTACAGCCTGGAGGAACTTTGGAGCGACGCGCCCCGGCTCCCGCTCGATCTCGGCACGGTTCCCGCCTGATTTTTCGCCAGGAGCGCCGATTACCCCGGCCATAGCGGCGAAACGCCCCCCCCGCCGCGGCCACCCTAACCCAGCCCCCCCATCCGTCCCATGTCGCTCCTCCTTGAGTCCGATGTGCAATGCCCCCACTGCGGGGAGGTGTTTTCAGTCACGTTCGACACTTCGCAGGGGGACCATTCCATGGTCGAAGACTGCACAGTGTGCTGTCGGCCCATCCAACTCGAGGTCCGCTGCGAGCCCGGCGAGATCCTCGATGTCGAGGTGGCCCGTGGATAAAAACACCGCCGCGCCATGTTCGAACAACGCGACGCCCTTCTGCGCCTGCTCGGCGACGACGACCCGGCCACACGCGAGCTGGTAAAAGCGCAGATCGCAAAATCCGGGCACGAGGCGCTCGGCGAACTCCGCGCTTTGCTCCCGGCCGCCACTCCTCTGGCCGCCCGGCACTTGCGCGATGTCATCGCCGAGATTGAGGAACGCGAGGCCGACGCGATTTTTTCCCAGTTCTGCGCGACCTTTCCCGAACACGGCCCGCTCGAGGAGGCCGTCTGGGGCCTGGCCACGACATTTTCGCCCGGCGAAACCTTCTTTTCCCAGCGCCAGATGATCGACCGCTGGGGCGCGGAAGTCGCGCGCCGGCTCTCCAAAGTCTCCACGGCACTCGACCGGGTGGAGACCCTCGCCGAATACCTCAGCGATGAGGTGCACCTCCGCGGCAACGAGACAGACTATTACAACATCGACAACTCCCTGCTGCCGGAGGTCGTCGACACCGGCCTCGGAATCCCCATCTCCCTTTCCGTCGTTTACATGATGGTCGGACGCCGCGCCGGGATCCCTGTCGACGGGGTCGGATTACCCGGCCATTTCCTGGTCCGCCATGAGGACATCTTCTTCGACCCCTTCCACGGCGGACGCCGGGTCGGCCTCGATGAATGCCGGGAATTGGTGCGCCAACAGAACCTGGAGCTGCGGCCCGAATACCTCGCCCCCGCGACGCCCCGCCAGATCCTGGTTCGGATGCTCGCCAACCTTTTCGCCATCGCGGAAAACACCGACCCGCTGCTTGCGGAGAAGCTCGCGGGCTGGATGGGCTCCCTCCGGGGCTAACCCCCAGCGGAATTTAACCCGTCGGGCTGGTCCGATTCTTCCAGGCGGGATGGCGGGCGATCAGCTCCAGGGCCGTTTGGAGCAGCGAGCGTCCCGGCTCCATCCGGTGCCACGGCGAGGCGCCCGAGGGATGTGGCAACGGGACCACGTCCAGAAGCTGGCCGTCGAAAGGCGCCACAAACTTTTGCCCGATCATATCCGCGAGCTTCGCCGCGGGCAGAAACTGCTGGATCGCGAGTTTGCCGATCGGAATCACCAGCTGCGGCCGGAGCAAGCGCACCTCCGCCCGAAGCCACGCCGCGCACGTGGCGATCTCGCCCGAATCGGGCACACGATCGCCTCCGGCGGAGTTTTTCCCGGGAAAACAGCGGCAAACCGCCGCCATATAAACCGAGTCCCGAAACTCCGGCTCCCGGATTCCGCAACCCTCCTCAAACCAACGGAACAGCGTTTTCCCGGCCGTCCACGCGAAAGGCCTGCCGAGCACGGGCTCCTTGCTGCCGGGCGCCTGCCCGACCGTCATGACCCGGCTGACCACCGCGCCGCCGGAAACGGCAGGACGGTGCATCTTCGGGCAAAGAGCGCAGGCCCGGAGTTCATCGACATGCGCCTCCAGCCGGCGCTGTAACGCGGGCGCACTCACTCGACTCCCAGCAAAGTGCCGACCGGCACGGGGTTCCCCAACAGAAAGTCTCGGGCGCTCATCCGCTTTTTCCCCTCCAACTGAAGGTCCCTCAGAAGCAACCCGCCGGAACCGGCGGCCACCAGAATCCCGCGCTTGTCCGCGCGCACCACCGTCCCCGCGGCCCCCAAATCCCCCCGGTGCAGGATCGAACCAAACACCTTTAACTTCCGGGGCCCGTCCCCCGTGGGCACCGACGTGAACGCCGCCGGCCACGGGTTCATGGAGCGGATCTTGCGGTCGATCGCCTCGCGCGAAACACCCCAGTCGATGCGCCCGTTTTCGCGGCTCAACTTCGCGGCGTAGGTGGCGGCGGACTCCTCCTGGGGAACCCTGGGCGCGGCGCCTCTCTTGAGAAGCTCCAACGCCTCCAAAAGCGCCCCGGGGGCGAGCTCGGCAAGCCGGTCGTGGAGTTGCCCGGTTGTTTCGCGACGCCCGATCCGCAGCCGTTTCTCCAGGAGCACATCTCCCGTGTCCAATCCCTCGCTCATATACATCACCGTCATGCCCGTCTCCGGATCCCCGCACTCAATCGCCGCGTGGATCGGCGCCGCCCCGCGATGCCGCGGCAGCAACGATGCATGCAGGTTCAAGCAGGCCACCGAGGGAATCTCCAGGATTTGCCGGGGCAAAATCTGGCCGTAGGCGATCACCACGATCACGTCCGGCCGCAAAAACCGCAGGGGCTCGATCGCCATGGGATCGCGGATTTTCGCGGGCTGAAAAATCGGGACATGATGGACGAGCGCCAGTTTTTTGATGGCGGGCGGCAGGAGTTCCTGGTGACGGCCCACAGGTTTGTCGGGCTGAGTGACGCAGGCGAGGACCTGGTGCGACTCGGACTCCAGCAGGGCGCGCAACGTCGGCAAGCCGATGTCGCCGGTGCCCATGAAAATAATCCGCATGAGAGGAGAGGAAGGGAGGCACCGCAGACGCGGGGCCAGCCGCCGACCAGGGGCCGGGGTTAGTTCTCGCCGTTGATGCTTTTGAGGATCTCCAAAGCCACCTTGATCGGGGCCTGCGTCGCGTCGATCTCCTTCAGCAAAGCTGGGCCGTAATACGCGAGCACGGGCTTGGACTCGGAGTCGTAAGTGGCCAGCCGTCGGCGGATCACCTCCTCGTTGGCGTCGTCAAAGCGGTTCTCCTTCAATGCGCGCTTTTTCAAACGCGTGACCAGCGCCGCGCGATCCGGGCAGTGGAGATGGAACACGCGTTTGACGTCGATGATGTCGTCCATGATCCGCGCCTGCCCCACGTTGCGGGGAATGCCATCGAGCACCAGGGAATCGATGTCGGGTTTGAAATGATGCGAGCGCACCACGTCGGCGATCCGCGCCTGCCAAAGTTTGACGGTCAGGTCGTCGGGGACCAGTTCGCCCCGGCTTGAATACTCCATGAAGGCCTGCCCCAGCGGGGTGCGCGTGTCCAACGCCCGGAACACGTCGCCGCAGGCAAAGTGGAAAAAGCGGGGAATCGCCCCGAGGATTTTCCCTTGGGTGCCCTTCCCGCTGCCCGGCGCACCAAAGATGAGGTAGGTGGAGTATTTCATCATATCGGTAAAAAACGCCCATAAGAGCGAAAGCACCCGCTTCGGCGCAAGTGCCGATTCTTATCCTCTGACGGCCCGCCCCCGGGAACCTCCTCCGGGCGGTCTTGGCCGGGGTCCGCGCGGGCGGACCGAACCGCAAGTTCTGAATGACTTCCGCGGCTTTCGCCGCTAAAGGTGACGCCCCATTTATGGAACCATTGCTCTCTCTCCTGCGCCAGAACGCGCGGACCCCGATCGAAGACCTCGCAAAGGAACTCAACGTCAGCGAGGACTCGGTGGCAGCGCGCATCGCGGAGTTCGAAAAGGAGGGGGTGATCCTGGGCTACCAAGCGGTCTTGGATCCCGAACAAGCCCAAAGCCGGGCGGTGACCGCGTGCATCGAGGTGAAGATCACGCCCGAGCGCGGCGGCGGTTTTGACCGGCTCGCCACGCGGATCGCGAAGTTCAGCGAGGTGCAAAGCTGTTACCTGATGAGCGGCGGCTACGACCTGCTGGTGGTGGTCGAAGGCGACACCCTGCAGGATGTGGCTTCGTTCATCTCTGAAAAACTCAGCACCATCAAAGGGGTGATCTCCACGGCCACACGGTTCAGGCTCAAGGCCTACAAAGAAAACGGGGTGGCGCTCTACCGTGAAGAACGCCCCAAACGCCTCGCCGTCGCACCTTAACCCTCCCCCCCGGGAGAGCACCGTCGGGCGATCCGCCCCAGGCTTTCACCGCGCCGTCTGCAGGCGTCCGATCAGCCACGGCAACCCCTGAAGCGTCCCTCCCCCTTCCCTCCCCATTTTCACCCCTTCCAAGATGAATCTCCAAAACCACATCGCCAGCCACGTTCGCACGCTTCCAAGGTCTGGCATCCGCGACTTCTTCGAGATCGTGCAATCGATGAAGGAAGTCATTTCCCTCGGAATCGGGGAGCCGGATTTCGACACGCCCTGGAACATCCGGGAGGCGGCCATTTACAGCCTTGAAAGCGGCCACACCGGGTACACATCCAACCTGGGGCTGCCGGTTTTGCGGGAACGGATCGCCGAGTACGTGGCGCAACATTTCCACGTGGCCTACGACCCCACCTCGGAAGTCATCGTGACGGTGGGCGTTTCCGAGGGAATCGATCTGGCGCTGCGGGCCCTTGTCAACCCGGGGGATGAAGTCCTCTACCACGAGCCCTGTTATGTTTCCTACAGCCCGAGCATCCTGCTGGCGCACGGCGTGCCCGTGGCGGTGCCCACCCGGGCGGAGGAAAACTTCAGCCTCACCGCCGAGGCTTTGGCGAAGAAAATCACCAAGGCGTCCAAGGTTTTGATGCTCAACTTTCCGTGCAACCCGACCGGCGCGACCCAGAGCCGCGAGGAGCTCCTGAAGATCGCCCAGCTCTGCGTGGAACACGATCTGGTGGTGCTCACCGACGAGATCTACAGCGAGCTCACCTACGACGGTCACCCGCATGTCTCCATCGCGTCGCTGCCCGGGATGCGCGAGCGGACGGTGTTTCTGCACGGGTTTTCCAAGGCGTTCGCGATGACCGGGTTCAGGATCGGATACGCCTGCGCGCCGGCGCCGCTGACCGAGGCCATGATGAAGGTGCACCAATACGCCATCCTCTGCGCCAACACGATGGCCCAGCACGCCGCAATCGAGGCGCTCGAGAACGGGGCCCGGGACGTGGATCGGATGCGGAAGGAATACGAGCTGCGGCGCAATTTCATCGTCCGCAGCTTCAACGACCTGGGCCTGGAGTGTTTCAAGCCCGTCGGCGCCTTCTATGTTTTCCCGCGTATCACGAGCACGGGGCTCACCAGCCGCGAGTTTTCACTCGGGTTGCTGGAGAAAAAGCAGGTGGCCTGCGTGCCCGGGCCGGCGTTCGGGCCCAGCGGCGAGGGTTTTGTGCGCTGCAGCTACGCCACCAGCCTGGACCAGATCAAGGTGGCGATGACCCGCATCGCGGAGTTCGTCTCCGAGAACAAACGCTAACCCGCCCTCTCATGAGCCAGACCGTTCAAAAAGCCGTGTTGCTTGCCGCCGGGCGCGGCACCCGCATGCGCGAACTCACCAACGAACTGCCCAAGCCCATGATCGAGGTGCGGGGCAAACCCATCCTGGAGCATATCCTCGAGGGGCTCCGCGCCGCCGGTGTCACCCGGTTCCTCATCGTGGTGGGTTACCGGGCCGAGGTCGTCCGCAACCATTTCGGCGACGGCGCCCGGTTCGGCGTGCAGGTGGAATACGTCAACCAAACCGTCCAGGACGGAACGGGCCGCGTGGTGGACCTGGGCCGCGCATTCACGGGGGAGGACCCCTTCATTCTCAGCTACGGCGACATCCTCGTGGCGCCGGAAAACTACCACCGGCTGGCGACCATGGACGACGCGGAGGCGTTGATCAGCGTCAAAAAGAACGAGGACGTCTCCAAGGGCGGCGCCGTGTTTGTCAACGAACGCTTCGAGCTCACCGATCTGCGGGAAAAACCGCAGCCGGGGGAACCCACAAGCCCCTGGTACAACGCCGGCGTTTACACGTTCCGGCCGAGCATCTACGCGTTCACCGCCAAACTCCAGAAATCGCCCCGGGGCGAATACGAGCTCACGGACGCGATCCGCGACCTCGCCATGAGCGGCCAAAAAGTGCAGGCACTCGAACTCGCGGGCGCGTGGGCCGATGTCCGCGACCCGGAAGTGCTCGCCCAGCTCAACGCGACCGCCTCCTAACGCTCTTCTGACTCAAGCGCGTCAGTCTTTTTCGGGATGAACTCCTGGCGCCGCAGCGGCAGCTGGAGCACTTCACTGCCGCTCCGGAGCTCCACCAGCCCGTCCAAAATCCGCGCCACCCGCACCTTGGGCGGGGGCCCCGACTTCTCCGGGGACGGCTCACCCGGCGAAGCCGCTTTTGGCGCCGGGCCCGGCGGCTTCGGTGTGCGCACAAACTCCCCCTCCGAATAGGAGCGTCCGTTGATGACAGCCAGCGCGGGATTTCCCAGCAGGATGCTGCTGAGGTTGTAGTTTTTCTCCTCCAACACCGGCCTCGCCGGGGGCGCGGCGGCAACCGCCGCCTCGGAGGTTTCCTGCGGTTTCGCCCAGCCGATGGGCACAAACGGCGAAGCCGTCCGCCTGGGCACCTCAAAGGAGGAACGCTTTTTGAGCAGATAACCGCCTGCGACCGGGGCCTCGGGCGACTCCGCGCGCATCGTCAGCGGGATCAAGGAACACCAGGCGAGGAGCCAAAGTGGCGCGTTCATTTTTTAATCAAGTGCTGCGCGCTCATCAGGACGCGCTGGGTTTCCGCCGCCTCGCGGTTGGCCTCGATACTGAGGCTGTAAATCTCAAGCAGCGGCTGGCTGTTCTCAAAATCCGCCAGAGCCTGCCCGAACGAGAAAAACTCGACGCGGGGCAGCTCGACCGCCCAGGAAACCTTGTCGTAGCCGGCGATTTCCTTCTCCGGCGTCTCTCCGATCAAACGCGTGAGCGCCTTGTCAGCGCCCTGGGTCTTGAAGGCCGCGGCCACTTGCGGAGGAAACCACGCCACCGGCGCACCGTGCGGCGTCATTTGAGCAATCTGCGCGAGGACGTCCTTGGCGGATTGGGCGGCTCTTTCGGACTCCTGCGCCTTGGCGAGCACGAGTTTGGCCTCTTGAATCCGCGGCGCCAGTTCCGCGATGCTCTTGCGCATCGCCGCCTGGGATTTGAGGACCGGCCCGAGCAGTCCGTTAAAAAACGCGTAAACCACCGCCAAGGCAAAAGCCCCCGCGAGGAAGATCCGTTTGATTTCTTCTTTTCCGAGCTTCATCGCTTTTTGCGGGTGGGAGGTTTAGGGGGCGTTTCCTCCCCCGTGGCGACCTGGACCTGGATCAGGAACAATGCGGTGCCCTGGGGTTTCCCGTGGATGTTCGCCGGAGTGGGACTCTCCTCCAGGGTGCGAAACGTCGCGTTGACCACCTTGAACCGGGTCAGCAACTCGTCCCGAATCGCCACGCGCAAATGCTCGGCTGTCTTGCGCGGGTCAGCCCCCGCCGCAACCCCTTCAACCGCGAGGTTGCACCGCCGGATTTTGGCGACCTGGAGTTCGCCGGAGAGTTTTGTGATCTGCACATCGCCCTCAACCACCTTGCCCATCTGCGCAAGGAAGGGCGCCCAGTGGAACCGTTCCTCCATCCGCTCCACGAGGCGTTCCTTGGACTTCACCACATCCGCAAATTCCTGCTCCCGTTTTTTCGCCGCCTCAGCCTTCGGAACGAGATCCTCAAATTGTGCCCGGGTGACACGATGGCTTTGCTCAATGCCCCGCAGAACGCCCAGCTGCCAGAAATAATAGGAAACCATCCCGGCGGCGACACAGAGCACGGCGAGAATTCCCAGCTTGAGCGGGTCGCGGCTCTTGGCCCGCTTGTCCCGCTCAATTTCGTGATAGAGATTGAGTCGCAGCGGCATGGTTAAAGAGCTTCGAGGGCCTCGGCCGCCGCGCCGCAGGCCACGTGCAGATCCAATGCGCTGGCCTCGAATGCGGGGATTCGCGCCTGGGCCACTCCCACTTCGCAGCGGGCCACCGCGCTCCATGCCGTGCAGGGCCGTTCCACCTCCTCGCCCAGCACCTTGAGGATGGCCGGGGATTTAGCCGGCGCACCCGACACGTAAATCCGATCAATGTTCGCCTCGTGGTTTGACTCAAAAAAACCAATCGAGCTGCTGATCTCCCGGGCGAGAATCCCCAGGGCCATCCGGGTGTTTTCAACCATCAACTCGTCCTCGCTTTCGAGCGCCTGAAGAACCGCCTCATGGGGTTCACCCGTAAGGGACCGAAGCGTCTCCAGGACCAAACTTCCCCCGCAATCAATCGAACGCACCAGCACCAACTCCCCTTTCATTCCCACCATCAGCGTGGAAGTCATGTGCCCAATGTCCACGAGGAAAAACGCGCCGTTTTGGAAGGCCTCACGGCAGGCGAACTCAAAGGCGTTGAGGATGGAGATGGGCGCCAGAGGCAGCCAGCCAATGTGCTGGCCGGCCTTGGAAAACGCATCGTCCACACGGGCCACCTCGTCACGAGGCGCACCGCCCACCAAATACTTGGCCTTGCCCCCCGCCCCCCCGGAAACCGACTCCGCGGAGGCGAGCTCCGCGCAATCCAGCACCCAACGGCGGCAGTCCTGGTTGAGATAAGCCATGCCGTTGAGCCGCAACGCTTCGCGCAGAAGCTGCGTTGGGGTCTGCGGCTGCTCGATGATCCGGATCAACGCGTCCGGACTCGAAACCGCCACGGCGCATAATTTGGCGCCGCCGCCCATGTCTTTGAAAAGGGCCCGGAGTTCGCCGCTCAACGCCTCGGCCGTATCCACCGGCCCGGCCAATCGGCGGCAGGCGAAATGCGTGATCCCGAAGCGATTCTCCCCCTTTCGCTGCAAAAGGACCGACTTGAGGGCATGACGACCAAGATCAACGCCGATCACTGCGCGGGGAGGAGCAACCATTGCCCAAGGAAGAAGCAGCCCATGTGCCGAGGGGGCCCGTTTCTCAAAATCTTTCCGCCCAAATCTTGGCAACCCGCCCGGCCTCCCGCGATGGGAGCACGCCGCTCAAATCCGGGCGGTAAGCCGGCGAAAGGCGCCCTCCCACAAATCGAGCCATTTCCCCCCTGACACCCCCC